>NZ_JNUP01000065.1:23358-360151 GCF_000758165.1 Spirochaeta lutea | reverse complement strand
TTTCAAGCCCCCTTACAGAGAGCACTTTTACAGAAAGAATTGTACACTACCGCCAACAATCACAATAGTATTGTGTTTCATGAATTCCTCTCCAGTTTGTAAAGAAGCAGGCTCATCAATTAATGGAGCCTGCTAGTCGATGCTGTGACCTATCTACCAAGTAAATCAACTGCAACACGAATGCCCGGATTCCTCCGCCTTTGAAGAAGCCTTTGACTCATATTTCCAGGGGGTCCGAAGGAATTCATTTTTACATGCCTCAGAACAAAAGTAATAATTCTTGCCCTCATATACAGCGGTGGCTACTGCCTTCTCTTCCTCAAATTCCATATTACATATTGGATCTAATGCCATTTTATACTCCTAACAAATGATGTTCTGTGAAGTTATTATTTGAGTGCTTACTCAGCACATCCTGAAATGTTAATATTTATTTCCCTCCTTTCTTTTTTGGACTTAATGAAATGTTTTTTAGCCTATTAGCATTGCTCACAACGCTGATGGAGGAAACAGCCATAGCAATTTCTGCAAGTACTGGGTGCATCCACCCAATGATTGCCAAGGGAACCATCACGATGTTGTAGAAAAATGCCCAGAAAAGATTTTGTTTGATCTTTTTAAAGGTTTCGGTGCTGAGGATGATTGCAGAAACAACTCCTCCTAACTTCCCGCTTACCAGGGTAACATCACTTGCTTCGATTGCAATGTCTGTCCCTGTTCCTATAGCAATTCCGATATTTGCCTGGGTTAGGGCTGGAGCATCGTTGATTCCATCTCCTACAAAAGCAACAACTGAAAACTGGTCCTGGAGTAGCTTTACTGCATCAACCTTACCGTCTGGCAATACCTCGGCAAGTATATGATCAATACCAACCTGCTTTGCGATTGCCTCAGCGGTACGCCGATTATCGCCAGTAATCATCGCAGTTTTAATGCCTTGGTTATGCAGAGCAGTAATGGCTTCGATGGATTCCTCTTTCAGAGTGTCCGCCATGGCAATGGCGCCAATTACCTTTGAGTCAGATGCCACTATCATGGTGGTTTTAGCTTCGCTCTCAAGCCTGCTTATTTGGGATTCTATATCCTGTACATTTACACCCTCTTCAACCATCAGGCGTTTGGTACCGATAAGGACCTGCTGATTATCAATATTCCCCTGGACACCCTTTCCGCGGATAGTGAGAAAGTCGGTAACCTCTGGTAATTTCTCAATACCCCTATCTCTGGCATGGTTCACCACCGCCTTTGCTAAAGGATGTTCGCTTGCATATTCCACCGCTGCTGCAAGCCGAAGGATGTCTATATCTGAATTCCCTAGGATACTTATAACATCGGTAACCTCGGGTTTGCCTTTGGTGAGGGTTCCGGTTTTATCAAAGGCTACAACTTTTACCTCTTTTAACGATTGAATGGATTCGCCGCTTCGAATGAGAATTCCATTCTCAGCACCTTTTCCGCTTCCAACCATCAGGGCGGTGGGGGTAGCTAATCCAAGAGCACAGGGGCAGGCAATTACTAGTACTGCAACCATTGAGATTATTGCTAGGGTCAAGCTACCAAGGTTTGGGTTTACCCAGGGTAAAAATGTACCTGCTTCAATGAGAGGTTGCATGAGTGATGGAAACACTACCCATGCTAAAACAGTGAGGGCGGCAATACCGATTACGATCGGAACAAATATACCAGTAACCCGGTCAGCAAATTCTTGAATGGGTACCTTTGTTCCTTGAGCTTGCTCCACCATTTTGATTACTTGCGACAAGAAGGTGTCTTTTCCAACCTTGCTAGCCTTAACCTTAAGAAGGCCATCCTGGTTTATGGTGGCACCAATTACCTCATCACCTTCCTCTTTGTTAACTGGCATGGATTCGCCGGTGGCCATTGACTCGTCAAGAGCACTCTGGCCTGATAGTATGATACCGTCGGTAGGAACCTTTTCCCCGGATCGGATTACCATGATGTCGCCAATCTCTACCTGGTCAATGGGGATTTCTACCTCTTTGTTGTCTCGGATAACTCGTGCTGTTTTGGCTCCAAGTTCAAGTAGTTTTCTGATGGCCTGTGACGACCTGCCCTTTGCTGATTCCTCTACATACCGGCCGGTCAGGTGGAAGGCCATGATCATAGCTGCTACACCTGCGTAATTTGCTATTGGCTAAATAAATGATAGAGGACCGGTTAACAGTGATACGCCGGTTCCAATTGCTATGAGGGTATCCATATTTGCATGACCGTGGGTGGTTGCTTTCCATGCGCTTACAAAGGTTTTACGACCAACCCAGAACAACACTGGTATGGCTAAGGCAATCATTCCAAAGTTAAAAACTGCTTCAGATGGCCAAGTGATACCAAAAAACATTTCGAGGAACATCCAGAGAATTATTGGAACAGTAAAAGCCCAGGCTCCAATCATTTTATTGCGAGCATTTTGCATCTTTTGTTGTTCCAACTCCTCCTGATTTATCTGCTTGACATCCTCCATCGGTATAGCGTCGTATCCGACAGACTGGATCATAGAGATGATATCTCTTTCGGAGACGCTTAAAGCGAAGTGAGATATGGTAGCTGTTTCTGTACTCAGATTCACTCTTGCTGAGACGACATTATCCATCCGAGCCAATGCAGCCTCAATTGATGAAGCACAGCTTGCACAAGTCATACCCGTAACATGCAAACTTGTTGTAACCAGAGGTATTTCATAACCTGAACTTTCCACCGCTTCAAGCAGATCTGCTGCTGGAAGATACGGTTTTTCCGTTCTAACGGTCGCTTGCTCGGTTGCAAGATTCACCCGCACTGATTGAATTTCCTTGATTGAAGCTAATGAAGACTCTACATGGGATGCGCAGCTTGCACAGGTCATTCCCCTGATAGGGAAGCTTACTTCTCTTTGCATCGTTGTCATATGTTCCTCCTGGAATAGGTATTTATCTATAATAACTGATTTAAATATACCATACCCCCCAAGGGTATACAAGGGCTTATAAGCATTCTTTCAATTATGATTCCAAGGAAGACTCTTGCAAATGATTTTTCCAATTGGCTCATGTGCATAGATTATTCTCATTGTTTCATGTACCATACCTCCCTATGGTATTAAGAAAAAGTGAGACCTCAAAGAAAACGATCCAACTTAATATTGGTAGGCGCTATACCATCCTATCGGCAATAATGGGGATAGTCATATTTATATATATTATAAAATTATTGTCTCTTCAGGTTGTCGACGCTTTCCTCTACTCCGAACAGGCTAAACGGATAACTCAGAGGACTTCGATAATTGAGGGTCTGAGGGGAGAAATATGGGATAGGGATAGAAAGATTCGGCTAGCAACCAATATTCCCGGTTACACAATCAGATTGAGGTTATTGAATAACCCCAGAGATTCATCCCTTTTTCTTGATGAGCTGGCGGAAATATTAGGATCAGATGTACAGGAATTATCCGACAGAATAGCCTCCGGAAAAAAAGCAGGCCTTAATCTGATCAACCTTCGGACAGATATTGATTTATCTATGGTAACCCAGATCGCCGAACGAATCGAAGCATTTCCAGGAGTTGAATGGATCGAGAATTCTGTTCGCTCGTATCCTCAGGGGGCGAGTCTTGCGCATGTACTTGGTTATACTGGAAAGATCGATGATAGGGAGCTTCAGTTACTTTATAACCAGGGTTATTCTTCTGAATCGGTTATTGGTAAGTCTGGCATAGAGAATGAATATGACATGGATTTGCGTGGTTCCTCGGGGATGAGCAAGGTGACTGTTGATGCATTGGGTCGACCAGTTAGCTCACGAGATGTAATTAAAAAACCTATCAATGGGAATGCAATTGTCTTGACCATTGATATGACCATTCAAAAATTGATTGAAGCCGCATTAGGCAGGAGAAATGGTGCTATTGTGGTAATGGATCCCTCAAATGGAGAAATTCTGGGGATGGCAAGCTACCCGGATTTTAATCCAAACATTTTTTCCACAATATTAACCCCACAGGATGAAACGGGTATTTTTAATGGTGCTGATGCCCCACTACTTAACCGGGCTATTCAGTCTGCTGTTGGTCCCGCCTCAACCTTCAAGGTAGTCCTGAGTGCTGCAATGTTGGAGGAAAAGGTATTTGATCCATTCCAAGAGATTGAGGATCCCGGCTATATCATCGTTGGAAACCAGATGTTCCGAGACCATGTCCCTGATGGGCATGGACGGGTGGATTGGCTAAAGGCCCTGGCTGAATCATGCAACACTTATTTCTATCTACTTGGCAAAGACTATCTTGGGCATGAACAGATTACTAAATATTCAAGGCTATTCGGGTTAGGCTCACGAACCGGTATTGATCTACCCGGAGAGATCACCGGGCTGGTACCTGATCCAGGATGGAAGCAATCTCTCTACTCTGAAGGCTGGACAATAGGCGATACGGTGAATTTATCCATCGGACAAGGCTATCTGGCAACAACTCCACTCCAAATGGCAATCTTAACCTCAGCCATTGTAAATAATGGAATTATCTATAAACCGCATGTGGTCAAAGAAGTCCGGAACGCCGTATCAAACCGCATTGAAAAGGAAATCACTCCCGAAGTGGTTCGAACACTGGATATTGACCCCCTGGTATTTTCTCAGTTGCGCCAAGGTTTGAGGTATGCCATTACTGATGGAACACCAACATCAGTTATAACCACCGATGCTCTACAGGTTGCGGGAAAAACAGGAACAGGCGAAACAGGTGATGAGGATAGGAAACATTCCTGGTTTATTTCCTTCGGTCCTACGGATCCACAGCCCGGTGAACAACAATATGTTGTAGTAGTTTGGATTGATGCTAGTAATCCATGGGAGTGGTGGGCACCGAAAGCGGCGAATATCATATGGCATGGTATTGCAACCGGACAAAACTATGAAGAGTCAGTGATTGATCTGCAGCCGCTTTGGTACCTACCAGTAAACAGCGCTATGCTTTTAACACCTGGTTTCTCAGAAGATGGGTCATTATTGGAAGCAGGGTCAGACTTGCAATAAGGCTGAATAAAGAACCAAAGAATAGGAGAACCCCTAAACCAGATACTAACGGGTCCCCTACAAAATACAAACTACCGAATCCGATCATGGTTGTAAGGGATGTAGTCAACACAGCCTTTCCGGATTTTTGTAGCATCGGGGTAATGGATGTGCTTTTCTCCTCTATAAAGCTACGGATCATGTGAATCCCATCGTCAATTGCTATCCCTAGTATAATGGGAAAAGCGGCTATGTTTGCCGCATTAAACTTGATCCCCATCAAGGATATAAATCCAAGAAGTAAACCAAACCCAGTTACGACAGGAATGAGCACAAGTGCAATGCGTGAGGGCCTTTTAAAATCTATAGATACAATGACTATCATGGCAATAAGAACCAGCAGTGAGCTTGAGATGAGATCCTCTCGAATATAATCCACGATTGTATACCACATAAATGGAGTGCCCGAGGTATTATTTGTTATGCTTTTTAGTCCTTGTATTACAACCTCCATCTGTTCCTTTTCCCACATATTTAGATTGCCATATACGAATGTCGCAATGCTTCCATCGGAACCCTGGTATTTGTCTTGAATTACTGCTGGTAGATCTTCAAAACCGATGGGCCCATTATCAACGGTCTGTTTTAAATATTGGTAGTAGTCTAAAATCTGTGATTGCTGGTCGTTAGAAAACTGTTCAAGGGTGAGATTGTCCAGCTTAGACTCCACCACAATCAAAAGATCCTTAATTTTCTTGATTTTTTCAGTCTGGAGAGTGGGTATGTAAGCCGTAGGTGAATCGATATAGGATGCAATTGATAGGTCTGATAAGGCTTCATATTGTTTTCGGGCCTCAGATATTGACTCTGCAGCTACAATACTAAAATCAAATGACATCCCTGTATCTGCTATCAGTTTTTCCTGGCGTTCAACAGAAGGAATGGCCGGGAGCAATGAGAATGCGTTGTAATTAAACTGCAGTTCGAAATCTATGAAAAATGGTAGAATTAGGATAGCTATAAAGCCCAATAAAATGGGTATCTTCATTTTGAGCAGTACCGTACTCGCGTGGCTTGAGAACTCTACCCCCCCATTGTTAGAGGATTTCTTTACAGCATTAAGTTGCAAAAGAAAAATGGGAAGCAGAACCATCGTAAGTAAAAAACTTATCATTATTCCTATACCAGCAATGAAACCTAGTTCGGATAAGCCCTTGAAGTCCGAAGACATAAGAAGGAAAAAGGCTATAGTGGTTGTTAGTGCCCCTGATGTCAGACCTCTACCTACCTTCTCTATTACTCGGGTAACTGCTTGACTTTTGCTATAGCCCTTGTCAATGAGTAGAAAAAAATGAGATATGAAGTGAATAGAAAAATCAATTCCCAAACCAAGAAGTATTGCTGAAAAGATGCTTGTAACAAGGTTTAATTGTCCTATAACAATCTCGTTTATTCCGATTGTCCATATAATGGCGATTATTACGGGAATGGCTGCCAATAAGGCTGAAGAGAGTCTGTGAAACATGAAGGTAAAAAGAAGGATGATTCCTATCAAAGCGAGAATAGTAACCAATAGAATACGGTCATTGAGATAGCTTTGCTGTTCCTCCATCATCTTCGGCATTCCGCTAACGGTTATTGTTAGGTCCGGAAACTGTGTTTGGATAGGTTGAAGATCTTTGTTTACCTGTTGAATAAGGTTCTTGAAAAAGACCATATCATGATTAGGGTTTGTTGGCCGGGCAATGATTAAAAGTGTTGAACTATCCGGTGTATAGTAATATCCGTTTTGAAATACAAGAGGGTTGTCCGAGATTGACGAGAGCTTCATTTGCATCAGGTTTCCTGTGTTTAATTGAGCGAGAAAGGATAGTACTGTCTGTTCAGATTCAGAGGAAAGAGTCTGGGTAGCTGCGTTAATAAACGTGTCGAGATCTTTTTCTTCAAGATACAACAAGCCTCGCTTGGTAAAAAATTCAACGGGCAAACGGTAATCAACAGCTCTGATCATGCTTGGCAGGTTCCCGAGCATCTCTGCGATTTTTTCAGCAGAATGTTGCTGGATTGTGTTACTGCCGCCAGACACTGTAATAATTAGGCTGTCGAAACCTCCAAAATTCCGAGATGTTTCCTTGAAACTCTGCACTATCGGATCTCTTTCGGGTAGCAGATTATACATTCCCATATCAATAGTAGTAGTGAGGGCAAAGGCTGCAAATACCACTGTAATAATGGCAATAGCGAGTAGAAGAATTCGTTTGTGTCTTTCAAGGAAATAGGTGTATTTCTGACTGATAGTTTCCATGGATCCCTCCTATATTTTCCGTTCCATATTAAGCATACTATACCCCTGTAGGGTATGCAAGGTTTTCCTTCATAGACAGAGCCAGGGTAATTTAGATTACCATTTCCAGGTGGCAATAGAAGCGAACCTACTATCTCTACCCTTCGATGTAGGAGTTATCGTAATCAATGTTCAGACTAACGGTGCAGGGTGTGAGGCTGTCCAGTTTATTAAATCACTTATTACCGCATGGGTCTGTAGAGGCCTTTTTCATGGAGTGGCCATATTGTGTCTGTCAGTGATCCGTTTGTAAAACCCTCGACAAAGATGTTGTGGTAATAGACTGAATGCTAATAGAATGAGGGCAATTCCTACAAGTAGCCACCCAAAACTGTTTCCTATTTGGGTATATATTGTTGGACTGTTCCTCCAGTTATAGATTGGAACCGTTGTTCGTAATGCCTGGGCGGTAAACATCGGCAATGTTACTAGGGTTTTTCCCCAGGGATCAATAACACCAGTTACACCAGCGTTCGTTGAGCGGATCATGGTGGTTCGTGTCTCAATTGTGCGAAACTTGGAGGAAATGAAATGTTGCAACTGGGCTGAATTTGTTTTTGACCATGCATCATTGGTTAGGTTAATAAAAAGATCGACATTCTGCTTTGAAAAAATCTGCGTTATTCCTGAAAATGAGTCTTCAAAGCAGATTGGTGTTGCGAATCGAACTGGTCCGTTTTTACCTTCTACCTGGAATACTGTCTGCCTGTCCCCCGGGGACCAAATAGCAACCAACCCGAGTACATCCTTATAAAAATCTCTGACAATTTGCAGGTTCCAGAAAGGAACTCTCTCTGCAAACGGGACTAGCTGCTGTTTACTGTAATGATCTACGGGGTTACCTTTTCGGTCAAAGAGAATTGTTGAATTATAAGATTTATTATTTTTTGTATAAGGTGCTCCGGTGAGAAGGGGCACGTCTATGTCGGATAGGAAGCTATTAAACGGATACCCTGTCGGATTCGTATCATAGTATGTCACCCATGTATCCTGATATGGATTACGTAATGAGGATTCACTCCATACAACAAGATCCGGGTTGTTTTGGGCAGTATTCTCCTGGGTTAATCTCTGGAGAAGTGAAAGGGTTTCGTTTTGGTTATCCGCAACCCAAGCATCACTGTTTTGCTGTACCATTAGGACATCAAGCTCGTTTGTAATCTCTGCATTATATGCGAGTCTGTTGTACCCGTAGATAATATATATTGTAAGCAGTCCAGTAATAAATACCAAATGTAAAACCAGAATCTTGTAAGTTATCGGAGTAGGATGAACCCGATTTCTGAAGCAGAGCATCAACACCTCAGCAATGAAAGCATTTAGATACAGAACAATAAAACTTATACCGTACACACCGGTGATGTCTGCAATTTGTACTAGGGGTAAAAAATCAGAAAATGGATATGCTGCAAGGCCCCAGGGAAACCCTAAAAACCCAATACTTTTTACTAATTCGTACCCAGTCCAGAATATCCCGAAAATCAGTGGTCTCTGTTTTAGGAAGGTTTTCAGAACGAGCCCTAAGACTGTATTAAGCACCCCATTATAGGTAGTGTACACTACAGTTACCCCACCAATAGTCCAAAGGCTGAATTCTCCAAAGTTAGCAAGCCAGAAGTAGGATAGTATCGTTGATACGGCCCCAAACAAGGCTCCCAATCCCGCCGATTCTCTCAATGATTTGGATGAAATAGTGGCGATGTAAAGGGGGACATATGCAATCAAGCCTAAAGCCGGGTTACCATACCACCAAATCTCATTCGCTTGTGATAAAGGGACTATGATTGCTGAACTCAGAGCCATGAGAAGCTGAGAAATATACCGGGACTTAATTTGACCAGGTATCTCGTGTTCATGGGGCTTGATTTGCGCGAGTCTCATAAGATTATGACCAGTAAATCCTATAGTAAATAAAGGTTGAAACGGCAATTGATATGATGGTTGTGAGCAGAGGGATTATGGTGTTAATTCGATTTACTTTGGTGTGTTGTATTTGGAATTTTTCCTGGTTCCCCAATACCATCCAAATAATGCCTGCAAGAATAATAAATCCTATGCTTGTTATATGCGCAACTGTGAGGGGTGGAAGTATCATTGGGTTCGTTCTGAAGAACTCTACAATGAATCGGTTTAATGAGAAACCGATGGTGTATGAAAGGAAAAGTTGACCTTGAAACCGTATTCTTTCTCTGCTAATCCAAAGTATGAAGAATAAAAGGTAATTGAGTAGTGACTCATACATTTGTACAGGATGAACATGGATACCATCGACAACGACTCCCCATGGAAGTGGACTTTCAATAGGATTGCCAAAAACGTCACAGCCGATTCGTGCCACTGCTTGGGCGAGAATTACTCCTGGGGCGAGAAAATCCGCCATTTTCCAGAAGCCGATAGCGTCTTTTCTAAATGTGATTACACCCCCTATGATGCCCCCGAGAATGCCTCCCTGGATTGATAATCCCCCCTGCCATACAAAAAATATACTCAGGGGGTTTTCGATATATGGTTTTAAATTGAAGATTAAAATGTAATAAACTCGTGCACCAATGATCCCAAAAATCAATATTTTTGTGATGCTATCATATATCAAATCTTTGTCTAGTTTTTTCTTGTCCGCGTCATAGGAGAGGAGACCTATACTGGTCAGAATTCCTATGATGATAAAAAGTCCGAGGAGTGGGATGCTTACGGGCCCGATATGTATTATTCTTGGCGACATGAATGATCCTTACTGGTATTTACGGTTACAACTGTTTCTCAGATTTTTTTTGGAGATCACAGCAATCTAATCGCCCATTACCGAATTGCCGTTTGTTTTCTTTGGCCATGTTTTCTAAGGATCGGTTAATTCTTTTTTTTATGTACATCAAGACTGGTTTGATTGGATTAGCCATAGTGTTATACTCCTAGTTAATTTGAATTTATACCCCCCGTGGGTATATGCAATATATACCCACGGGGGGTATTATACAAGTAGGGTTTGAGAATCTACCCTAATAAACTTTGATATGCTACTGATCCTTTGAATTTTAAAGGTTAGAACACTTTGTGGGGCTGGTTCTTCACCCATTCTCGTAGGCTTCGCGAATCAACGGCTACGAATGCCGATCCTCACTGGCCTGTTTTGACGGCTTTCGAGTCAACCAGCTATAAAATCCGCTTCGGGAGACCTCCAACACATTTACTGGTAGATCGGCAGGTAAATCCCATCGCTGCTCCTTTATAAACGCGTACCTGGCAGCGACTCTTTTGCAAAGTACACGGCGGCTTTTTTTAAGGATTTCTTTCTCCATCTGGGCGTTCGCCATTTCTGGAGAGCACAATATCCAGATCAACATGAATGGCAAAGACCGTACATTGGACAACATTTATGTCGAACGGTTCTTGAGGTCCCTAAAATACGAAGATATCTACATTAAAAGCTATGAGACCATGGCGGATCTCAAATTCGGGCTGAACCGGTACTGTCGGTTCTATAACACCAAAAGGTTTCATAAGAGTTTGGATTATCAGATCCGGATTAAAAGTATGAATCATTTCCGAGACCTGCACAAAAAGCAGGTTCTTGAAGGGGGTTCACCTTTAAATCAAACTGAAAACTATTTGCCGTTTGGGTTTATCTTAATTTGCTTAAAAAATTCATGGGTTTTATCCCAAATCACCATCGATTTGTATCATACTAGGGTACACACTACACGAAGAAGGCGGACCGCTAACCAGTTCCGCCAAGGGAGAATCATTATGAAACGTAACTATCTCATGAGAGCCGGCGTACTTGCTGCGCTGGTATTGTTCCTGGCTATGCCCATCGTTGGACAAGCCGCGGAGATCACCATTTTCCATTTCAACGATACCCATTCCCGGGTAGAGGAAGGCCCCTACGATGGTATGGGACTCGCGAAGCTTTCAGCCTTCATTAAGGCGGAGCGCAGCAACAATGAAAACGTCCTGGTTTTTGACGCCGGAGATACCTTTCACGGCCAGACCATTGCCACCCTGGTTCAAGGCGAAAGCATTGCCCGGATTATGAACGGCATCGGCGTGGATGCTATGGCGCCGGGTAACCACGACTTTAATTACGGCCAGGCACGGCTATTGGAGCTTGACGAGGAAACCGATTACCCAATCCTGGCGGCAAACGTTCTAAAAAACGGCGCCCCCATCCTGACACCCTATACATTCTTCGATGTTGCGGATCTGCGTATTGCCGTTTTTGGGATTGCAACCCCGGAAACCACCTACAAAACCCATCCCGACAACGTTCGGGGCCTGGACTTCCTTGATCCCGTCGATGCAGCCAAGGAACTCGTACCCCAGCTTCGGGAACAGGCAGATGTGGTCATCGGCATCGTGCATCTGGGAGTTGATCCTGATTCATTCCACACCAGTACCCGGCTTGCGAAAGAGGTTCCCGGCATCGATCTGCTCATCGACGGCCACAGCCACACAACCCTCGAAGAAGGCCTCTGGGAGGGCGAGACCCTCATCGTCCAAGCCGGAGAATACGATAAAAATCTCGGAAAGGTTACCCTCCGGGTACAGGGCAGCACCACCAATCTAACCGCCTCCATCATTACTAAGGAGGAAGCCGAGGGAATAACCCCCGACCCGGCGGTTACCGCCATAATCTCCGAGGTGAAAGAATCCATTGAGGCCATGACCAGCGAGGTAATCGGATCCACCCGGGTAACCCTCAACGGGGAACGCGGGGACGTCAGGGCCGGAGAAACCAACCTCGGAAACCTCATTACCGATGCGGTCCTGGATGCCACCGGAGCTGATATCGTTATTACCAACGGAGGGGGAATCCGGGCAAGCATCCCCCAGGGACAGATTACCGTGGGGGATGTAATAACCGTCCTACCCTTCGGCAACTACATCATTACTAAGGAAATTGCCGGAGCCGACATCCTTGCAGCCCTGGAACATGGCATCGACAGCTACCCCGAAACAAAGGGCGCATTTCCCCATGTCGCGGGTATAGAGGTAGTATTCGACGGTACCGCCCAACCGGGAAACCGATTGATCTCCGTTACCCTGGACGGTCAGCCCCTGGATCCTGAAGAAACCTACGTCTTAGCCACCAATGATTTTATGGCGGCAGGGGGAGATGAATACACCATGTTCACCCAAGCCCCGGTGGTGGGAAACTTTGACGGCCTGGATGAAATACTCATTGAATACATCCAAAAAACCGGCAGCGTTGCTCCCCAGGTGGACGGGCGCATGAAGACGGGATCCCGGTAACACGACCCCTTTACCCATTCTTCGGCCCTGAATAACCGGTCATCCGGCCCCTCAGGGACCGGGGAATATGAGCCCGGACGGCCGGTTTTCCGGCTCCCGGGCTTTAATTTTGTTCTGGTTTGGTTTGTAGGTGAGCAACGGGGTGTAACAATCCATGCCGGCGACCTACCCCTGGGGCCGGGGCTCAGCGCACGCCGCTTATCCGGTGCTGGTTACGATCATATAAACCGCTCTGCCTGGGTGCCCTAACCATTCGGTGGTATACTTGGGGGAGGAGGCCCGTTATGAAACCAATCCGCGTTTCTCCAGGGCGGCTGCTTTCAGAACCCCTGATCCTATCCTTCCTGCTCCTGCCCACCTGTCTGTTATTCTATGGAACCCCCGACTTCGATATTCCGGACCAAACCGTTAGTCCGGGAGCCACCCTTGAGCTCTCTCTCCTGGATTTTTACGAGGACAAACCCCATCGGGAAAGCCCCATCTTCAGCCTTGAAGCAGGCTCTGTGGGTGAAATTTCCCAAGACACCTACCGCTGGACCAGATCCCCTGGGGACGGACAGGAGTACCTGGTGACTATCTGGGGAAGCAACGGACTTACCGAGGATTCAGCGGTTTTTACCATCCGGTGAGCTCATCGGGACGCTGGTGCGCGAAGCACCACATTCTGCTCTCCCCGGGAATTCCTGGCACTCATTCCGGCTCTGTCGCCGTTCCCAGGGCAGAAAGAATATCCACGCCGTAGCGCTGAATCTTCACATCCCCCAATCCGTAGATTCCACTCAGCTGATCAAGGGTGCCGGGACGGCGGCTGGCCAGATCTGCCAGGGTTTTATCCGAGAAGATGACGTAGGGGGGGACATTCCGCTGGGAGGCCAGGTCCCTTCGGAGGGACCGGAGAGCTTCGACCAGGGTCTTACTCAATTCGCCCTGGGCCACCGCCTGATCAAGGGTGCTGGTAAGACCCCGGTAACCGCCGGTCCGGCTTCCTGCCTCAGTGCTTTTCCGGTGGGCTGAATCCCCGGCCCTTCCGGGGGCGTCATCGACCCCGGGACGGTAGCCGTCAGCGAGACTCGGGTTCTCCTGGCCTTGGACCTGGGCAAGGAACGGATCCTTGGTCTTGAAGAAGTCCCAGGCCTCCTGGGTAAGGGAGTATCCCCCGAAGTCGTCCCGGCGCCGGAACAGGCCCCGTTGTTCCAGGGTCCGGCCCAGGGCGATCCACCAGTCCCGGGGATGCTCCTGCCCGATTCCGTAGGTACTGATCCGGTCGAATCCCCGGCTGAGCACAGCCTGGTTTCCCGATCCCACCAATACATCGGCGAGTATCCCGCCCCCGAAACGCTCCCCGGTGCGGAACGCGCAGGAAAGCAGCTTCTGGGCCTCCAGGGTCAAATCGTGTTGATTATCATCCCCCCGGCAGCGATCGCAGCCCTGGCAGTCCCGGGCATGGAAATCCTCCCCAAAATGGCGGAGCAGGGAAACCCGCCGGCATTCATGGGACTCGGCCCAATCCACCACCTTGCGCAGCTGGGATATGGCATCACCCGAGGCACCATCCTCGGAATTGCCCAGAATAACCCGCATCTTGTGCACGTCGGCGTAGGAGTACAGGAGGATCCCCTGGGCCGGAAGACCGTCCCGGCCCGCCCTGCCGACCTCCTGATAGTAGGACTCCAGACTCTTGGGCAGATCGGCGTGAATTACATACCGCACATCGGGCTTATTGATTCCCATGCCGAAGGCCAGGGTGGCAGCCATCACAGCTCCCTCGCTCCTGATAAACCATTCCTGATTTTCCCCCCGCTGGGCATCCCCCAGGCCGGCATGGTAGGCCCGGGCGGCAATGCCCTGATCGGTCAGAGCCCGGGCGATACCCTCGCTGCCCTTCCGGCTCATGCAGTAGATTATTCCCGACTGGCCGGAAAAGCGCTTCGCCAGTTCCACCACCTGGCGGCGGCCGCCCTTCTTAGGCAGCACCGCCAGATCGATATTCGCCCGGTTGAAACTGGCGCTTACCAGCCCCCCCTGGGATGTATCCAGGGATAGACTAACGGCAATGTCGTTTTTCACCTCCTCGGTGGCGGTAGCGGTAAGAGCCAGACACGGCACCCCGGGGTACCGCTGGCGAAGCAGTCCGATGCTGCGGTACTCCGGGCGGAAGTCATGGCCCCACTGGGAGATGCAGTGGGCCTCGTCCACAGCCAGCAGACTGAGGTTCTGGGTTGCAAGAAGCTCCCGGAACCGGGGACCTGCGATGGTTTCCGGGGCGGCGTAGAGAAGTTTCAGATGGCCGGAGGTTATGGTATCCAGGGTGCGGGCGTATTCCCGGCCGTCCAGACTGCTGTTCAGGGTCGCGGCAGGCACCCCGGCCTCAGTGAGGGCAGAAATCTGATCGGCCATCAGGGCTATCAGCGGACTAACCACCAGGGTCAATCCGGGCAGACAGAGGGCGGGAATCTGGTAGCAGAGGGATTTACCGCCCCCGGTGGGAAGCACCGCCAGACAATCCCGGCCGGTTAACACCCGCTGGATGATCTGCTCCTGAAAGGGACGGAATTCGGTGTAGCCGAAGGTGTGACTCAGGATCTGGCGGGGATCCCCGGGCATGTTAGGCCTCCTGGCGGCGCAGCTTGAACTCGCTGGTCAGATGGAACTCGATCTTCGGGTTGTCGCTGCGCAGATAGTTCAGCTGCCATTCGCTTTCGGCGAAATATACGGGATTTTCATCCCTGTCCAGGGCGATTTGACTGCCCCGAAATTCCATAAACGCCCTCAGGGCCCCGGGATCTTCGCTGGTAATCCAGCATGCCCTGGCAAAGTTCAGGGGATCGAAGCGACAGCTTGCTCCGTACTCATTGAGCAACCGGTATTGAATGACATCGAACTGCAGGCTTCCTACGGTACCCACAATCTTGCGCCGGCCCTGGTCCTGGATGAAGAGCTGCGCAAGTCCCTCTTCGGTCAGCTGGCGGATTCCCTTCTCCAGCTGCTTGCTCTTCATGGGATCTAGATTCGTGAGCTCCCGGAAGACCTCGGGACTGAAGCTTGGTATTCCCTGGTACATGAACTGTTCGCCCGCCGTTAAGGTATCACCGATCTTCAAATCACCCCGATCATACAAGCCCACCACATCCCCGGGAAAGGCCTGGTCCACCACATTCTTCCGGCTGGCCATAAAGCTGTAGGGATTGGAGAACCGAAGATTCTTCCCCAGGCGGACATGACGGACAAAGGTATTCCGCTCAAACACCCCGCTGCACACCCGGAGAAAGGCAATCCGGTCCCGATGCCGGGGATCCAGGTTGGCGTGAATCTTGAATACAAAGCCGCTGAAATCCGATTCTTCAGCCTCAACCCGCCGCTGATCCGTTTCCCTGCCCTGGGGCAGGGGCGAAATAGAAAGGAAGGTTTCCAGAAGCTCCCGCACCCCGAAATTATTCAGGGCTGAACCGAAAAACACCGGGGCAACCCGGCCCTCCAGGTACGCCTGGTGATCAAAATCCCCGTAGGCACCCTCCACCAGTTCAACATCCTCCCGAAGCACCTGGGCATCCTCGGACCCCACCTGGGCCTCCAGGGTCGGGTCGTCCAGCCCCTGGATGAGCACCCGCTCCTCCTCAACCGTGGACTTGCCCGGCCGGAAGAGGTACAGGTTCTGCTCCACCAGGTTGAACACCCCCTTGAACCGGTCGCCCCGGTTCACCGGCCAGGTTAGAGGACGCACTCGGATGTTCAGCTTTTCCTCCAGCTCATCCATGAGATCCAAGGGCAGCCGCCCCTCCCGGTCCAGCTTGTTCACGAAGACGATCACCGGGGTGTCCCGCATACGGCAGACCTCCATGAGCCGTTCGGTCTGCTCTTCCACACCCTTTACCGAATCCACCACCAGAATGACGCTGTCCACCGCCGTTAAGGTCCGGTAGGTATCCTCGGCGAAATCCTTGTGCCCGGGTGTATCCAGAATGTTGATGATTTTACCGCCGTACTCAAAACTCATTACCGAGGTGGCCACGGAAATCCCGCGCTGGCGTTCAATCTCCATGAAATCCGATGTGGCGCTGCGGTCGATTTTATTGGACTTAACCGCCCCCGCCTCCCTGATGCTGCCTCCGTAGAGCAGCAGCTTCTCGGTCAGGGTGGTCTTTCCTGCATCGGGGTGGCTAATTATGGCGAAGGTACGCCGCTTATCAATTTCTTCCTGTAATGTCATAGGCCGGCTATTCTAAATGATTTTAACGCCCGCCGCCAGGGGCAGGTCTCTTCCAGGACACCCGGCCCCCTCAGGTACAGCCCCGGGGTTCGGCCCACGGCCCGGGAGTTCGGCCCACGGCCCAGAGCGCTCCGGAGATCGGGGAACAGGCAGAAACCACCGCGCCTCGGGCAATCGGCATCGGTAACAGGCAGAGGACACCGGCAAAGGGGAAGGCCTAAAATCCGGCGGCCTCCACCATGGGAAAACCAGCGGCTGCCTGGAAAAGCTGTACCCCCCGGTCTTCACCCCGGCACAGGGCGTCAAAAAATCCGCTTACCGATTCCCTGAGCACCGACTGCATGGTCGTTGCACCCACAGGCCCCAGCATCCCGAGCATCCGGCCGACGGGCCCGAACATATAGGCCATGGTAAAATCGTTGTGGGTTGATCCCCGGATCTGAAACAGCCCCAGGGGACTCTGGGCGTGACTGGCGAGAACCTCCAGATGCGCGTCGTTGGGATGCCCCTGCCAGCTCTGGCTCCGAAAGATCAGTGCTGGTACAGAGAGTCCTTGACGGAGGAAATCAGCATCCAGGGGTTCTACCCAGGGATCAAGGCCGACAATCCCCCGGAATCTACTGTCCTCCAAGGCGGTCTGAACCACCGCCCCCGCCCCGGTAGAATGCCCGATCAATCCCACCCGGGATAGATCCAGGGCCTCCAGCAGCTCGTCGAAAACCTGTACCGGAATCTCCCCCGGGGCTGGTTCACCCCGGTTCTGACGGGGAGGCGGCGGCACAGGCAGGCTCCCGTCGGATACCCGAACTACCCCCGGGGACGGCCGGTCTCCGCCCCCCGTTTCGGCAACCAAGACATCCAGGAGCAGCCGGATATCCTCAGAGAAGGTATAGATTAACCGCCGGGCTGCGGGAATGAAATCCGGTTCTCCGCGTTCGGGAAGAATCTCAGGATCCAGTAGAACCCGCTGGCCGTCATCAAAGACCGTCCCCGCTGAAGCGAAGCTATGATCCAGGGCCATAACCACCCCGCCCCTGGACGCTATATCTTCGGCAATATCCCCGTGGAGATTCTTAAACCCCGTCCAGCCGTGGCTGATAATAACCAGGGGCAAGCCAGACGCCCCATCCTCCGGGGATTCCAGGACCGGAGCATTCCAAAAGGCGTTACTCCGGGCCAGGGCAGCGTAGCCGAGTAAGAATTCCGGGAATTCCATGGACCGGGAAACCGCCGGAGCCACCACTGGTCCATCTTCCAGCCAGGCCGCCCGGGGATACCCCGATACCCCTGCGGCGGGATACCAGGCCTGCACCCGGATCCGCCGCAATCCCTGGGGCGCGGAACCGTAGGGCTCACGGCGGTTGCTATCGGTCACCTCGAAGACCAGGGTCCCAACCTCATGAGGCCCCGTAGGTTCGGGCATACGTTCCACCGGAACCACCACCCCCAATACCAGACCTATCAGAGCCAGCCCCAGGGATGTCCAGCCGAAGCTCCGGATGAGGAGCTGGGGAAGAAGCCGCTTTAACAGCCCGAATATAAGGATGAGAATTCCGGTAACCGTGAGCAGTATGCCGGCTGTATACATGGGAATGAGGGGCCACCTGAGCCCCTCCAGCAGCAGATGTGTCAATCCAAGCCCGAGAAGTACCCCCGGCGGAATAATCCATCCCGCCAGCTCGCCCCGCCGAGCCCTTCGTACCTCCCGGTACCGAAGCCCCAGACCGAGGCTGTACCCCGCCGCACCAAGAAAAACCAGAACCTCAAGCAGTCTCACCGCCTATTCCCCGTCTTCCTGGCGGGCCGTATCACCCTGTCCTTGGGCAGTCTGGGTCCCGGTTTCCGGGCTGTCTGCACTTTCCGGGCTATCTCCACTTTCCGGGTTCTCCGGGCTGTCTGCGCTGCCCTGGGCGAGCCCCAGCCGCCGGAACACCCAGGGAGCTCCCAGGGTAATCCAAATCCCGACCAGGCCGTACCGGAGGAACCGCAGTACATGGTACCCGGCCTCATCCTTTCCGGGAAATACCAGGCTCAGTCCCACGTAAAAAACACCGGCCCCGGCAATACCCAAAAGGTACCGGAGAAGCTTTGTCCCAAGCTTCCCGGAGGCATCGAAATCACCCCATGGAAGAATAAGACCGATACTCGCCCCCAACAAGACTCCCGGCGTAGCGGTATCTGCGGGGTTCACCAAGACCATAATGGCGCTCACCGCCCCGGCCAAAGCCAGCTGAGCCATCCATGACAGCTCGAGAATCCACACCTCCACTGTATCACCCCAGGCGTAGTACACACCCAGAATTACCGCCGCCACGGCCCAGCCGACGAGCACATCAGAGGGATAGTGCACCCCCAGGTACACCCGGGAAATGCCGATCAGTCCGCTTACTACCAGGGCCAGGGGCCAACCCCGGCGGATCCAAGGCGCCAATACACCCCAAAACGTGAGACTGCCCTGGGCATGGCCGCTGGGCAGAGAGTACCCCGTAGCATGGCCGATCTCCACCTGGGGATTAACCTCGAAGGGCCGGGGCAGGGCGAAAAACTCCTTCAGCCCCTGGTTCGCGAAATTCGATCCCAACAGAACCATGGTTAAACGGATGCCCCGTCGCCGGTCATAACACCAGAACAGCAGGGGCGCTAGTAACAGATAAAATTCCTCGTTCCCCAGAACGGTAATGACGGTAAAAACACCGTCGAGCAGCGGACTACTCAGCCTCTGGAAGGATTGAATAAGTTCCATTCCCCAATTCAGGATTGCGTCCATAGCGGCCTCCTCGTCTTGCCTACTCCTTCAGTATAGCAAGTCCAGGGTGAGGCGCAAGCAGCTTTTCTCCCCGGGGCCAACCGGGGCTTTCGAATTCATGGAGGTCGGAATATCCAGGAGATAGCCGGGGGAAAGCCGGGGCTTCACCCAAGTGGAGGCCACCGTTCAAAAGCCCAGGGGCTTCGGGCCCGATCCAAACAGGATATAGTATCTCCCCCCCTGCACCGAAGCACCGGAGCCTTTTGCCTGGAAATAATCAGGAACGGGTTCCCGGAAGGATTCTGATGCTGTTCAGCACCGCCACCAAGGCAACCCCCACATCGGCGATAACCGCCTGCCACATTGTTGCTTCGCCCAGAATACCGAAGATCATGATGATCGCCTTAAACCCCAGGGCAAAGATGATGTTTTGCAAAATAATCCGACGGGTTTGCCGGCCGATCCGGATTCCGTCGCCCAATGCGCCCAGGGAATCGGACATGAGCACCACATCCGCCGCCTCAATAGCGGCGTCGCTGCCCAATCCGCCCATGGCAATCCCCACATCGGCCCGGGCGAGTACCGGCGCATCGTTTATGCCGTCTCCAATGAATCCCGAGGTACCCCGGTCCTCCTGCATGAAGCCTTCAAGCACCGAAACCTTATCTTCCGGAAGCAGTGAGTGCCGTACCCCGGTAATCCCCAGATCCCTGGCCATCCGAACCGCAGGCTCTTCCCGGTCCCCTGTCACCATGGTCATCCGAGAAACCCCGGCCCGTTTCAGATCCTGAATATGATCCCAGGTTCCGGGCTTAACCTCATCATCAATCTCCAAGACCCCGGCATACCGTCCGTCCAGGGCAACATATACCACCGTTCCCCCGAGGCCATCTTGGGGCACCTGGATACCGAGATCTTCCATGAGCCGCCCATTCCCCACGGCAATGCTGCGGTCTTGTTCTTTTAGGGTGATTCCCATGCCTCGATGCTCGGTTCGTTCCTGTTCTTCCCGGGATCCGGGGCTGATCCCCCCCCCTTCGGCATAGGATAGGATGGCCCGGGCGATGGGATGGGAGCTCATAGCCTCGGCTTCGGCAGCCATTCGAATCACCCCGTCCTCAGAAAACCCCTCAGATACCCTCACCCGACGAACCTCGAAGACCCCCTTGGTCAGGGTTCCGGTCTTATCGAAGGCGAGGCCGGAGAGACTGGCTAACCGATCCAGGTACTCCGCACCCTTGACCAGGACACCCCGCCTGCTGGCGGCTCCCAAGCCGGCGAAGTACCCCAGGGGGATGGAGATGACCAGGGCGCAGGGACAGGAAATAACCAGGATGGTCAGAGCCCGGTACACCCACTGATTCAGATCACCGCCGAATGCTAACGGCGGCACCAGGGCCACTCCCAGGGCTGCGGCTACCACCAGGGGGGTGTAGATCCTGGCGAACCGGGCAATAAACCGCTCGGTCTTTGCCTTTTTATCAGTGGCATCCTCAACCAGATTCAGAATCCTGCTTACCGCCGAATCCTCGACCCGCCGGGTTACCCGGAGGCGCACCGGACTGTCGGTCACCAGGAATCCCGCCGCCACCTCTTCGCCCCGGCGGATGGTCCTGGGAACTGACTCCCCGGTCAAGGCGCTGGTATCGAAACTTCCCTGGGCACTCTCAAGAATCCCGTCCACCCCGATCCGCTCCCCCGGCCAATGCTCGATTACCTGGTCGGGTTCAGCCTCGGATGCGGGAATAGTCCGGGTTTCACCCCCGGGTACCACCAGACGAAGGGTGTCGGGACGCAAATCCACCAGGGCGCTGATGGACTGCCTGCTTCTATTGACTGCCCGGTCCTGTAACCATTCCCCCACGCCGTAAAAAATCATGACCCCGGCGCTCTCCGCCAGCTCGCCTATCGCCGCCGCTCCCAGGGTCGCAATGGTCATGAGCAGGGTTTCATCGAATACCGCACCCCGTACCAGATTCCTCAGAGCTGACCACACCACCGGCCAACCGGTAATAATGAAGGCTGTGGTAAATAATGCCTGTATACCCGTAAATCCCTGGAGCCACCCAAGCCCCGGCCCGGCTTGGAGACCGAAAAGTCCCAACAATGATCCCCGGAGCGCCATGGACACCGCACCGGAGGTAACAGATCCGAGAATGATTCCCCCGAGGAAAAACAGTCCGCCCGCGGCAAGCCGGAGAAGCTCCCGGTCTTCAAAAAACCTGCTCAGGCTGGTACGAAGCCCGGAGACTACGCCCAGGAGGCCGCGTCCCGCGGCCGAAGAGGGGCCGCCGGCCCCCTCAGAAGTACCCGCATTTCTCACCTGCTCTCCCCCCCGGGAGGGATTGGCGGTCCCTTCGGACATTCCGGCGGTTTTCCCCAGCTCCGCCGGGGAACGGGATGGTTCCCGACGATCGGATACCCGCACTTGGGGTTCCATGGATGCAATGACGGACCGGGCCGTGTCCAGATAGCCCGGGTTAATCCCCAGGGTTTGGGTTGCCAGGTTTATCCGAGCCTGCTCCAGGCCGGGATGACGTTGCAGGGCGCGTTCTATATCCGCTGCGCAATTGGCGCAGTCAATTCCTTCTATTCGGTATTTTTTAATGGTCTCCATAACCGCTCCTTGGTATCTGTACTCTTCATCTATATATGCTCATTTGTTCATATATTAATTCCTGGCCCGGGTTTTGTCAAGGGTGGAAGCCGCTCCGAGCCATTACCCAGGGGTCCGCTGGGATCGGCTCGTACCTCGCTGATTCCGGCCCCCGGCTGGTAAGAACCGGTCTTTTTCGCTATCCTGGTTCCGAGCAACTGTCACGGGAAGAAGCGCGTGCTACAGGAGAAATGGCCGTCACGGGAAGAAATGGCCGATCAGGCGGATTACTCTCCGGCTGGAGATTCGCCCGAATCGTAGGTACATTGACGTTGGGGACTTGGACGATACCCCAGGAGGCTACATGATAGGAATAATCGGAGCCATGGAAGAAGAAATCTCCCTGCTCTTGGGAGAACTTCGGGAACCCCGGACCATTACCCGGGAGCAGTTTACCTTCCACACCGGTTTGCTTCGCGACCACCGGGTCGTCATTCTACAATGCGGTATCGGCAAGGTGAACGCAGCCATCGGAGCAACCCTGATGATTGAATTGTTCAACCCGGCCTTCTTGGTGAACACCGGGGCAGCGGGGGGCATCGGCCCGGACCTCGCCATCGGGGATCTGATAATTTCCCGGGAGGTGATTCACCACGATGTAGATGTTACCGCCTTCGGATACCAACCCGGCCAGATTCCTGGGCTGCCCGACCGCTTTACCCCGGATGCGGGGCTTCTGGCCGCCGCCCAAGCATTGCTGGAGCATACAACCAGCTTCCGGGGCATTACCGGCTTGGTCGCCAGCGGGGATGTATTCATGGCGAATCCCGAGAGTCTGACCGGGGTGCTGAAGCGGTTTCCCGATGTCCGGGCCATAGAAATGGAAGGTGCGGCCATTGCCCAAACGTGCCACCAGCTGGGTATCCCCTACCTGATCATCCGG
This sequence comes from Spirochaeta lutea, assembly GCF_000758165.1. Taxonomy (NCBI): domain Bacteria; kingdom Pseudomonadati; phylum Spirochaetota; class Spirochaetia; order Spirochaetales; family Spirochaetaceae; genus Spirochaeta; species Spirochaeta lutea. The sequence goes on along the minus strand of NZ_JNUP01000065.1, from coordinate 337,061 downwards.
GCGGTTTCCGACCGGGCGGATGAAGCAAGTACGGGAGATTTCGAGGAAAACCTCCATCTTGCAGCCCGGAATTCTGCAACGGCGGTCTGCGACCTCATTGAAATTAGTCATACCATCACATTAGAAGGAGAACCATCATGAATAAGATTCCCAGTTTCGAAATAAACCACCACACCCTTCAGCGGGGTGTTTTTGTGTCCCGTATCGACACCCTGGGCGACCAGCACGTCACCACCTTTGATATACGCATGAAGGAACCCAACCGAGAACCAGTGGTGGACGTTCCGGCCCTGCATACCATCGAGCACCTGGGCGCCACCTTTCTGCGCAACCATCCCGATTGGTCGAACCAGGTCATCTACTTCGGGCCCATGGGCTGCCGTACAGGCAATTACCTCCTCATTAAGGGAAACCTGACCAGCCGGGATATCCTGCCGCTGGTGCGGGAAATGTTCGAATTTATGGGTGATTTTAACGAGGATGTTCCGGGAGCCGCCGCCCGGGACTGCGGTAATTACCTGAGCCACGATCTACCCATGGCAAAATGGGAATCAAAGAAATTCATCCAAGAGGTGCTCCGGGATCCGAAACCCGAAAACCTCGCCTATCCCCAGGACTAGGGTCCGCCAGGTGTCTGATTTTTCCCGGCTCACCCCTCCCATGGTCATAGCTGCCGTCGAACAGGCCTACGAACTAAACCTGGACGGTACTGTCACCGGGTACCCCAGCTATATAAACCGGGTCTATGGGCTCCGCACCGACCAAGGTCAGGAGCTCATGGTCAAGTTTTACCGCCCCGGCAGGTGGACCGAGCAGGCCCTGGAGGAAGAGGTCCAGTTCACCCTGGACTGCGCCTCCCTAGACCTGCCCGTAGTGCCGCCTCTGCCCCTGGAACAACCCCTCACCCATCTGCCCGACTCCGAATCCGCCCGGGACCGGCCCCCCTCCGATGGGTTGCACTCCGACCGGCCCCCCGATCCCGAAGACTATCTGGCTGTACTATCCCTGGACCATCCCGCCGAACCTTCACCCCAGGACCAAGAGCTGGAGATATTCTTCTCCCTCTTTCCCAAACGCAGCGGCCGCAGTTTTGACACCGACAGGGAAGAAGACTGGATCAGGATAGGCAGCCTCGTGGGCCGGCTGCACCGGGCTTCGGGAATCCGGAAGGCCGAGTACCGTCTCACCTGTACCCCCGGCTCTTCCACCCGGTTGTTCCTGGATGAGTTGGAATCCGAACAGGTCATTCATCCCGAACTATCCCTGGATTTTCTGGGCCTCGCCCGGAGGGTCTGCCGGGATATCGAGCCGCTCTTTCAGTCCATCCCCCTCATCCGGATCCATGGCGACTGCCACCGGGGAAATATCCTGGACCGGGGTCCCCAAGGCCTTCTGCTCATGGACTTTGACGATATGATGACGGGGCCCGCCGTCCAGGACCTCTGGATGCTGCTTCCCGGCCGCTTGGAAGACAGCCGCTACGAGATGGAACTGCTCCTGGAAGGCTACCGGTCCTGGAATCCCTTGGCAGAATCCCAGCTGTCCCTCATCGAACCCCTGCGGTTCATGCGGATGATCTACTACCTGGCATGGCAGAGCAGGCAGCGTCGGGACCGGGGATTTCAGGAAAACCATCCTGCCTGGGGAACCCGCTCGTTCTGGATAACCGAGCTGGAGGATCTCCGTGAACAGGCCCGGCACATATGACGGGCCTCCCGCGCGCATCCACGAAAGGCCCGTTATTAATGTGTTATTATCCGCAGTGGGTAATCACCGGTAACCCAGCCTGGGTATGGCGTCCCTCTCCAGTTCACCCCCAGGGGTGGCCCCCATGGAGCCGGAGGTTACGGCCTGCGCACCTACTTTGCCAATAATCCGATCAGCAGACCAGCCACCGCAGCGGCGACCACGCTTAGTACGGTAATCAGCAGTCCCTTACCTGCCGGAGCCGGCTCCTGGGACATCTTAATGAGCGAACCGGTATACGGCTCGAGTTCGACCGTCAGAGTATCACCCGAAACCCGGAACACCCGGCCGGCCTCTTCCAATTCCCGGGTATTCTTGGCACCCCGGGCGGAATATTCATCGGCCACCTCCACCGATTCCTGACGGGCTATTGCAACAACCTCCCGATCCCGGGCCTCCCGCTGCCGGCCGGGCCGGTCGCTGCCCCCGGAATCGCCCAACCACTCAGGTCCCAGCAGCTGAACCCCGCTCTTGTACCCGGAAAAATCCTCGGGCAGGGGAATAGAACGTTTCACCGGTTCCTCGCCGTTGTACAACACCGTCACAAAGGCCTGATCATCGGTGCTCCGGGTAAAGGCCAGGGTATGCTCATCGCTGTAAAGAATACGGAAATCCCCGGAGGTAAGGGCGGGATTCTCCCTGCGCAGGGTGTTGAAGGTGGAAATGAGGCCGCCGAAGCGCAGCTCCGCCTCCCAATTAAAGTCCCGGCGTCCGGAATGCTCGGATCCCCCGTCTATGGGCTCTTCGGTACCGTAATAAAGCAGGGGAATTCCCGTGTAGGTAAACATGAACAGCAAACCCTGGCTGAGCTTTTCATCCACCCGCTCCCGGACCTGATTGATATAGCGCTGGACATCGTGATTATCGATGAAGGTGGCCATCTGATCCCGGTCCTGGTAGCTCCGGGCCTGGTTAATCCGGGATGCAAACTGGGTTCCGCTCTTCCCCTCCCGGAGAAAATCCCGGATGCTGAAGTAGATGGGGAAGTCCACCAGTCCGTCCAGTCCCGCCTGTTGGTAACTGCCTACCTTGGTAAAATCACCGTGGAATACCTCACCCATGAGGTAGAAATCCGGATACCGCTGGTCTATGGCCCGGGCGAAATCTGTCCAGAAATCGTGGGGAACATGTCGGACGGTATCCAAGCGGTATCCGTCATGGCCCAGCTGATCGATCCACCAAATAGCCATATCGATGAGGTACTGCCGCGTTTCAGGATGTTCCTGGGCAAGGTCCGGCAGACTGGATAACCAATAATTCTCCGCCTCGAACTGATCCTCGTAGTTTTGAATAGTCCGGCGCTCATGGAACCAATCAGCATACTCAGGATCAGGAAGCCAGGGATGCATAACCCCGGTATGGTTCACCACCAGATCGATAATCACCTTGATATCCCGCTTATGGGCCTCATCCACCAGCCGCTTGAGGATCTCCATATCCCCGAAGTGCTCCTCCACCCCGTAGAAATCCACAGCCCAGTAGCCATGGTATCCGCCGCTCTGGTTATCCACCACGGGACTAATCCAGATAGCCGAGAACCCCAAGGTTTTTATGTAATCCAATTTCTGGATTATTCCGGCAAAATCACCCCCGTGATACGCCGTCAGATCCCTGGGCCGCACCGTGTAGTTATTGGACGAGTCGCCATCCAAAAACCGGTCGGTCATTAAAAAGTACATGCTGTCCTCCGGGGTGACCTGGGCACTCAGCCCCAGGGTCGCTCCCAAAAGCAGCAGGAACACCAATACAAAAGAACGTTTCATACATACCCCCATGTAAGTTGTTCCTCCACTATACCAGCTGGCTCGGAGAATCCGCAAGATTCTTCTTCCCGCCCCAGGGGTAAATCATTTTTTCTATTCCGGCTTTGTATCCGGGGGAAATTTATCCTAAACTTTTGGTATGTCTATCCAAAGCACCCTCGCCGCCAAATACAACGGCGAAACAACCCTCATCCAACGGAAGGCCCAGAGCCTCTTCTGGATCAATATCATCCTAGCCGTGGGCTTTCTGCTTCTGGGGCTGCTTAGAGCCATCGAAGGCGAGATCGGCGTCGCCCTGGGGGAATTCGGGGTAACCCTGTTATTGGTGGTGGTGAATCTACAAATTCTCCGGGGCAGCTTCCGGGTTGCCAGTATTGTAGTTATGGTGATTTTCATAGCCGCCGCAACAACCCTGTATTTCCTACGACCCTTCGATGGAAACCCCAAGAGTATCTACTCCCTGGGGATGTACCTCCTCTCGACCTTCCTCACCGTTCCCATGCTTGCCTTCGCAACATGGCAGATTTGGGCGACGGTCATCTACTCCATCACCATGGTCATGACCGTGGCCCTAGTCCGGTATGCCCCCCTCTTCCAGGATCAACCCCAAATCAGGAGCCAGCTGCTCTTCGATGCCGGGGTCATCGCCCTCCTTATGGGTCTAACCGGATACTTCGCCTACCAGCTCTTTAAAACCCAGCACACCAGCATTGATGAGCTGGAACATAACCAGCAGGAAACCGCAAAAAAGAATGATAAACTGAACCAAATATTAAAGGACATCGGGGACGGCGCAGACATCGGTGATCGGCTGCTCGAATCCGCCCACCGCACCCTTCAAACTGTAGACGGATTCAACCAATCCCTGGAAGAAATGAACTCCCAGGTCTCCTCTTTGGGGGCCGTCTCGCTTCAACTGGGTGAAACGGAGAACCACCTCGTCCAGGCAGAATCTCAGATGAAGCAGGAAATAGCATCCCAGAATTCGGGAATAACCCAGGTCTCCCGGGGTGTTCAGGAGATCTCCGCCCGAATCACCCAGGTCCAGAAGGCCGCTGAACAGCAGAACACCATCTTATCCCAGCTGATCACCAGCGCCCAGGAGGGCCAGCACCAGCTGGATACCACCATGAACCGTTTTACCCGGATATCCCAGGGAAGCGCCCAGATGCTCCAGGTAATCCAGGTGATCGAGGACATAGCCGAACGAACCAACCTCCTAGCCATGAACGCTGCCATTGAGGCCGCCCACGCCGGAGATTCCGGCAGAGGCTTTGCCGTGGTTGCGTCGGAAATACGCACCCTGGCCGGTGAAACGAATCAGAACTCCGGCCGTATCCGGGAGAATCTCAAAGAAACCTCCCTGCAAATCCAAGAAACAGGTGAAGCAGCCGCCGTTCTCAAAACCCTCTTTGATCAGATCATCCAGAACATTAGCGGGGTAAAAACCGCCTTCGAACAAGTCCTCAACGACGCCCGGGAAACCAACACCTTCTCCCAGGGCATCACCGAGCAGGTTGACACCCTCCAGGCCCTCTCATCCCAGGTAACCAGCGCCCTGGAGACTATGGAGGAAGCCTTGGGGCAGAACCGGGCCGGCTTTGCCGCCATGGCCGATCATGTTGGTGCCGTAAAAACCCACTTTCAACAAATTGAGGAGCACACCGGCGGGGTATTCAACCAAGCCTCCACCGTGGAAGAAATCGGTCAGCAAAACCGCCGGACCATGGAGCGCATCCTCCAGGAAATCCGGGAGTAACCCCAGCCCGGATGGGTGCATCTGCTTGTTAGCACGAACAGCCGCATTTTAAGCCAAGTAACCCCAGCCCGGAAGGGTGCGTCACATCAGGGCCCCGGTCAGATGGTACCGATTATATCGGATCTGACCCCGACTACTCATCTTCCCCGGCATCCTCCACGTACCGGAGCAGATCCCCGGGCTGGCAGTCCAGAGCCTTACAGAGGGCATCCAGGGTCTCAAGCCGGATGGCCCGGGCCTTCCCGGTTTTCAGTATCGACAGGTTCGCATTGGTCAGCCCAATCTGCTGGGCAAGGTCAATCAGTTTGACCCTGCGCTCAGCCATCATGACGTCAAGTCGCATCTCGATCATGCCGCCCCCTCTACACCGTGTAGCGCTGTTCTTCTTCCATGGCGGAACCGTAGGAAAAGATCTGGGCAAGAACCAGTATTATCAGCCCCAGAAAGATAACCTCGGGACGCAGACTCACCGTTGCATCCGCTGTTATGGCTGGGCCGGCTGCCGCCTGCAGCACCGATCCGATCCGGGAGGCCACAAAAACCTGGGCTGCTGTTTGGAAGGCCTCGGATGCCAGAATCAGCCAAGCGATCCAGCGCATATCCCTGCCCTGGTCCGGGTGAAAGGGGGTTCCTTGGATGACCCTCCGGATAATACTCCGGCACCGAAGTAGGATCAACAATCCGAATACCGCCATCCCGATGCCCATTCCCGAAGACACCGTAAAAAACAGACCGTCGAACTCCGCCCCTGGCACCTCAAGACGAAGACCCATGGCGGACCATTCCATGTGGGCTGTTCCGGCACCGACACCCAGCAGTCCCAATACCAGCATGACGCTGAGCACGACCAGGCCGAAGACCAATACCCACACCATTACCCCCAGGGCGCCGTTCAGCCATGTCAGCAGGGAGCTGTTTTTCATTTCTTTCATGTTCATCCTCCTCAGTAAATTGTCAGGAGCCTCTGCAGTCCATCGGCCCGCAGCAGCCCCCTGAGGAGAACAGTATCATTGTATTTATTGTTTTGCAATAAATTTTACTTGATTTTTAGTAAAATTTTATTGTTATCCGAGGAAACATCCCGCGGCAGTGAGAGTTTCAATGAGTCGAACCGGGGCCGAGCCAACAGCGGCCGGCGTAACCCTGCCATACCCCAGGGCTCGGTGGGTCCGAACAGCCCCATGGTTAACCTGCCGTCCCGGTTGGTATCTATATACCCGCTGACCACAAACTCCCCGGCTTCAACACCGGTAAACACCAGCTCCAGGGGTGCCTCTCCCAGGGATTCCGGGGTGATTTCAACGGATCTACTGTAGCGGGGTGTAATCCGGGCATCATCAAATTCTCTGCGGTCCTGGAGGGCCAGATTCAAGAGCACCGGGCCGCCTTGCAGCACCCGGGGATCCACCTCCACCACTAGGACAACCTCCCCGGCAACGGTCTGCCCCCACGCCCCCAAACTTGCCAGGGACATGAGAATCACCATAACCAAAACCCTCGGGCGTCCCATTGTTCAAAGCTCCAGGGGGTCGATATCCGCCACGGAGTCCATAATGTAATCCGGGCGGTAGGGATAGGCCGAAATATCTTCCCGCCGGGTAACCCCGCTGAGAACCAGACAGGTACGCATACCCGCCTCCATACCGCCGACAATATCCGTATCCATGCGGTCACCGATCATGACCGTATCATCGGGATGAACCCCGAGTTTTTTGGTAGCCAGGGTCATCATCAGGGAGTTCGGTTTACCGACAATGTAGGGCCGGCGGCCCGTGGCGGATTCAATGCCGGCCAACAGGGCCCCGCAGGCAGGCTCAATGCCGTCATCGGTAGGATCAATAACATCCGGGTTGGTGCCGATGAACTTGGCGCCCCGGGAGATGAACTGCACGGCCTTCTTCATTTGTTCGAAATTGAAGGACTCTGTCTTTCCCACCACCACGTACTCGGGGTTATGCTCGGAAATAGAAAATCCCGCGTTGTACAGCTCGTTCATAAGCCCGCCCCCCCCGATGGCAAAGACGGTGGCTCCCGGGCGCTGCTGCTTGAGGAACATAGCGGTGGCCATGCCTGCAGTAATAAAATGGTGTTCCTCCAGGCCGTGGATGCCCCGGCGCTCCAGTTTTCGAACCAAGTCCAGGGGGGTTTGTTCGCTGAGATTGGTCAGAAACAAAAAGGGAATACCGCTGGTTAATAAACGCTGGACGAACTCATTCGCACCGTCAATGAGGGTACCCCCCCGGTAAATCACCCCGTCCATATCGGAAATTATACTCTTTGCCATAGTACCCCCAGTGTACCAGAATTGACAAAGCCCTGGCCACCGGGCAAACTCCTAGGCATGATTAAAAAACCAATAGAAGACCTCAGCACAGAAGACCACATCCGCGCCTACAGCGCTTCACGGATGCACCGGTTCCTTCTGGGAAATAATACCGTCCGGGGCGCCGCGGTGGATGCAACCCTGCTCATCCGCCAGATGCGGGCGAACCATAACCTCGGCATCCTGGAAACCCTGATCCTCGGGCACGCATACATGGGGGCCCTCCTAGTTACCAGCCAGCACAAGGGCCAGGATACCATCAGTCTGCGGATAGACTGCGACGGCCCGGTTCAGGGTCTGGTGGTGGAGGCCAACGCCTTCGGAGAGGTCCGGGGGTACCTGAAAAACGAATCCATTCCTGTTACCCGGCCGGTGGAGAGCAACGACTACTCAGAATTCTTCGGAGCCGGGACACTGGCGGTTACCCGGATACTTGAGGGGGGAAAACAGCCCTTCACCAGCACCATAGAACTGGAACACGGGAATATTGCCCAGGACCTGGCTCAGTACTTCACCGTCAGTGAGCAGACCCCCTCGGGATTTCATTTGAGTATCCGGTTCGACGACCAAGGGAAGGTCATCGGTGCCGGTGGACTTCTCCTCCAAACCATGCCGGGAGCTGATGAGGATGTGGTACGGCGCATCGAAAGTCAGATGATGCTGCTTCCATCCCTGGGTTCGGAAATCGCCCACGGCCAGGGTGCCATGGAGTATGTGGATTTCTGGTTTCAGGATTTCGGTATTCAGCACCTGGATCCCCGAAGTGTGGATTTCCAATGCCACTGCAGCAAGGACCGGTTCGTGGGACACCTGAGAAACCTGCCCAAGGAAGATAAGGAGGATCTGCGTCAAAACGGCCCCTTCCCCCTGGAATTAAACTGCCATTTCTGCGGATCAAATTACCAGCTCAGCAAAGTCGAGGTACAGGGCATCTAAAATTCCCCACGTAGTGCGCAGAAGGTTGTAAACTACGCCAGATATAGCGGCACAGCCCGGGAACCTACCCAGGGATGGTGTTGCAAGGGTGAAAAGTTACAACCTTTTGCGCACTACAAAATCCTCACTGCATTCCCGGGACATGGATGGTATACTTCCTGTATGGATACCTCCTCCCGTCCGCCGGATGATCTGCTTCACGCCCGCATCGCCTACCTTAACAGCCTAACAGGATCCCTGAGTCATGAGGTTAATACCCCCATCGGCATCGGGATTACCGCTTTAAGCTTCATTGAGGATGAAACAAAGCAGCTCCAACAGGCCCTGGCCTCGGGAACCCTGGGAAAACACCAACTGGAGGACTACCTCAAAACCACCCTGGAAACCGCTAAAACCATAGGACAAAACCTCGAAAGGGCGGTGGAAACCATTCAGACCTTCCGGAGTATAACGAGTGAGCACCTGAATAGCCCCAAAATGCCCGTCTCCCTCCGGGGTGCCCTGGACACCGCCTTCCAATCCCTGGCTGACGAATTCTCCCGGAAGGGGGTGGTGCTGGAAAACACCATCCCCGAGGATCTTACCTGCCTCACCCGCCCGGGAATTGTCCAGGAAATTCTGTACAATCTGCTGTCCAACAGCGTGAAACACGCCTACCCCCCGGGCCGCACCGGCAGGGTGCTGGTAGACGCCGTCCTCACAGGACCAAGCAGCGGCTCCTCCGGCTCCAACTCAAGCTCCAGCTCCGGCCCCAGCTCCGGCCAGACCTCCCCGGATCATGGGGAAGAACCCCCGGCCCCGCACCGGGTCGTCCTAACCTACCGGGACGACGGTCAGGGGATCCATCCGGTACAGCTGAAACACCTCTACCGCCCCTTCTTCACCTCCCGAGGTAAGGACGGAGCATGCGGACTGGGCATGAACATCGTCCACCGCCTGGTCACCCGGGAACTCCGGGGAACCATCGACTGCAGCTCCTCTCCGGAATCAGGCACCACCTTCCGAATAGACTTTCCCTGTGCCACCCCGGACGAAGATTATGGGGATCTGGAATAACCTAGCCCGGAAAGGACCCATAATTCGACAGCACCCCGGCAGAGTGGGCCGTTTTGACCCATTCCCATACCCTCCCCTGGTCCAAGGCGGCGAAAAACCCCACCCCGGACGGGTGTGGTGGAGATTTGCCCACGACCCGGTACCGGAAAACCCCGGATCCGAACCGACGAAATACCCCCGGACAGGAACCGCTATTTCCTTACATTATTAAGGGTTAGAAAGAAAAGCCCCTGAGGCGTAACGCATTCGAATCACCATAATAAAAATGAAAGCAAAGTTGGCACGGCGTTTGCAATACTATGGGCACAAGATTTTTTAGGAGGACAACCATGAGAAATATTGTCATTACCAACCGCAAGCCGGCATCCATCTTCAACGAAATGGACCGCATTCTGGATAGCATGTTCGATAACAGCCACAGCTTCGGGCGCGTGGGTTCCCTGACGACCCGGCATCCCTCGGTGGACATTCGGGAGAACGAAGCGGGGTACATCCTCGAGGCGGAGCTGCCCGGTCTGACCCAGGAGGACATCGATATAACCCTGGAGGACGGGGTGTTGCATCTGAGTCAGTCTTCCAAGGGTTCTGGTGATTCCAATGCCGGAGAAACCGAACAGCAAGAGCAGACTAAGCCGGCGGAGCGCTACCTCTTGCGGGAGCGGAACCGCGCCGAAATAAACCGGAGCTTCGTGCTTCCCAAGGATGTTGATCAGGCCAAGGTTCAGGCACGGTTCGCCCATGGCTTACTGATCCTGGAGCTGCCCAAACAGGAAAAGGCTCTACCGAAGAAGATTTCCATCTCCGCAGAATAGCCTGGGGTTCATCAAAGCCCCTTCGGCCTTCAGGAGCTGCCCGATCCCGCCCTAACCGGCGGGATTTTTTTGTGGAACCGGCAGGTAGGATAGAACCGGGTTTCCCATGGCCTGGAACATTTTCCGCTTTACATCCCTGCCGAATTCCTCCTCCATGGTATCCAGTACCCGGCGTACATCCCTGCGACGGCTCTGGGTATCGTACCCGCAGGTGCAGGCGTATTTCCGGATTCCCGACCAGTCTGCGAAGGCAATTATCTCCTCTTCGGAGAGCAGACTCATGGGCCGGATGACGGTTTGGGGATACTGCTCGTAGGGTAACACCGGCATCATGGTAGAGAGCTCACCTTTGAGCATCATGTTCATGAGAAAGGTCTCTAGTATGTCGTCCATGTGGTGACCCAAGGCTATCTTGTTGTACCCCTTCGCTCTAGCATACTTGAGCAGTTCAGTCCGGCGCTGGGTGGAACACCAGTAGCAGTTCATCTTCTGACCGGGTTTTAACCGCTTCTGTACCCCCACCTCAATGATCTCCCAGGGCACCCCCCAGTCATCCAGGAACCCCTTCATGGCCGAAAGATCCACCGACTGGGCGAAGTCCGACCGCACATGGAGGGCCGCGAACTCAAAATCTATACCGAGTCCCCTTCGAAGCAGTGGGAAGACCCGAGCCATGGTCATGGAGTCCTTACCCCCGGATACCGCCAATAGAACCCGATCGCCCGGATGAATCATGTCATACTCCTTAACCGACCGGGCCATCCGTTTCTGAATTGTTGCGAGTAGATCTGACATATCCGTGGACAATAGCACATACCAGGGAAAATGATTACACTTGTAGAATGAAAACACCTCAGTTGGTCCTCATCGCCGAGGATGAAGCAATTAACAGAATGTTCTTAGTAAAGATAGTTGAACGCGCCGGGTTTTCAGCCCTGGAGGCTCAGACCGGGGAGGAGGCCATCCGGGTATATGAGCGCCGGGGCGAAGAGGTAGGGATCATCCTCATGGATCTGAGTATGCCTGAGAAAGACGGACTTGAAGCCGCACGGGAGCTTCGCGCCCAGGGGGTCACCACCCCCATCCTGGCCTTAACGGCCCACTCCTCCGAGGAAGACCGCAGCCTCTGTCTGGAAGCAGGGATGAACGAGGTGCTCATAAAACCCGTCCAGATCCAAGCCGTGCAGGATGCGTTACAGCGCTACCTGGGGTCTCCAGCTTCCTAATCCCTTTAAAATCCCCTCAGAATTGATTATCCGGCCTACCCGGGACACGGCGTCCTTGGCAGGACCTCCTGTCATGGGCGGAGTCGGAACCGCCTCACTGCCGCCGGGATAGAACCAGATCAATAGCGCGGTAAGCGCCGTCGTACACTCCCGCTTTTTTATTCCCCAAAAGACGGTCGATGTAGAGGGATAGTAGATCCGTATCGTCAAGCAGCACATCGAGAATTTGTAGCACATGAGGCATCCTGCTGGTCTCCAGGGATCCGTCACCGATCTCCGAGCTATGAATAGCGCCCATGGCCTCATGCTTGCCTACCCGCTGAATAAAGAGCTTCGGAACCGGGTAGAAGGACAGCTCCGATGGTTTTGTAATTAGTACATCGCTTTCCCGCATTAAAAGATTGGTGGAATACACCGCCGGAAAGGTATCCCGGTGCAAAATTACAAAAATGCCCCCGAGGGTCTCGCTCTGAAGCCGGGCGACGAAGTCCTGGAACCCCGCCCAATCATCATCCCAGAGTTGAAAGGGAAGCCGCATCCGGGTGAGATTTTGTTTAAGCTCCGCCCATCGACTGTAGTGGTCCCCCAGATTTACCAGCACCGTTACGCTCCGGTCCAGGATGCGTCTACGCAGATGGCGTATGATGGCGGTAAACTTGGACAGTTGTGCTCCGGCCCCGCCTATGGTCATGAGAACCCGCCGGGGTGCCCCGGAATGGATACGGTCAAGACGGCGTGCGCAATCTCCTTCTAGGTTTGCCACCAGCTCGTGGTCTACGTAGTGGCCGGTGTACACGATATTTCCTTGGGACATAGGTTTCATCACCTCATTCCTGGTAATGCCCATCTCTCGGAGGGTCCTGTACCCCAAGAAGCCTGAGGCGGTTTGAACGGTGTGTACTGCTCCCTCAGCCAGATGGAAGGCCAGGGGCATGTTGTCAGGGACAATATTCACGACATTGGTGAGTCCGGCAGCGACTGCAGCCTGGGCTGTCCAGGGATGGGTTGCCACGTAGGGAGTATCAGGGGACAGTCCCTTGGGTACCTGGGCCAGAATCTCAGCCAGGGCCAGATACCGGGCGGTGCCCGTTATGGGTCGGCCGAATTCCGAGGTCAGACGCTCCCAAACCAGGTTATTAAAAAGCGGCCAGCGCTGGCTCAATCTCGATCCGAAGCGGTAGAGACCGTCCAGATAGTCGATGATCTTTGAAACCGGGCTCTCAGGAAAGGACAAAAAGTCAAGCCAATAGGGTATCAGGCCCCGGGAGTGGGCTGCAGAGGCCAGGGCCAGGGCCATACGGTAATGGCCGAATCCCATGCGGATGGTTCCCAGGACAATCCCCTTGTCGATTTTCAGGGGTTCGGTAACCCCCGGCGCAGGAACAAGAGGATGAATTCCCAAGAGGGGAGGCTGGGCCTTGGGCTGCCCCTCCATGATGTTTACACGGTCGTCGGAAGTGTAGCCGTACCGCCTTGCCATCCGGGCTGCCTTCCGTCGGGCACTACGCACAGCACGTTGTGAGAGCTTATTTCCAAACACCTGCATTGAGCAACTCCTGTGGTCACTATAGAATATGACCGGTAAAACCGCAACATACAACTCACTTTGTGATGAAGGGTGATGTGCTGCTATACTATAACAACATTATGTGTTATTTTGTCCCTGAGGAATAGGGAACAGTAACCGATGACTATATTTTCAGAAAATCTGCGTAATCTACGGAAGAAGAAGGGTCTCACCCAACGCGAACTGGGAGATGTTCTCGGGATCGGGCAAACCACAGTGGCCAACTACGAACAGGGCGCCAGATTTCCCGACAGCGAGATGCTGGTAAAAATCGCCGACTATTTTTCTGTGAGCCTGGACTATCTCCTGGGCAGGAACATGAACCCCACGCCCCCGTACCCCGCCACCGAGACCATCCCCCGGATCTATCCGGGCGGTAGGGACGATAGCGCCCGGTTGAGCCGGGAACCTGATAGGCCCCTAAAGGAATCGGAGGAACTGCACTCCCAACGACTCTCGGAGCTGCTCCTGAGTTCCATTATCCACGGGCAACCCCAGGAGGGGGCCGACGGGGTCCTGCAATTCGCCCAGGATAGACAGACCATCGAATTAACCTACCGCCATATCCTGGAACCGGTACTGCATAGGATCGGAGATCTCTGGGAACAGGGCCAGGTGGATGTGTATACCGAACATCTGGCGAGTCAGACGATCCGGAATATTATGGCCAACCTGCGGACCAGGGTTAATCAGGCCCCTAAAAAAAACCGGCGCTTCCTTGCCATGGCGGCCAGCGGAGAACTCCACGATATCGGATTGCAAATGGCCTCTGACTTCTTGTACATGGACGGCTGGGATACATTTTTCCTGGGAACCTACCTGCCCTCCCAGGAAACCCTGAAGGCAATCCATTCCTACAACCCCCATGTGCTGGGAATAAGTGTTACCATGCCCCACCATATCGACAGCACAGCCAATATTATCGGTTTTCTCCGCTCCCACCTCCGGGGAGACGATTGTCCCCGGATTATCCTGGGCGGTCGGGCCTTTGCCCTGGATCCCGACCTCTGGAAGACCCTGGGAGCCGATGGCCTGGCCCGGGATTCCCAGCATACCGTCGAGCTGGCAAATCATCTGACTGCCTAGAGGGGCCAGGATCCGGAGGAGCACCCCGGGGTTAGGGAGATTCCAGCAGTACCATCACCCCAAATCCGCTCCTAGAGAAGGGCAGCCCCGAGAAGAGCCCGTCACCAGTGGAAGAACCGCTGTACCCGGGAACTATTATGCATCAACCGTCGGATTATCCCCAGGATCAGCCCCAGGGGGAGCAGCACCGCAGCAACGATGGGAGACCAGACCAGGGCGGCGGCGAGCTGAAAGTAGAGATAGAGCTGGAGCTCAACCCCGATGCAAAACAGACTAAGGATGACGGATAACCCGCTGAGTACCCCAAGCCCCCCGGGATGGAGGGCCCGTACCAGGATGGATAGTAGGCCGATACCGGCAAACGCCATGGAGATTACCGGCACGGCAATCCCCCGGGCCCATCCGTGAAGGGGTGTTAAGCCGTCTAAAAGCAGGACAAACCCGGTACACGCGGCATACCAGACTACAATATGAACCCAAGCCCTGGAACCTGCCAAGATTGAGCCTCCCACCCCCAGGGCTAAGAACCCCAGGGACAAATGGACGTACCGGGACCAGGACCACATCCCGGTCATCTGTCCGTCGATGATCAGCACCACCAGGGCAGGGATGAGCAAGATTCCCCAAACCACCAGGGCGTAGGGGATACGGGAGACCAGACTCCGTCCCAGGGAAAAATCCTGCTGGCCCGAGGGATTGGGAAAAACCCGGTCTTCCCTGAGGGGTTCCCGGGGAGACTGAAGGGGAGCGTTCACATCCTCTGACGTGTCCTCCAACGGCCCGCCGCATAGGGGGCAGAATTCTCCGGGCTGTAAAATCTGAATACCGCAGTTGCCGCATCCTCGGATGCCGAGGGGTCTTTCTTGCTCCTTCGTCCTTTGGAGGGATTCAGAATAATCACCCTCGCTTCTTGTGTGATGGCTATCTCGGTCGTGTTCCGGTCCGGCGTTCATTGTAAACCTCCCCAGAGGGTCGATCCCTCAAAATTCGTCATCAGACGGCCCCTCAGCCCCTGCTCGGCAAAGGCCCGGACTACCTGATGCTCAATCCTGCCCACCCGGGTCATCTTCCCAAACCCCAGACAGAGCTCATCCCCGTAGGTAATAGCCGTCACATTAATAGGATTCACCGGACTGGGGGGCGGCACGAATCCCACCCAGGCCAGACCGGGTACGGTTTCACTAACCCGGCCAAGATTACTGAAGCTTCCGGTGTACCGAACATCACCGATGCTTCGGTATACCATTCGGAGCACAATATCCTTGAGCCAGAGGGGCACCAGTCGCAGCATCAGGGATTGCTGACTCCGGGCGTTCCGGGCGAGTTGCTTACGCAGGTACTTGGCATCCAGCTCCGCCCGTTGGGCATGGTGCACCCGGCGGATGATCTCTTCCAGGGTAAAATCCCCGAGCCTGGGGTCAATCTCCACAGGCAGTCCGATGAAAAAGTTCCGCATGGTCCGGGAATTATAGAGCCTCCGTAAATCCACGGGAATCAGAAACCGAATCGGCCTGGAGAGGCGGCTCCTCCCGGGCAGCATCCCCGGCCACTGCTCCGCTTCCCGGGCTGCCCGCTGGAAGCCTAGCATAACCAGGGATTCAAGGTATTCGCCTACGCTGATGCCGTACTGTTTTGCCCGGCCCCGGATTGCCGCGGCGCTGTACCGGATTAGTGATATCCGATACTGGCCCCGGGGAAGCAGAGCCAGGGGAAAATGCAGGGCCTTGCTTGGGACATCGGGTTTCGGCATGGACCGGTGCCGGGCGCCCGGGGGATCCACAATACCGTGGGTCACATAGCTGTCTTCCCAGGTTTCTGGACGGTGATGGGTCGGATCGGGAATGGGCAGGGGCTTGGTGCAGTGTTGCACAAGGGATTCCCGGACCTCCGGTCCGGCCGCGAGGAGTTCCCGGCGGAGCCGGGTGTACTCGGCCAGGAGGGTGGTGAAGAACACCTTTAGACCGGTACCGTCGGTTACCATGTGGCTGGCTTCGACAGCCAGGGTTTTCCGGTAGGCATACACCCGAACCAGGGGACCGGTTTTCCTGGATCCCTCATAGGTCATGCAGGGTGGACTATTGTCGGGTTGCAGATCCACGGGATGCTTAAGGGGCGCCAGATGGTACCAGAACAATCCGGGTTTCAGCCTCACAGCAAGGTAGGGATGATCATTAAAGGCCTTAGAAACCGCACCTCTGGCTGCCTCATACAGTACCGGCTCGGTAAAAACAGCAAATAAGCGGAACCAGGTGGTGTATCGCGGCGAGAGAAGAGCCGGCCAGATTTTTGCGGAATTATCTAAACGGTACTGAAGATCATTCATCCCCTGTCTCCTCCCTCTATACCACCATGATCTTCCTTGCCCTAGGTTGTGTGCACAAGGCTGTACGGTACGCCAGATACCGGGGCTGGCAGGTATCCGCAGCGGCCTGGGCAAGCCCCAGGCTTGACCGAGACATTGTGGATACCCGCCAGTTGTCCGTAGTTGGGAAGCAACCCAGGACAGCTGGCGGACTTGCCCGCCGCCCCGTTTTCCAAAATTGTTTCGCAATTTTGGAAAACGGGGAGCTACCCGTCACCGATACCCCTAAGTATACCCGGAAAATAGGGTTTGCCACCACCAACCCCATGACCTACAATAAGGCTATGAGTACACCCAGGTTCACGGTAGGCATAGGATCATCCGCCGGGGGTTTGGAGGCCCTACAGGAACTCCTGGGCGCTCTACCCCGGAAACCAACCAATGCCAGTTTTATTGTTGCCCAGCACCTCAGCCCCACCCACAAGAGCATGCTCACCGAACTTCTTGCCCGGGTCTGTCCTCTGACAGTCCAGGAAGCCAAACACGGCGAAACCCTTCGGGCCGATGTGGTGTACATTACCCCCCCGGACACAAATATACTCGTAAAAGCCGGAGTCATTCACCTTCAGAAACCCATATCTCAGACCGGCCCGAAACCCAGTGTAGATATCCTCTTCCATTCCCTGGCAGCAGACTGCCAGGAATATGCTGCAGGAATAGTCCTCTCGGGAACCGGACGGGACGGATCAAAGGGATGCCAGGATATTAAACGGGAAGGCGGACTTGTTATTATCCAGGATCCGATAACAGCCAAGTACGACGGGATGCCCCAGGCTGCCCTTTCGGTGGGCCTGGTGGATGCCGTGCTCCCCCCGGATAGAATTTTACCCGAACTGCTGATCTATTTGGATGACCCCCAGGAGGTCACCCGGGAGGCACTGGGTACTAAAAAAGAAGACCTGCAAACCCTCCTGGAAATCCTGGGGACCCACCGGGGTGTACATTTCCAGGATTATAAGCAAACCACCATCCTTCGACGCATCCACAAACGTCTCACCACCCTCAAACTCCCGACCCTTACCCAGTATCTTGAGTTTATCGATACCAACCCCGGAGAGCTGGACATCCTTTTTCAGACCCTGCTTATCGGGGTTACCCACTTTTTCCGGGATGCGGAGGCGTTCCTAACCCTGAAGGATGAGCTTCGCAAACTCATGGAGCAGAAGCCCAAGGGAAGCACCCTGCGTGTCTGGGTTCCCGGCTGTTCCACCGGCGAGGAAGCCTACACCCTGGCAATCATTGCCAAAGACCTCGCATCAGCCATGGATTCGCCCCCCTCCATCCAAATTTTCGCCACCGACCTGGACACCAAGGCTATCGACAGCGCCCGGAAGGGCCATTACTCCCCCGAAGCCCTCATCGAGGTCCCCCAGGATCTCCTTGACACCTACTTCACCCAGGACGGCCAGGGCTACACCATCAACAAGAACATCCGCCAACTGGTCCTGTTCTCCCGGCACGACCTTACGGAAAATCCGCCCTTCCTCCGGCTGGATCTCATTAGCTGCCGCAATCTGCTTATTTATTTCACCTCGGAGCTGCAGCACCATGTCCTGCCGGTATTCCACTACGCCCTGAACAACCCGGGACTGCTGTTTCTCGGTAAATCCGAAACCATCGGCCCCTTCACCGATCTATTCAACCCCGTCCACCCCCGGCACCGGATATTCTCCCGGCGCACCGGGGAAAAACTCGTCCCGGCACCCCACCCCAGCTACCGTCGAAAGACGGGCTACGAACCCTCGCGTCCCAAGGGTCCGAAGCAGAGCATCAGCGACATGGTAAAAGAAACCCTCTTCACCGGGTTTGAACATCCCTACGCTGTCATCAATAACCAAGGCCAGGTTCTGGAACTCCAGGGCGATACCAGCCCCTTCCTGGGACTCCGGCCGGGGTTACTGGATGGCAACATCACCAATCTCGTCCATCCCGCCCTCAACCTCGAGGTCCGCAATCTCCTCGGCCACGCCGTGGAGGAGCGCAAACCCCGGCGCTCAGCCTTCAGGACCTTCCAGGACCTCCCCCACACCTCCCGGTTGCGTATCACCGTCGCACCCCTGCTCTACTCCAGCATTCATCAGGATTTGTACATCATCATCTTTGAAATCCTGGATCTTCTCGATCTTGGGGGTGATTCTGATGCCCGGCCCTCGGACACCCCAGGGGATGGGACAATTCAGGACAATACCCAGGTAGCAGCCCTGCAATTAGAACTCGACAGCGCCCGGGAAGACCTGCAAAACTACATCGAGGAACTCGAAACCAGCAATGAAGAACTCCAGTCCCTGAACGAGGAGCTGCAATCAACCAACGAGGAACTTCAAAGCTCCAACGAGGAATTAGAAACCAGCAACGAAGAACTCCAATCCTCCAATGAGGAACTTCAGGTAGCCTATACCGAGCTGCGCCTGAGCAATACCCGCCTGGAAGAACGGGAGCAGGAACTCGGAGCAAGCCGGGAGCGCCTTGAGCTGGCGCTCTGGGGCGGCGACCTCGCTTGGTGGGACTGGGATATTCCCAGCAGCCAGGTCAACTTCGCCGACAACAAGGTATCCATGCTGGGGTACAACCCGGAGACATTTCCCCGGACATTAGACTCCTTCCTGGAACTGGTACATCCCGAGGATTACGACCGGACCATGGAAGCCATGCGGAACCACCTGGAAGGAAAAACCGGCCTATACGAGGTGGAATACCGGATTCGCTGTAAAGACGGCTCGTATATCTGGTTCTGGGACAAGGGCCAGGTGGTATCCCGGAGTTCCGCGGGGAAACCCCTCCGGGTAATCGGTGTGGTCATCAATGTGGATCGCCGTAAGCGGACGGAAATTGAACTCGCCCGGGCGATTAAGGAACGGGAGATTCTCCTCCGGGAAATCCATCACCGGGTTAAAAATAACTTCCAGATGATCAGCTCCCTCCTAGAACTCCAGCTCATGGATGTTGAGGACCGGCAGATTCAACAGTTCCTCTCGGATACCAAGGACAGGATAACCAGTATGGCCCTCATCCACCGTGAGCTCTACCAGAATGACGATCTTGGGGGAATCCAGCTCAGGGGATACCTAGAGGCCCTCATGGAGAACATCCTGTTTTCCTACCCCTTAAAAAATAAGGAACTGCAACTCAAACGGAATATTCAAGACCTCAGACTGCCCATTGACGCCATGATCCCCCTGGCCCTCATCCTCAACGAGATCATGACCAACAGCCTAAAATACGCCTTCCCTGAGGATCACTCGGGCCCCAAGGACATATCCCTATCCATTCGCCAGGAAGACGCATCCTGCCAGGTGGAATACTCCGACACCGGAGTCGGTATACCCGAGGAGGTCGTCCAGGGCAGACGCCAGGGCATGGGGATGCGCCTGGTAACCAGCCTAACCCGCCAGCTTGCGGGCAGCTACCGGTTCACCGGGAACCACGGCACCCGCTTTGAGCTATCCTTTCCCCTGAACTCTGAGGAGTAGCCCCCGGCTGGTCGCCCACACTACAGGGTCAGGGTAGAATTTCTTGCGTAGTGCGCGACGGGTTGTAACAGACACCGATTATAGCGGTGTTACCGGCGACCAGGCCCCAAGGGTAGTGTGGCCCATGGGCGATCTTACAGCCTTTTGCGCACCACCGAAGGGGTTGCTCAATAAAAAAAGCCCCGGGTCCTTCGAAGGAACAACCCAGGGCTCATAGACTACCTACCCAGTTCTTAGAATTCGAACTGGTCCTTGGCATTCAGGTCTTCAAAGGCTGCTACCAGTCGAGCAGTCATACCTTTCTCACCTTCGTGCAACCAGGCCCGGGGGTCGATGTACTTCTTATTCGGCTTGTCATCCCCGTCGGGGTTACCGATCTGACTGTGCAGATAGGCATCGTTCTTGTCCATGTAGTCCTTGATGGGCTTGGTGAAGGCCCACTGAGTGTCGGTATCAATATTAAACTTCACAGCTCCGTAACCAACCGCTTCACGGATTTCCTCGCGGCTTGAACCGGAACCGCCGTGGAACACAAAGTCAACCGGCTTCTCATCGGTACCACGCTCTTTCTGGATGAAATCCTGGCTGTTTTTAAGGATTTCGGGGCGCAGCTTCACGTTTCCAGGCTTGTAAACGCCGTGGGTATTTCCGAAGGCTGCAGCGACAGTGAACTTTCCTACAGGCTTCAGGGCATCATAGGCCTGGAGAACCTCTTCAGGCTGGGTATAGAGCCGGCTGGAATCAACATCGGAGTTATCCACACCGTCTTCTTCACCGCCGGTAACCCCCAGCTCAATTTCCAGGGTCATATCAATCTTATTCATCCGCTCCAGGAACTTCTTAGAAATTTCCAGGTTTTCCTCAATGGGTTCCTCTGAAAGGTCGAGCATGTGGCTGGAGAACAGGGGCTCTCCGAACTGCTTGTAGTACTCTTCATTCTCAGAAAGCAGTCCGTCAATCCAGGGGAGCAGTTTTTTTGCAGCATGGTCGGTGTGAAGAATCACCGGTACACCGTAGAGTTTTGCCAGACGGCGGATGCTGTACGCACCGGCTACTGCGCCGGCGATGCAGGCTTCAAGGTTACCGTTGGGGGCCTTCTTACCGGCGTTAAACTGGGCACCGCCGTTGGAAAACTGGATAATGACGGGAGCATTGGCCTCCCGGGCAGCCTGAAGGGCCGCTGCGATGGAATTTGATCCTACGACATTTACCGCAGGCAGGGCACATTTGGTTTCTTTACAGTAAGCAAATACTTCCTGAAGCTTTTTTCCCGTGATTACTCCGGGCTCTAACTTCATTTTAGACATGTAATTCTCCTTCAAAAAATGGGGGATTCGTTATCATGGTATTGTATCCACAGGCATGGCTTTGTCAATCCTGAGGAAAGACCTTAGCTTTTAGGCCCTGGGACCCCCCGGAGACATACAAGTCCTAAGTTCCGGTAGGGGGGGAGGGGGGAACAGAGTGGGAGAAGAGAATTCAGGACCCTCAGGAATTCAGCCGGGCCGCCTGCAGTCGGGCTACGGTGGAGAGAACAGCACGCTGGGGAAGGATTCTAAGAAGCCCCCGGCTTATTTTGAACATCAGTCCGTGGGTTGCAACCCGCCGCCCCTTAAAGGTCTTTTTGAGACCGAAGGCTGCCACCTCCCGGGGGCCGGGAATTCGGGCATTGTTGGCGAAGCTGCCCTCGCGAAGTCCCGCCGTCTGCTGGAATCCGGTCTTCACCGGACCGGGACAGAGGGCTGTGGCGGTAACAGGAAATCCTGCAATACGGAACTCCTTCCACAGAGCCTCGGTCAAGGAAAGAACAAAGGCTTTGGTAGCATAATACACCGCCATAAAGGGTCCGGGCTGAAAGGCCGCCACACTGGCGACATTGAGTATCCGGGAAATGCCGGGAGCGCCGTCTCCGGTGGCCTTACCCTGTTCGATTAAATCCGGCAGGAAGACATGGATCAGGGAAGTGAGGCTCCGGCAATTCAGGTCGATCATATCAGAAAACTTTTTCTCATCCCCGGACTGGAAGTACCCGTGATCACCGAACCCGGCATTGTTGACCAGAACTGAGATAGCGATCCCCTTGGCCTTACAGAACTCGTACAATCGATGTACCCCCGATGCATCCTGTAGGTCCACGGGAAACACCCTGATTTCCAGATTCCCGGGATTTCCCGGGTCTGCCAATAACTCGTTGGCTACCTGGGTGAGGGTCTCCTCCCTCCTGGCAGCCAATACCAAATTATAGCCCCTACACGCCAACTGGCGGGCGAACTCTACACCCAGCCCGCTGGAAGCACCGGTCACAAGAGCCCATTTAGACATGCGCTAACCCCTTCCATTCACCCGTCTGAAGCTGTACCCGTACCCGGGCCTCCTGATTCTGCTCAAGGCGACGGGCAAACTCCCGGGCAGCGGATAGATCCTGAAACGTCTTTAACGGCTTGATCACCCCGGGGGTCTTCAGCAGCCATCTATCCTCCCGGGGCAATAGGTAATATTCGTTATACTCCATCATACATTTCCAGTGTATACCAAGGTTCACGCCTCGGCCACCATAATCCTCGGGGAATCCCCGGGAAGGATTACTAAAGTTCCTTGTACATCCCGGGCAGAAATCAGTATCATGGAGGCATGAATCAAGATCAGGTAAAAGAAAAACTGCTCCAGCTCGACCAAGACGTGGAGGAGTTCTCAGTGATTTTCTCTGGAAAAACCAGCAAAAAGGTAAACGGCTTGTACCATCCGGAAAGCCGGGAAATCATCATCCATAACAAAAACTTTGAAGACGATAACAGCCTCATGTACACCGCCGTCCATGAGTTCGCCCACCACGTACATTTTACCCGCAGCCCAACACCGGTATCCAACCGCGCCCATACCGTGGAATTCCGCAGCATCTTTCATGAGCTCCTATCCAAGGCTGAGGAGGTTGGCATATACGCCAATACCGTCAGCCAAACCCCGGAACTCCTGGAGCTTGCCCAGCGGATCCGGGATCAGTTTGTACGCATCAACGGTGAACTCATGAAGGATTTCGGCCATGCCCTCATGGAGGCGGAAAAGCTCTGCCGTAAACACAACGCCCGATTTGAGGACTTCATCGAACGGGTACTCCGGATGCCCAAACAAACCGCTGCCACCCTTATGAAGATGAAGGCCATGGACCTTCCCCCGGATCTGGGGTACGACAATATGAAAACCCTGGCGGGCATCAGAAACACCCAGGCCAGAATAGACGCCATCGAGGCATTTCAAGCCGGGCAAACCCCCGATCAGGTAAAACAAGCCCTGAAAACCCGGGAGCCTGAAAAACAAGTAGACCCGGTCAAGAAATTGGAACAGGAAAAACGCCGAATAGAAAAAACTCTGGCGAGTCTCCGCACCCGCCTGGAGGAATTGGAAGAGCAGCTGGCCAGCTACTCAGACTACCAGGAACAACACGGTCAGCCCTACGAGGAGGAACCAGATGCGGTACATCGATAAAGCCGACTACAGCACCGTACCCGGTCCAAAAAACGCCGGGAACTTACGGGTCTACGCCCTCTCCACCTGCGCCTTCTGCGAACGGGCCATGAACTTTCTCAAGGACCAGGGCTATCAGTACGAGTACATCTTCATGGATCAAATCGACATCAACGAAAAACGCGCCATGAAAGCCGAGCTGAAGGCCCAATTCGGGAGCATTCCGGTTTTCCCCCTCCTGGTGAAGAACGATTCAGTTCACATC
Organism: Spirochaeta lutea; assembly: GCF_000758165.1. Taxonomy (NCBI): domain Bacteria; kingdom Pseudomonadati; phylum Spirochaetota; class Spirochaetia; order Spirochaetales; family Spirochaetaceae; genus Spirochaeta; species Spirochaeta lutea. The sequence continues at coordinate 313,228 of NZ_JNUP01000065.1, read as the reverse complement.
TCAGGCTTTGTGGAGGAAAAATGGAAGGAATTTCTCTCGGAAGACGGTGAAGCCTAGGAATAGGGGGGATTCGAATGCCGAAACAAAAGAGCCTTTCACAGATCCGCACCTTTGTTGAACGGGTAAGTGCAAAACAAGGCTGGGTTCCCAATCCGGACGAGGAATTCCGACGAAAGATCGAAGAGGGGCTGCAGACCAACTACAACCGATACGGTTTTTTCCTCTGCCCCTGCAGGGACGGAGATGGTGACCGGCAGCATGACCGAGACATTACCTGCCCCTGCAGCTACAACCTGGCCGACCAGGCGGAATACGGCCACTGCTACTGCGGCCTCTTCCTAAGCCTGGAATTCGCCGCTACCGGCAAAAAAACAGAGGCCATCCCCGAACGCCGCCCGGATGAACTCTGGGATTAGGGACTGATCCCCACAGACCGGTACCCAACCAGGCAGCCCCGGCCGGCAGCCCCGTTATCCCCGGGCTGCCCGTTCGCCCAGGGCTGAAAGAAATGCATCGATCAGCCCCGATTCGGTATCCCAGCTACACATCAGCCGCACCACCCGGCGCTGCTCGTCCCAAACATAAAATCCGAAGTCCCTACGCAATGGTTCTATCCACGCCTCGGGCAGAACGGCCCAAACCCCGTTCGCCTGAACCGGATACTCGACCCCGCCGCCCCACTGCGGATAGCTTCGGCTCAGCTCCTCAATCCCCTGGCCTAAACGACGAGCCGCTTGATTAGCCCGCCAGGCATTCTCCAACCACAAGCCGTCCCGGAACAAGGTCTCAGCCTGACAGGCAATGTATCGGGTTTTGCTGATGAGCTGCATGGCCTGCTTTTGACTGCGCATCAGCTCCCCACCCCCCTTGGTCCGGGTTACCCGGGAGGCATACCGCTCCGGCAGATTCCTGCTGAAGACCACAAGGACCTCCCCGATCATGCCGCCGTTCTTACTCAGACCGAGACTGACCACCGACACCCCGGCATCCACGGTCATCTGCCGGAGTATCTCCCGGCCCCGAGCTAAAAAGCCGTCCTGCCCGGGCTCTAGGCCCGGCCGCTCACATCGGAGCTGATAGGCCACCGCATTTGCCAGCCTGGCGCCGTCAACATGGAGGATCATTTCCTGCTCCCGGGCGGCCTCGCCTATCGCCCGGATTTCCCCGGGGCTATAAACTGTCCCGAGCTCGGTGGATTGGGTAATGGACACCGCTCCTGGGCGGTTCCGGTGGATGTTGGCCTGATAAGCCCGGAAGACGCGGCAATCCTCGGGGGTAAGTTTGCCATCCCCACCCTCCCGGTGGTAGATCTTGATCCCCCGCAGGCCCTCCAGGGCCCCGCATTCATCCTCGGTGATATGGCTTTCATGGGTGGCGATCACCCCCTCCCAGGGAGCCAGAAAGCTGGATAATCCGATAACATTGGCGCCGGTTCCGTTGGCAGTGTAGAGGATCTGAACATCCCCGGGAGAAACGCCGAATATCTCGGCGAACAGGCCAGAGGCCCCGTGGGTATGGGAATCTGCGCCGTAGGAGTAGGCATGGTCCTGGGGCATGGCGGCCAGGGCTGAAAGCAGGGCCGGGTGTGCCGGGGCGGAGTTGTCACTGGCAAATAGTTGTGTCATGGAAGGGTCCTCACATTCCTAGTTCTTGGGTCAGCAGGCTATGAAATCGCCGGGCCTCGCTGGAATCGGGCTCCAGCGACAGGGCTGCATCACAGTCCTTGAGCGCTCCGGCGAGGTCCCCCGTTCGATGGTACACCTGCGCCCGGCTCATCAGCACCTCGTATTGAAAGGGGTCCAGCTCCAGGGACCGACAGAAATCCTCCAGAGCAGCCCCGTCGTCCCCCAATTGCCGGTGAGCCAACCCCCGGTAGTGGTAAGAACGCCGGAGGTCACCCTTGGAGCCCAGGGACCGTTCAAAATCCTGGAGCGCCGCGGCATAATCCCCCAGGGCGAAATACGCCATTCCCCGGTGAAGCACCACCACAAAGTAGACCGCCGACCGGGGCTCAGAATCCAGAATCTTGGAGTACAATTCCACCGCTCTGGGGTAATCACTCCTGTTATGGGCATAGAGGGCCTTGAGCAGCAAGGAATCCGTGGTATTCGCCGCGCCGGTGGTTTGTTGGATGATATCTATCCCCCCCTCGGGTTCATCCCCGGGGGCGGCGCCATCACCGGCGGGAGGGGCCACCTCGGGGTTGGGGGCAGCGGAATCCCCTAAAGCCTCCCGGACAGCCGACCCCTGGGAAGGGTCGGGGGTGCTGGAGAACTCATCACTCAGGAACGTCGAAAACGCCGAACGCCTCTGGCGGATCTGCTGCTGCAGTTCACGCTGAAAGACCCGGATTTCGTGAAAAATAATATCCGCCAGGCTCAGGTTTGCGTTCAGGGCGGCAAGCTTCCGGCGCATAGGATCATCGAAGGGGGTAAACTCGCTCTTATACACCAGCTCATGCTCCACCTCGGCCCATGCATCCTGCAGGATGGTCCGCAGCTGTACCTCAAACACAAGATCGGCGTCAATATGGAAGCTGTCCACCACGTCTCCCGGGATATTCAAGAGGTAGTGGGTAGATTCGTACCCGAACTCCTTAAAGGAGAACTCGGCCCCCTTCTGCTCCCGCTCCACCACCCGGTATTCCTGGGCAAGGATTTGCTCCACCGTGGTAAGATCCTCCATAAAGGGACAAACAATCCGAATTCCCAGCAGGTCGGTAACGGGAACACATTCCGGCGCTGCACCGCTCCCCCCCTCCTCACTGTGGCCATTCACTCCGTTCTGGCCGTTTTCCAGCCCCAGGGGTGCGCCTCGGCGGAGGAGCTTCTTGTAATAACTCTGGAACTCCTTCACCCGGTATTTGACCGTAGCCCGAAGGCCAAGATCCATGAGCTGGGACCGGATGCGGCGGTGAATCTCAAAAAGGGCCCGTTCCCAGGCATCGGCGTAGCCGTTGTAGCGTTCCTCAAGCTCGCTGCGGGACGGAATCGGTAGGGCAACATAGTTGAATGACATGCCCCTATTGTAGCATAGGGGGGAGGCTTGCAAAACTAGGTTTTGCCGTGGTACCGGGCATGGGCGGGGGCTTTCCTGCTTTGCAGAGTGAATCAAAATCTCGACTGACAGGCCCCGGCATGGGTGGGGACTAGTCTTCCCGGGGAATCTCGGTAAGGCTTATGAAGCTGCCCCGGGGCACCTGGATGGAACCCAACACCTTGGCAATGAGAATCAGGGGAACAACCCCCTGGGCCGAGCTGAGAATCCGGATTCTCCGGGGCCGCTCGCCTTGGGCATCCTGGCCGCTCAAAGCACTGCGAAGGGTCTCATGGTCTTCGGGATGGATCAGGGTAAAAAGATCCCGGCCCTGAAGGGCATCTGAGGCCAGACCCATGAGCTCTGCCAGCTTCCTATTTGCCGAAATAATGCGGTGTTCCCCGTCCAATAAACAGAATCCCTGCTGCATGGTATCCAAGAGTTCCTGGATCTGCAGCTCCCGGTCCGACAAGGTACGCTCCATGCGGTATTTGTACAAGGCTATTTCAATGGTTACCTGGAGCTCCCGCCGGGTAAAGGGTTTGGCGATGTACCCGAAGGGCTGGGTGATTTTAGCCCGTTCCAGGGTGGCATCATCCAGGTACCCGGTTAGGTAGATTACCGGAATATCCAGGTCTCGGCGGATAATGTCGGCAAGCCCGACCCCGTCCAAATCACCCTCCAACTGAACATCCATGAGCACAAGATCGGGACGCTCCTGGGACAACATAGCCTGGGCCGAATCCGCATCCCCGCAGATACCGGTAATACCATATCCCAGGCGTTCCAGATGGCGCTCTATGTTCCGGGCGATAATACCCTCATCCTCCACGATGAGAATTCTAGGGGTTGGCACAATCAGGCTCCCTTACAGGTTAAATTTGAAATGCATAATATCTCCGTCCTTCACGAGGTATTCTTTACCCTCCTGACGGAGTTTGCCGGCCTCACGCACCTTCTGCTCGCTTTTATAGGCTACCAGATCATCGAAGGAGTAGGTCTCAGCCCGGATGAATCCCTTTTCAAAATCAGTATGAATAACCCCCGCCGCCTGGGGAGCTTTGTCGCCCTCATGGAAGGTCCAGGCACGTACCTCCTTAGGTCCGGCAGTAAAATAGGTGCGCAGACCCAAAAGCCGATATCCCTCATGGATAAGGCTGCTCAGACCGCTTTCGGTAAGCCCGGCATCCTCCAGGAAGGCCTGACGCTCCTCGGGATCCTCCAGAGCTGCGATCTCCTTCTCAATCTGACCGGAAAGAACCACCACCCCGGCCCCTTCAGCCTGGGCGATGGACCGTACGGTTGCCACGTACTCATTCTCAGTGCCGATACTGGCCTCGTCCACATTGCATACATAGAGCATCTTCTTCCGGGTAATGAGGTGTAGATCCCGCAGGAGCTCCTCCTGTTCATCATCCAACTCCAAGGCCCTGGCAGGACGGCCCTCCTGAAGCAGGGCCTTACACTGCTCAAGAATAGGAGCCAGCGCAGAAGCCTTCTTGGCAGCCTCCTTGCTCGCCCGGGAATCCTTCTCAATCCGGACCAGACGCTTCTCCACCGTCTCAAGATCAGCCAGGGCCAGCTCGATATTGATAGTCTCAATATCCCCAGCAGGGTCGATCCGGTTGTCCACATGTACAATATCGGGATTCTCAAAGCAGCGGACTACATGGACGATGACCCCCACCTCCCGGATATGGCTGAGAAACTTATTACCCAGACCCTCTCCCTTGCTGGCTCCCTTCACCAGACCGGCGATATCAACAAATTCCACCACCGCGGGAATAATCTTCTCGGTGGGTATATGCTCGGCGATGCTCTGAAGTCGGGGGTCGGGCACATTCACGATTCCCACATTGGGATCGATGGTGCAGAAGGGGTAGTTGGCACTCTCCGCAGGTGCGGAGGTTAAGGCAGAAAAAATAGTCGACTTTCCCACATTCGGAAGGCCGACGATACCGCAATTTAATGGCATGAGTTCAATTCCTTATTCCTGAATATATCTCTATAGTGCATGGAAGGCGCTAAAAATACAAGCATAGAAGGTTCTTGCAAAACCCCGTTTTACAATCGGCTCCCAGGGTTTTTCGGTCCTAGGGTGATTCCAATGCCGTTTCCTCCCCCACCCGGGGTATTCACGCCTCATTGACTATATATGCATTTTACTATATTTTAATCCCCATGAAACCCGTCCACACCCTGGAAGAATACCAAGACCTCCTGGATCAAAACCCCCTGGTCCTCACCTATATTACCGGAACCAACTGCGGGGTTTGTTCATCGGTAAAACCCAAGATCCGGGAGATTCTCGCCGATTTCCCGGATATCACAGCCCTGGAGATCAACGCCCACCAGGACCGGGAACTTGCGGCCCAGCTTTCGGTGTTCACCATTCCCGCGGTTCTGGTCAGCGTCCAGGGTCGGGAGCATATCCGGGAAGCCAGGTACTTCTCCCTGGAGGAACTCCGCCGGCGGATTGACCGCCTGGTCGCCCTCTTTTCCTCGGCAGCATCCCCCCAGCCGGCTACTTCATACCCCGAAGGTACTCCTGCCACCCCAGAGATTCCAACGAGGTAATTTTATCCCCCACCTCCTGCTCCATTGCCTCCTGAAACCCCGCTAAGCGCCGGGCCAGCTCTTCATCCCAGGCTGCGATCATCCGGGCAGCCAGTAGCCCCGCGTTTTTAGCACCGTTAATAGCCATGGTTGCCACAGGAACGCCTCCGGGCATTTGAACAATGGAAAGCAGGGAGTCCAATCCCTGGAGATTGCTGGACCGTACTGGCACGCCAATGACCGGCAAATCCGTCAGGGCGGCAACCATACCCGGCAGATGGGCGGCCCCGCCTGCACCGGCGATGATCACCTTGAGGCCCTGCTTTCTGGCGTTTTGGGCGTATTCAAACATCCTCCGGGGTGTGCGGTGGGCAGATACAATGGTCGTGCTGCACCGAACATCCAGGGCTTCAAGCACCTCAGCCGCCTTTGCCATCACCGGTAAATCAGAATCGCTTCCCATAATTATTCCGACCATCGTCTCATCCTCCCTTATATTCCTTCCATATTCCTTCTATATTCCTTCAACCCGCAGAATCTGCTCCGCCCGGCGGGACAGCTCCAGCGCCTCGTCCAGGCGATCAGCCAGGATGGTAACATGGCCCATTTTTCGCTGGGAACTGACCCGGTCCTTCTCATACCAGTGGAAATTAAGCCCCGGTAGGGCCAGGGCCTGATCGTATCCCCGGATAACCGGGCTTCCCGATGCGCCTGCCGCCCCCAGAAGGTTCACCATCACCGAGGGTTTGGTCAGGTCCGTGCTGCCCAGGGGCAGTCCGCAGACCGCCCGGATGTGCTGGTCGAACTGGCTGGTAAGGCTTCCTTCAATGGTCCAGTGACCGGAATTATGGGGGCGGGGCGCCACCTCGTTTATCAACACCTCCCCCTGGGGAGTTAAAAACAGCTCCACGGCGAACACCCCCACCCCCTCCAGGGCCTCCACAGCCCGGGTGCCAACATCCAGAGCCCGTTCGGCAACCTCCTGGGAGATCCGGGCCGGGGCACATACGGAATTACAGATCTGGGTATGGGGATCGAAAACCATCTCTATGACCGGCCAGGTTCGGATCTCACCATCCCGGCCCCGGGCCAGAAGTACGGCGAGCTCCATCTCGAAGGATATGCACTCTTCCACCATGGAAGGCCCCTCCAGAATCTCCCCCCGGGGCCCGGTGAGCACCTGGACTCCCCGGCCGTCGTAGCCCCCCCGGCGGAGTTTCTGCACCGCCGGATATCCAAACCCCCGGGGCAGACCCTCCCCGGGGCTATCCCAGGCACTGAACCGGGGTACCGGCAGACCGGCCTGAAGGAAACACTGCTTCTGGACCAGTTTATCCTGGATGGTTTCCAGGGTATCGGGCTGGGGGAACACCGGAATGCCCCTGCTCCGGATTTCATGGAGCACCGGGGTGTGAATATGTTCAATTTCAAAGGTGAGAACGTCCACCCGGCCTGCGAGTTCCCGGATCGCCTCCGGGCTCTGCAGGTCACCCCGGATACAGATATCCGCCACTCCCTCCGCCGGGGGATGCTCCTGAGGATCCAGGCAGGTGGTATGAATACCCATGCGGCGCGCCTCCTGGGCCATCATCCGGCCCAGCTGCCCGCCTCCGATTATGCCGAGCCGCAGCCCGGGAAGGGATGTATGATCTACCATGGGGGGATTATGGTAGAATGTATCCCGGGGTTCAAGGGCCTCCGGAGATCCGCTCCATGAGACGGGGTCTTGGGGGATTTCATTGCCCGCCCCCGGGGTTAGTGGGTATATTCAGGGAAGCTGCGGTTTAATACCACCATGCAGACCGTCAGAAACGCCCTCGGCTGAACGGATTCGAGAAAGGAGTCCCAGTGAAGAAACACAGCTACACCCTTATCGCCCTGGTAGTGATTGCCGGCCCCCTGGCTTTGAGCTTTGATCAGAAGGTGAACTTCATTCAGTACCTGCTCCCGGTCTTGGGAGCCACGGGAATCATCGGCGCCCTGTATATCATCTGGGATATGCTGGTAACCCGGGCAGGACATTGGCAGTTCAACGATGAATTTGTGGGAACACGACGGCTGCTCGACCTTCCCCCGGGGGAGTGGCTGTTTTTTCTCTGTGTTCCCTACGCAACCCTCTTCATTTTTGAGGTGGTAGAGGCCTATTTCGGCATGGGAACCCTCCGGCCGGAGCTCTGGTGGACCCAGGCCCTGGCAATCCCGCCCTTTTTGGCCCTGGCCTTCCTATTCCGTCGTCGGGGATACACCCTGCTGGCCATGTCGTCGGTAGCCTTGTTTGCCCTGGTTTCCTTGATTCTTGTTCCCGGGCTCTTTGCCTCATCAAGCTTCTGGCTGTTCTTCCTCTTCTCGTTTCTGGCCTTCTCCCTGGTCAACGGAATCTACACCAGCCTGCCCACCATCCGCTATAATTCCCGGGCAATGCTCGGAATCCGGGTGGGAAGCATTCCCCTGGAGGACTTTTTCTACAACCTTGCCTATCTGGGCCTGACCCTGACGGTGTACCTTGCCTTGAAATCACCCTAAACCCCGTCGGAAACGCTGGGTAGTTAGGAATGTATCCGGGATACCGACTCGCCGAAGGCACGGAGCCGCCGCTCGTAGGTTTCAACAATCTTCCATTCGATAATCGGGATGTCCCGGAGGGCTGAGCCCTTTATGACGAAGAGCTGAGAATCCTCATCCAGAACCAGGGAGAAGAGGCTGCCGGTTTTACCGAAGAATATGCTTTCTTCCCCGAAAAAGTCCCCGGGCCCCAATACCTCGATCTCCCGGTCATCCATGAGAACCCTTCCCCTGCCGGACTTTACCAGGAAGAGGCTGGATTCATCGAAGTTTTTAATCCGGTCTCCTGGGGGGTATAGCCGGGTTTCCATGGCCTGAACCACCCGGTGCATGACCGGGCTGGAGACCATTTCGCCGAAGAGCCAGGTGGTCTGGAGAAAGAGCATGGCCTCACAGGATGCGGTAACACTGCGGAGGTCGGCGTTCCGCTGGATGAAGAGCCGGTAGAGTTCCGTTGGTATGGCTAGGGCGTTCACATAACTCCTTGCCCGGTAGGTCTGGGCAGGAGCCTCGCCCCCCAGGGCCTCCAACTCGCCAATTAGGGTGCCGGCGGATAGCATATGGTCCAGTTCCCTGGAACTCTGTACGACCTCGGCTACGCCGTTAACAATCAGATACACGTTTTTTGCCTGGACACCCGAGCGCTGGATGAGCACCCCGGAATTGAAACTCACCAGGGGGCAGTTCAACAGCATATGCAGGTCGTAGCGGGCCGCCTGGGGGAAGTAGGATCGGAGATAGGCCCCGGCCTGAACCCGGACGTAATCGCTGTGGGCCGGAATGAGCACATCTTCCTGGCCGAAACTGACATTTGCACCGATTTCCTTTTCCTGGGTGGTCAGGTCCCGGTCCATGTGGGCGAGGATGATTTTCTTGGATCGATCTCCGGAGAAATCCCGGGCATCTCCGTGGATAAGCCCGCCTCCGATGTCGATTTTTTTGATATCCGCAGGTTTTAATAGCTGACCGGCTATCCGCTCATAGAGTTGACGGGAAAATTCGTCAGCCTTCGGATGATCCAGGAGCATCCTCTTCATGACATCCCAGGAGGCGATGTCCGCCAGGTGGGCGTAGGTCTTGTAACCGCCCTCCCACATACTGCGGAACTTGAGCACCGTGGTCTCCACGGGGTGGATGGAAAGGATGGGTTTAACCTCCAGGCCGTCGATATTATTCCACTGCCCCTCCTTGAGGTCGTGGAACTCAAAGGTCCGCTGGAACCGTTTCTCCGGCAATCCCATGATGGCGGCCAGTTTTTTCATGATAGTGGACCGGACCATGGGGGTGGCAAAGTAGGCGATACGGTGGTCTGTGCGAACGAGACTGGTGAGCCCGGCGAAATGGTCGTCATGGGCGTGGGTCTGAAAGATACCGTGGATTTCATTCACGCTGATGCCCAGGGCTGTGAGACTATCCAGAATGTTAGGCCCGGTATCGATGAGATAAATCTTCCCCTGGAACATCACAATGCTGGACATGCACGGCCGGTGGGGATCCCATCCGTCCCCCTCCCCCACGTGGATAACCGAGAAATAATGCCGTTGAATCCGGTGAAACCCCAGGGTTACCGGGGCCGGATAGGTCTGCCCAGCAGGCAGATTCAGATCTACCTCCAGCTCCTGATCATCCTCGGTAAACCGGAAGCGGTTCATTCCCAGGCGCTGGGCGGTTACCCCGGGAGCAAGCTCCACCTGGCCGCCGTCGAGGCTGACCATTTCCAATAACTCATCGTATTTCCGGATCTTTTCAAAGGAAAAGGCCAGCTTAATCCGCAGCAGTTCCCGGGCCAACTGGTCGTCCACCCCGCAGGCTTGGATCTCCTCCAGGGTTCCCAGTCCGTAGGTACCCCGGAACAAATAATCCCGCAGACTACGAAGCTGCTGGCTCAGACCCAGGATGAGGGGTTTACGCCCCGTGTTCCCCGGATGGCCGGGAATAATCATCCCCTGGCGGTAGAACATCTGCAGAATCGGGAACTCCGCCATGTTGGTGAACACCCCGCCCTGGAGGGGCAGATCCGAAAGCAGGATAGCATCCGGGCCGGACTCAAAGAGGCCTCCATCCCAGGGTTTTCGGTGGATCAACCCACGCTTCATGAGGTGTTTTGTGACATCCGGGGGGCAGCCGCAGAGAACCGACCGCCCCGCCTTGGGTATGGTAACCAGGTATACACCGGGACTTACTTCAATCTTTTCCATTTATATAAAATTGTATAACCCCAGGGAGTAGACCGCAACCACTTTTCATGGACAGAGCCCAAGAAATCGTCATACCATAGCCCCATGGTACCCCTTCCGATTGCCCGGGAATTCGACAGCAGGCTGGAGCGTATCCTCCAGGAGGACGAAACAGGGTGTAACGCCGTCATCCGTCTGGCAGAGCTTGAGTCCGAATGGAACCGGTCTCCCTTTAACACCAGCCCTCGGGACATCAGGGAAAGCATCCTCGCCGGAGCCCCAGTGCTGGTGAAGGACAACATCGACACCCAGGGGTTAGGTACAACCGCTGGATCCTTGGCTCTTTCGGGGGTCAGGGTGGATTCCGACGCCCCTATCATCAAAAATCTCCGGGCCTCCGGCGGCCTGGTACTCGGCAAAACCAACCTCAGCGAATGGGCCAACTTCCGCTCCAGCCGATCATTAAGCGGATGGAGCAGTAAGGGACGTCAAACCCTCAATGCCTTTGATCCCGCCCGGTCGCCCAGCGGCTCAAGCTCCGGCAGCGCGGTAGCCATCGCCAGGGGATATGCCGAGTATGCCTTGGGCACCGAGACCGACGGCTCCATCATCAGTCCCGCAGCCCACGCCGGTATCGTCGGCATAAAGCCGAGTAAGGGACTATTGGACTGCACCGGGATCATCCCCATTGCCTCAAGCCAAGACACCCCGGGACCCATGGCGGCAACCATGGGCGGCGCTGCCCGGCTGCTGGCAGCCCTGCTTCCCCCGGACCCCGCCGCACAGGCTATTGTTGAACGACTCATAACCCCTCAGGCAGCCAATCCCGCCGGTCTACGCTTCGGTGTATGGACGGGGGGCGAGGTGTTCCTTCAGAAACCCTATGCACCGATTCTTCTGCTCCTGGAGGAACTTGCAGTCAGTCTGGTCCAGGCAGGGGCTGTACGGGTCCCCGATGAGCTCTGCGATCCCGAGGATAGAATCTCCCTCCGGGAGGCAGGTGAACTAGAAATGGCGATTCTGCTCCATGAGTTCCGGGACGAGATTACCGAGTACCTCACCACCCGGCGCAGCACCAGCCCCATTCAATCCCTGGAAGGACTCATCGGCTACAACGAGATCCACCGAGAACAGGTCATGCCCTACTTCGGCCAGGATTTGTTTGAACAGGCCCTCGGGACGCCGGGCAAAAGAAGCCACGCCTACCGTCAGAGCCGGGACCGGTTGAACCACATCATGCTCCAGGACTGCTTGGTTCCCCTCTTCGAATCCAACAATCTGGATCTGCTGCTCATGCCCAGCAACGGACCCGCATGGATACGCCGTCCCGGCAAACCCCAGGGATACTCCGGGGGAACCTCCAGCCTCGCCGCCATAAGCGGCTGGCCCAGCGCCACCCTGCCCCTGGACCGCCGACGGACCCCGGAACACCTCCCCATCGGGGTAAGCCTGTTGGTACGCCCCGGCCAGGATGAACAGCTGTGCCGGATCGGACTGACCCTGGAGCAGCTCATTCATCAGGGAAATCAGGAACACCCGAACCCCTGAAGCCCCTATCCGACCCCGGGGAAGATAGATCGTCCGCTTGACCAACCGGAGCTTTTCCACCACTCTTTCCGGTATGTCCAACAAAGCACAATCCCCATCACCGACGAATTTCAGGGCCGTCCAGTTTCTGGTTCTGGGAGCCCAGTTCATCTTCGCCCTGGCGGCGAATACCATCCAACCCCTGCTTCCCACCATCCAGGAGGAACTGGGATTAAGCATCTTCGCCAGCAGCGCCCTGCCTACCATCTACACCGTTTCCCTGGCGTTCACAAACCTGGCCGTAGGGTTTTTCATCGGTAAATTGGGAATCAAGCGGATGATTCTGGGGGCGGGAATCCTGGGTGTCCTCGCCAGCCTGCTTGCCTTTTTGAGCCCGAGCTTTGCGGTCCTGACCCTGGCATACATCGCCTACGGCTTTGCCATCGGTTCAGCCTTCACCAGTCTGACCACCCTCTACAGCCATCTGCCGGAACGCTACCGCGACTTCGGTCTCTACCACGCCTTCTTCGGGATCGGCGGTATCGTCGCGCCCTTGATAACCGGGTTCGTACAGAACCGCGGGTTGGACTTCCATCTGATCTTCCTGGTGTACCTCATACTTATGTTCGTAAGCTTTTTGGTTTTTCTGCTCTTTCCCGGGTTGGAAAACCGGAAATACCAAAACGGCTCCATGGGGTCCATGGTAAAAACCCTGCTCGGCCCCCTATTGATCATGGGAATCGCGGTAATGGGTACCTATGCAGCCGCGGAGATTGGAATCGTAACCTACGCGGGAAACCAGCACATCGGAACCTACAGTACCACCCCGGCCCAGGCGAGTCTGGTCCTCAGCGGATTCTGGGTGGTGTTCACCCTTTCGCGGTTTATCACCGACCCTCTTGCCCGGCGCTTCGGCACAAAAACCCTGGTGCTTGCCTGTGTAGGCATTGCATTCTTGGCTCTGATAGGATGGATCCTCGGAGCCGGGGTTTGGACCTTCCTGGTTATCGGGCTTGCTCTGGGTCCAATCTTCCCCGCTATGCAAAAGTTCATTAACAACCATCTTCCCGATGAGAAAAAAGGCCTCTTCAACGGCGGAACCTACGCCTCCCTGGGGGCCATCACCAGCTTGGTACTTCCCCTCATGGGTAGTCTTGGTGAAGGGGGAATTCAACGCGCCTTTATTCCCTCGGCGGTGTGTCTGATACTGCTGTTTGTGCTTGTACCGGTGGTGATTCGACGGCTGGATAATCAACCCTGACCAGCCCGAACCAATTCATTGAGGGTATACCCGTTCCGTGTAGAGGGTATTGTAGAAGGTCATCACCCATCGGACACCGGGGTTGTTCTCCCGGAGTTCCAGGGTACCCCTCAGCTGACCCTCAACGATTTTACCCACGGTCTGGAGTCCGATGCCCCCGTGGGTAGCCAAGGAAAATCCTCCGGGCATACCCCATCCGGAATCTGCCACCTCTATCCGGCACCGCCCCTCGTCCTCCCGGGCGACCTCCAAACTGATAACCCCCGGACCGCCCTTGGGAAATGCATACTTTATTGAGTTGGTGATAAGTTCATTCAACACCAATCCCAGGGGGGTGGCAATATCGATGAGCACCTCGACGTCCCCGCAGTCCGCCTCAAGACGTATGCCCGATCCCGCCAGGGTGGCAATGACTAACTGGGCCACATCCTCCAGGTACTCTCCCAGACTAAGCCGGGACAGGCTTTTCGATTGGTAGAGTTTTTGGTGAACCAGAGCCATGGAGTGAATCTTTCCCTCTAGCTCAGCCAACAGCCCGTCCATGGCAGGGTCATCCAGGGTAAACCGTTTCAAGGAAATCATGGAGGCAATGACCTGCATATTATTCTTGGTACGGTGGTACAATTCCCGGAGCAGGGTCTTCTTATCCTTCAAAACCTCGCTAATGCGCTCCTGAGCTTGGGTCAGCGACCTGAGATCATGGATCACCGCGAAGCCGGTTTCACCCTCTTCTCCGGCGACAGATCGGCTGTAACTGACCTCTACCGCTCTGGGCTCGCCGAATGCATCCACATGAAGCTCCCGTACGGTACCAAATCCGCTGCCCCTCTCCGCTGATTCTACCGACCCATCCTCACCGGGCGACCCGGCTGCCCCTCTAGTCCCGGCCCCCGGCGCTTCCCCGGCTGCCCCATCCTCTCGGATTAAATCCGGGACACCCTGCATACCCAGCTTGGAGAAGGCCATTCCCCGAAACTGCTCCTCGCTGTAGCCGTAGTAGGCTGCAGCAGCTGGATTAGCTTCCAACACCCGCTTACCCCCCGGATCAATCCGGAGTACCACAGCGCTAGTGCGGTCGAACAACCCCTGCACCTCCCTCCGGAGCGACTGGAGTTCGCCGGCCGTCCTGACTTCTCGGGCAGCGCCCTGGAGCACAACCAACAGATGCCGACCATCCTCGGAACCCAGGGTCCTCATCCTCATGGGCTCGCCTCCGGGCAGAACAACGTCCCGAGAGCCGCCGGTTTCGGGCAGATCCAGGGGCATAACCATTCCGGGCTGAACCACCCTTCCCTCCTGGAGCAGTCCCAGCCAGTAGGAAGCGCAGGGATTTATGCTCCGAATTATGCCGTCTCGGGAAATCCACACTAGACCCAAAGCATCCTGAGACCAGAGGTCAGTAAAAAGGTCCCTCAACCGAGCCAGCTCTTTTTCCGCTCCGACCCGGACACTGATATCTTCCAGGATTACCGCCCCTAGGGAGCTGAAGGGGATCTTCCTCCTGGTCATTCCCAAGATACGTTCCTCAGGGCCAACCTGCGCGGTGATCTGCCCCCCGGTGTCCTCTGACCCCCCCGTACCCGGTCCCTCACCCGGTCCGAAAGGCTCGCCCAGGACTGAGCCGGGGGGAAATAGGGAAATCAGGGGGTGATTCGCATCCGTGCCTGTCCATTCCCGAGGCAGGGGACCAAGAACGCAGCCACGGTTATCCACCAGCAGCCCAGGGCCTGCCGCCCCGGCCCTCATGACTGCTCTCCGGTATAAACCGGCGGTACCAGTCACCCCGGCGGCAACCAGCGCCAATGCCGCGAAAAAAACACCCGCACCCCGGGCCGCTGGAAACCCCGGGGACGACATCGCCTGTTCCGGGCGGTAGACGGCTGCCACGGACCATCCCTCGCCGTCGGGCAGCCGGACATCCCGGAGGAGGGCATGCTCATCGAAGGCCCCCTCGGAACCCCAGAGCAGTGTCCCCATCTCGTTTTTAACCCCCAGCTCTATTGCTGGATCGGTCTGGAGGCCCGGCATCCCGGCCATAGAATCCACATCCACCACCAGACCGGCAAACCCCCAGAAATCCCCCTGGGCATCCCGGACAGCCCGCCGAAACACCAGTCCCTGCCCACCCTGAAAGAGTTCCAGGGGGCCGGAAACCGTAATCCCCGAGGAATACTGGGCCATGAACACCTCCTCTCTCACTGCCGACCGAGGATCGGCAAAGAGATTCAGACCCAAAACCGTCTCGTTTCCCTGGTGGGGATACACATGGGTGATCACTCCTGCGGGGGCAAGGTAAAGATTTCGGAGAACCGGAAGGCCGGCGTGGAGAACCCGGGCTGCTACCTCAAAATTCTCCCGGGATAGTCTGTTTTGCTGGTGAGCGGCGAAATCGGCCAGACCCTCAACGGCAAGGGAGAGCCGGGATAGGTACTGGTCCAGTTCCACCTGGAGGGAGGATAACCGGGCTTCCACCATCCGCTGCTGGTCGATGTGCCGTTGGTCTTGAATGCGGGTTACCGTCCAAAGGGTAAGCAGGGCGCCCAAAATCACCCCCAAACAAATCCCCGCCCCCAGGGCCCGGCTATGAACGCGCCAATTTTTCATAGGAAATTATCCCGTTTTCCTTGTCGATGAAAAACCGTACCGCCTTCAGGGGCTTTGTGGGGGTAAATTGCAGGGAGCAGATTCGTAACCGTACCCCTGGATAGATGGTATCGTGAACCTCCAGGGCCGCCGTATCGTTGACATCCAGGAGGGGTAATAACCGAATCAACTGTTCATTATTGTATTCCTCTTCCTCCATGAGCTGGGCAAAGCGTTTTTCCGCCCGCTGTTCCCGGATACGGCCCACCCGGGCTTCCCGGGCAAGTTCCCGCCGGGCAGATCGAATGGCTTGCTGCCGGGTGTTGTAGTGATCCACCATTCGTTCAACCACGAAGTCGATGCCTAACACCAGCTCCGTAACGCTCTCGGCCACATTCCCGACGACCCCGGCGGAAATCGTATCCCGGGTTTTCACCTGGCCGCCCACTATCCTGCCCTTGGGTAGGATCACCGAGCCCCGGGTATACACCCGGCTGTTGTAACAAGCCTTCTCCAGGACGACATCGCCCAGGGCTTCGATGGTACAGTTTTCCACATGCCGGGCAGAAACCCGTGATTTGGTACGCAATAAACCCCGACCGTGGCCGATGATGCCCTCCTTCACCGTCACCGCTCCCCCGGTCATAATCTGGTGCACATCCAGTCCGTGGAGGCAGTCCAGGGTTCCTCCGATCCAAACCTTGAAGCGGTCCCGAACCTCCCCTTCCAGGATCAGGTTTCCGGGAAAACGGATATTGCCGACCCGGTAGTCGATATTTCCCTTAATCCGGATGGTGGTCTCCACAAAAAAGGATTTCGCATTCCAGCTCAGTTTCCCTGTTACCTCGGCATAGACCCGGCCCCCTTCTACCCTCGTGCCCTCCCCGGGTTCAAGGGTAGTAATGGTCTGATTCGGAAGGGTAACCTGACGGCCCCGTACGTCGTAGCCCGGCTCTCCCGGGGTCGGTTGTTTCCAGATGGCCAGAATTTCTCCCCGGGACACCACAAGGTAACTTTGGATCTCCCGGTAGTCCACCCGGTTGTGGATGCTCACGGGTTCCGAATAATCCGGCCCTTTTCCGGGTGTGGATTTTTCAGGTGTGCTTTTCCCGGTCCCGGAAGCCGAATGCCCGACAGGGCCGCCGGAAGACGGGGACTCCGGTTTGGACGGATGAGCTGCTTGAGAGTCGGAAACCCCGCCGGAGTCCCCAACGGGGGACTCTCCCGCAAAGGTTCCGGAAGTCGACTGGGACTCCGGTGCAGACCGAAGGCCGCGTTGAGGATCTGAAACCCCGCCGGAGTCCGGGCCGGGGGAGGGGCTGACCTCGGCACCCTCAGCATTGTCGGGTAGGCGGTCCGGTTTTTCATCGGGACCGCAATCCCGGTCCTGGCGAAAAATGGGATCCAGGGCGCGGAGTTTGGGTGCGAAGATATAGTACCCTGGGCACTGGGCCTTGGGTGGTACCCCATGGGCGATGGGTACCCGTTTCTGGGACATCCCGTGACGGGAGGCTGCCTCTATGCTCCGCCGGATGGCGGGAATGTCGATACCCTGGGTTACCCCCAGGGTGGTCAGCCGGGTATAGATCTCTTCCTCGGGTATCGTCTCTGTCAGCGGGCCCCGGACCCGGATACTGAGAAACACCTGCATCCAATCATCCCGGGGTTGTACGGAAATCTCATAATCAGTACTCACAATCCTACCCCTTCCTGGATTGTAGCCCTCGGGGGACTACCCTGCAATGGGTTTTTTAGAGTACAGTAGCGGTCCTGGAGTGAATATGCTGTTTATCGTTATGTTTCTTGCCATGTTCTTTTGGGGGGGAAGCTGGGTCAGTGCCAAGCTGCTTTCGGTGACTGCAGATCCGGTGCTCTTAACCTTCTGGCGCTTCGCCCTGATCAGTGTGGCGGCCCTGCCCCTTATCCGCCTGGACCGCCGCCTGGGATCCTGGGCTATCAGGGCTGGTGGAGGAGCCGAGACTACGCCCCCGGTGAATCCCGGGAAGGGCCTGGAGCACCGGGCAGCAAAATCACCCGAAACAAACAAAACAACCCAGAGCAACAGGCACACCTGGTGCTGGACCGTTTTGGCTGCAGTTCTCTTGACCCTGTACAACCTGGTGTTTTTCGGCGGGCTCCAATACGGAGCCTCGGGGAAGGCCGGGGTCATTGTTACCACCATCAACCCGCTTTTTGCCTTCCTCCTGGCCAGTCTCTTCGAGGCCCACAAACCCAAGGTCTTGCAATGGCTCGGCCTCGCCCTGGGAATTGCAGGCGGGGCATTGCAGACCCTCCCGGATCTACTGGGCGGCGATCGGGGACTGACGGTCTACACCCTTCTCTTTTTGGGGGCGGGCCTGCTCTGGGCCGGGCTTACCCTATGCAGCCACCGGGCTCAGCGGGGTTCCGGGGTGTTTACCTACACGGCCCGGGTGTACAGCCTATCCTCGGGGATTCTACTGGTTCTGCTGCTTGCCACCCGGGGATTCACCTGGCTGGGCGATCCGGTCATGTTCCAGCCGAATTTCTGGCTGAACGAACTGTACCTGGCCCTTCCGGCCGGGGTATTCGCCACGGGAATGTACTTCTTTGCCGCCCACGCCCTGGGCAGCGGCAGGGGTTCGAGCTTTACCTTTCTGGTGCCCCTTTCGGCCCTGCTACTCAGTTGGATTCTCCTGGGGGAACAGCCCGGGATATTTACCCTATTGGGGGGCAGCCTCTCCGCCGCTGCGGTATACATCATCCAGAAACAGGGGGCTGGACCGGGCAAATAGGGGCCGGGTGGGAAGAAATACCTAGTGCGCAAAAGGCTGTAAACCACACCAGGGGTAGCGGTACTAGCTTTCAGCCGGTTCCAGGGGAAACTCCGCTGGGGCAATGGTACAACCCTTTGCGCACTAGTCACCCCGTTAGCTCCTCGCCATTACAGGCTGGAGCAGAAAGGTAGGGTGACGGGGTAAGAAATATTTTAGTAGGAATGTGCATTCATCGTCTTGATTTTTTTGAGTACTCAAAATATATTTTTGGTATGATAACTACAACGAATATTCTATTTGCCTTCGGGCTTACCCTATTTGCCGGATTAGCCACCGGCATCGGCAGCACCCTGGCGTTTTTTACAAAACAAACCAACCCACGGTTCCTGGCGGGAGCGTTGGGTTTTTCAGCCGGGGTTATGATTTATGTCTCCCTGGTGGAGATATTCGCCAAGGCGTACACCTCCCTAGCTGAGGTCGTGGGACCGAAAACCGGGTATTGGTATACCACCCTGGCCTTTTTCGGGGGAATCGCCCTCATCGCTATCATCGATAAGCTGGTACCCAGTTTCGAAAATCCCCACGAACCCCGTCAAATGGGGGAGGCTGAGCCTCAGGGACAGCCCCATCCCCACAGCCACGCGGCCCTGCTGAGGATGGGCGTATTTTCCGCCCTGGCCATCGCCATCCATAACTTTCCCGAGGGCCTTGCCACCTTTATCGGGGCATTGGAGGATCCCGCCCTGGGCATCGGGATTGCCGTAGCCATTGCCATCCACAATATTCCCGAGGGTATCGCGGTTTCCGTCCCGATTTACTATGCTACCAAGAGTAGAAGGAAGGCCTTCGGTCTGTCCTTCCTCTCCGGTCTGGCAGAGCCGATAGGTGCAGCCTTGGGGTATTTTGTGCTCCTTCCCTTTATGAACGACCTGGTTTTCGGGCTGCTCTTTGCGGGCGTGGCGGGCATTATGGTGTTCATTTCCTTGGACGAGTTGCTTCCCACTGCAGAAAAATATGGCGAGCACCATATTGCGATCTACGGCCTGGTGGGTGGTATGGCGGTCATGGCCTTAAGTCTGGCTCTTTTTGTCTAAGCTATGATACCATAGGGGTATGGGTAATAATTTATCGAAATTCATACATGATTTACGTGTTCCCCGGTTCAGCCCGGCTCCTGATGTAGAGCGGCTCAAGGGCTCCTGTGCGGGTTCCCCATCCCGGGTACCCCCGGCGCCTGGGGCGGCTGGGGGCATTTCCTCCGGTATCGGAAGGGCAGCGGGACTGCTCTTGGGGTTTTTGCTGGCGCTTCCCTTGCCTTTGGTTGGCGGTTCGGCCCGGGAGGCCGGGTCGCCGCCAGGGGAGGAGCAACAGGCACCAGCACTAAAGAGCCTTACCCTGGGCCTCATGCCGGCGGTCAATTCAATCCCGCTCCTTGTGGCTCAACATCTGGGGTATTTCCAAGAAGAGGGCCTTAGGGTCACCCTGGAGTTGTTTACCAACCAGATGTACCGGGAAACGGCGTTACAAACCGAGACCATCGACGGCTCGGTATCGGACCTGATCAATGCCATCAGTGCAGTCCAGCAGGGGTTCCCTCTCTCGGTGACCTCCACAACCCAGGGCCGCTTCGCCCTGGTTACCAGCCCGGCCTCGGATATTACAACCTTGGAGGAATGGAACGCCCACCCCGGGCCCATCGATACCGGGCTCCTGGAACAGTCTATTATTTACTACGTAACCGAGGCCATGCTCAGCCAATCCGGCGGTAATACCCAAACCATCAATCTGGTGTCCGTCCTGCAAATGCCCCTGCGCATCGAGATGCTTCTGGCCGGAAAACTCCAGGCCGCCTGCCTTCCCGAACCCCTGACCCGGATCGTTACCGCAGCGGGAGGTCATATCATCACGGAAACAACGGTTCTAGACCAAACCCCGGGGGTTCTCCTGTTCACCCAACGGGCCATCCAGGAAAAGCCTGCAGAAATTCATGCCTTTTATCGGGCCTATAACCGTGCCGTCCAAGCCCTAACTGAAAATCCCCAGGCTTACACCGACATCATTATCCAAGGTCTCGGATTTCCAGCCCCCACCAGGGAATCCATCCAGCTTCCGGATTTCACCCAGGCCCTGCCTCCCAGCCCGGAGACCTATCAGTCCGTATTGGATTGGATGCAGAGTAAGGGTTTACTCACCGATCCGCCGGTCTACAGCCAGGTGATCGACACCCGGTTTGTACAGGAAGACTAACCCCCATGGCAGTTGTCCCGGCAATGGTGCAAGCAGAGAACCTCTCCGCCGGCTATCGGGATGCCCCGGAGGTATTTCGTGGGGTGAATCTATCTGTACACCCCGGGGACTGCCTTGTCGTACTGGGTATTTCGGGTTGCGGGAAAAGCACCCTTCTGCGGACCCTTGCCGATCTTCACCAGCCATCCTCAGGCAGGGTTGTCCGCAGCTACAAACCCCACCAGATGAGCTTCATCCCCCAGCACACAAGCCTGTTCCCCTGGTTCTCCCTGGAGGAAAACGTAGCCCTGCCCCTTACCCTCCAGGGCATACAGAAACAACCCAGGATCGCCGCAGCCCGGCAGGCCTTGGATAGTGTTGATCTGGGTGATTTCACGACCCGGCGCACATCCCAGCTCAGCGGGGGACAGCTGCAACGGGCCGCCTTGGCCAGGGCCTTGGCAGGGCAGGCCAAACTGCTGCTGTTGGACGAACCCTTCTCCGCCCTGGATGCCATGACCCGGGAATCCCTGCAAGACCTCCTCGCCTCCCTTATCCAATCCCGGAATCTTGGCTGTATCCTGGTCACCCACAGCATTGAAGAAGCGGCCATAATGGGAACCCAAATCGGGATACTGACCCCCCGGGGACTGGAAATCCTTAGGGAACCGGTAGACCCGCCCCAAAAAACCACCCCGCAGGTTGTCTCCAGACCTCCCCGGTCCTCTGCCCTGGAGGGGCGTACCAGCCCCGGGTACTTTCACCGATGCAGGACCATTCGAACCCGCTTGGAGGAACTGCAATGCCCGGAAGCATAAAAACCGTGCTCCACCGGACGATCTCCCTGGGTATCATGATCCTGCTCTGGAAGCTGGTATCCCTGGGAATCGTCAGTAGCGCCCTGCCGCCCCCGGAAGCCGTCTTCGCTCGGGCTGTGCTTCTTACCAGTCAGGGACGGCTCATCATCCACAGCCTGGCCACCCTGGGAAGGACCCTCGCCGGGGTAGGTATCGCGAGTCTATTTGCCCTGCCTCTTGGCATTCTCAGCGGACGAAAACCCCTGGCCGACACCCTCATGACCCCGGGATTCTACATTCTGTTCCCGGTTCCCAAAATCGCCCTATTACCTGTTCTGTTCCTGCTCTTCGGCATCGGCGAACTCTCCCGGGTCCTCATCGTTGCCCTGGTGCTGTTCTTCCAGATTGTACTGGCCATCCGGGATGCTGCAAAAGGCATTCCCCGGGAGCTGATAGAAACCTTTACCACCATGGGCGGCCGCGGGCTTAAAAAAGTCACCCTCCTGCTGATCCCGGCCATCCTGCCCGCCTTCTTTACCGCCCTGCGCATCGGCATCGGCACAGCCCTGGCTGTACTGTTTTTTGCCGAGACCTTTTTCACCCGCCATGGCCTGGGCTTCTTCACCATGGATGCCTGGATGAGAATCGACTATTTGGATATGTACGCAGGAATTCTGGGCCTTTCAGTCTTGGGGTGGATTCTCTTCGGTATTACCGACTTGTTGCAAAAACGGTACACCCGGGCGGATATGTGATGAATAGTTCACAACCCCTTTACCACCGAGGGGGGGTCGTGGCCCTGCTTAACCAAAATCATAAAAGAATGTACCATTCCTGCCATGAAGAACACCGATTTATGGGGCCCCATCCGGACTGATGACACCACATGCCTCTACTGGTCCTTTCCCCAATGCGAACTCTGGATACGCCGCGTCACAGACGAGTGGTTCGTCCTCACCCAGCACGCCCAGGACTACGCCCTGCCCGTAGCAACCCACCACACCACCGATAACCTACCCCTGGAAGCGGCAATCCCTGTGGATCCCCCGGAGGTCAACGGCTGGAGCCGCTTCGTAACCCTCCAACAGGATGAATTAGGTCTGCTGCCGGCTCTCCCGGACCGTCCCCTGGTCATACGCCCCAGCATGTCCTCCACCCTGCTGCCCGGCCGGTGGGCACAGTTTTTTCTCGCAATACCCGTTTGGGCCAACCTTGTCACCCTGAAATCCAAGGAACAGACCATCTTCCAGGAGATCCCCCTGACCCTGCTCTCCAACACCTGGTTCGGGAACACCACCGGGGGTGAACTATGCTACGCCCTGGACACCCCCTTCCACCGCAGCCCCGATGAAATCCAGAAAAACCCGGTCACCGCCATCTGTCCCCTGACCATCAAGAACAGCTCCAAGGAGCTCCTCCAGTTTCAGCGTCTCTGTCTGCATGTGGAAAACCTGGAACTCTATCAGGAGGAGACACAGCTCTGGACGAATCAGATTACTGTTACCTACAAGGGAGCGGAGCTGCTCAGCCAGATCGACATAAAAAAGACCCCGGCCAGAGAATCCCAGGGAAAAACAACCAGATTGCGGACAGCCAGGGTTCCTGCAAACAAGGGCGCCATCCGAAAAACCTTCGACCGATTCAAAGAAATCACGGGTCTATAATTCCAGGCCCGAAGAACGAGGGAGGAGCGGCCGAGCCCGGCGCCTCCTCAGGCATAAACGGCCAAGTTCCGAACCCGGCCTTCTGCTAACCTGGTGGGTAGCATCGAAGAAATGGCCCGGAACCAAACCGCGGCCCTCACCCCCGCCGGAGCCCCGGGGAGCCCCCGAGGGAGGGACCAAGCCCCGTCAACGCCTGGAACCAAACCCCGGCCGGAGCCCCGGGGAACTACGCCTCACCCCCGCCGGATTCCCGGGGAGCCCCCATCCCCGCCGGCAGACCCTTTCCGCAGCTTTTTCCGCAGACTTTTTCCTCGAATTGATGCACAATAGAAGCTATGCAGAACCTCCTATCCTCGGTTAATTTTGAAACCCTACTCACCACCGAAACCCTGCTCCAACTGGTCCAGGGCATACTCATCCTGGTAGGGGGCTACATCCTTACCCGATTTGTGGGATTCATCCTCCGCCGCTACCTGCTCAAGCCTCTCTCAGACCAGCTCCGCATGCTCATCGACAAACTTGTCCGATACACCCTGATGCTGCTCATATTTTTCTTCGCCCTTACCAGCCTTGGAATCGACGCCACCCCCCTCTTGGGAGCTGCGGGAATCCTGGGGGTTGCCCTGAGCTTTGCAAGTCAGGCGAGCCTCTCGAATATGGTCAGCGGCGTCTTCCTGATCTCGGAAAAGCCCTTCGTGGTAGGGGATATCATCAAGGTCGGGGATAAAACCGGCATCGTCCAGTCCATCGACCTGCTCTCGGTCAAGATTCGCACCTTCGATAACCAGTACATTCGAATCCCCAGCGAAAAAATACTCAACGCCGAGGTTACCAACATTACGCGGTTTCCCATCCGCCGCCAGGACTTCAAATTTACCCTGGCCTTCGATGCCGATACCGACCTTGTCACCAGCATTCTGGAGGATATAAATGCCCAGAACATCTACTGCCTGAACGAACCGGCGCCCCTCATCCTCTTTACCGGCTTCGGTCCATCGGGCATCGAGGTGCTCTTCGGGGTCTGGTTCAGCAAAACCGACTACGTGGTTACCCGGAACAGCGTCCTCACCATGCTCACCCAGCGGCTGTCCCAGGCCGGCATCACCTTCCAGATGCCCAAGTACCAAATTCAGCAGGTCCCCGAACCACCCATGCCCTAGGGTCTGCATGTTCTGATCTGCTTCGGGGAGGGTGATTCGAACGCCCCCGGTAGTCCCGGTGGCGATTACATCCGATGGATCAAGACCGAAGGGTGATTCGAATGCCCCTTCTACACCCTCGTCCGGCGCTGCCTCACCTGACCCCTGGCTCCGCTGCCACTACCTTGGTCAGCCAGGCCTCCAGACGTTCCAAAGCCTCCCTCAGCATCTCCCGGGAGCACCCGAGATTAACCCGGAGAAACCCTTCCCCCCCGGCGCCGAACTGGGGTCCGCTGCTGAAAAACACCCCAGCCTCATCCCGTATCCTGCGGTTCAACTGCTCCGCATCGAGCTTAAAAAACCGGCAGAGGGGCGATGCATCCCACCAGGCCAGATAGGTTCCCTGGGCCGGGCTGAGCCAGGATCCCCCAGCTTCCGTCACCCCATGCCCCGGGGCGTCCCCGGATTCCGGGAGGGCTCCCGGACTATTACCGGCTCCTACCAGGGCCGCCAGGCGGGACACTCCCCGGGCAAGCAGCCCCCGGTTTACCGCCACATGATCCATCACCTCATCCAACCAGGCATCGCCACCCCGGTACCCCGCCTTGGAGGCCTCCAGGCTCAGAATATTAGAAATATCAAACCCCGCCGCTTCGAAGGACCGGCGCACCCCCCGCCTGAGACCTTCACCGGCAGCCACAGCCTGGCAGCTCGGCAGCCCCGGTATATTGAAGGTCTTTCCCGGAGACTGGAGCACCACCACCGAGTCTTCAGCCCGGTCAGCCCAGGGTTCCCGGGTCAAAAACCGACCCAGGGATTCAAACCGGTTCCCCGGCAATATAAGGTCCCCGTGAATTTCGTCAGCCACCACCACCAGATTATGCTCCACCACGATATTCATCATGGCCTCCAGCTCGCCGACGGTCCAAACCCTGCCTACGGGGTTATGGGGGGAGCAGAGCAGGAGTACCCGGGCATCGGGCAGAGCCGCCAACTGCTCAAGTTCCCGGAGATTCATCTCGTACCCTCCATCCTCCCGGCGTACCAGGGGATTCTCCAAGAGCTTACGCCCCTGGCCGGTCACCGCGGTGAAAAAGGGATGGTATACCGGGGATTGAACGATCACCCCCTGACTCGGTTCAGCAAACCCGGCCACCAGGGCCCGGACGGCGGGCATCATCCCCGGGGCATAGAGCTGCCATTTCCGCTCGGGCCGCCAACCCTGGCGGCGGGCGGTCCACTCCGCAAAGCTCCGGAAAAACTCATCATCCGGGTCGGTGTAACCAAAAACCGGATGCTGCAACCGGCGGCTGATCGCCTCAGTTATCACCTCCGGGCTGGCCACATCCATATCCGCAACCCACAGGGGCAGCACATCCTCACCGATCCTATCCCACTTAATTGATCCCGTACCCCGACGGTTATAAAATTGTATACTCATACCCCGCATTGTAGCCCACAAGCCGGCTAACCGCTATACTCATGGCATGAACATGAGCCCCGAAACCTACCGCGCCCGGACCCG
Source organism: Spirochaeta lutea (assembly GCF_000758165.1). Lineage (NCBI taxonomy): Bacteria > Pseudomonadati > Spirochaetota > Spirochaetia > Spirochaetales > Spirochaetaceae > Spirochaeta > Spirochaeta lutea. Next base: position 287,419 of record NZ_JNUP01000065.1, on the reverse strand, counting down.
GATCATCCAGGCGGTCCGCGATTTTTTCACCAGCCGGGACTACCTCGAAATTACCCCGCCCATCCTCAGCCCCAGGGTCATCCCCGAGGCAACCATTCCCCTATTCTCTACCGCCTACCGCATCCCCGGTGCCGATGACCGGGAGGCCCAGCCCCTGTACCTGCTGCCCAGCCCGGAATACTACCTCAAACAGCTCCTCTCCCGGGATTGGGGAAATCTCTTTTCCATCTCTCCGTGCTTCCGAAACCAGGAGGTCTTAACCCGGGCCCATTCCCTGGAATTCACCATGCTGGAATACTACAGCGTCCAAAAAGACTACCGTGATTCCATCGCCCTGACCCAGGAACTCTTTGCCAGCCTCCCCTTGGGTATTCAGGGTGATTTCCATGCCCCTGAGCCCCCAACCCCCTCTGGCGGTAGTTTTGATTCCGCCTCGGCCTGGCCCGGCCCCGGGGGATTACACCGGGATTTCCATATCCTCACCATGGAAGACGCCTTCACACAGATCCTCGGCCGGGATCTGGCATCTGCCGCCGATCCTGATCACCCCGACCAGGCTCGGACGGGGTTGGCTGCCATGGCGAGCAGCCTGGATATGGGTGTTCAACCCGATGAGTCGTGGGATGACATCTTCCAGCGGATCTTTTTAACCCACATCGAACCGGAGCTTCCCCAGGACCGGCCGCTGGTTCTCCTGGACTATCCCTACCTGGTACCCAGTACCGCAAAACGCAAACCTGGTACTCCCTGGGCTGAACGCTGGGAGCTCTATGCGGGAGGGTTGGAGGTTGCCAACGTTTATACCGAAGAAAGCGATCCCGGGGTAACCAGGCTGTTCATGGAACGGGAGCTTGCCCAGCTACGCCGTCAGGGCAGCCCCGTTCAGGGCGACCCGGAGTTTGTTTCCGTAGCCGGATCCCTGCCCCGGTGTTCCGGGGGTGCTCTGGGGATTGACCGCCTGGTTATGCTCGCCCTGGGGTTGGACCACATTGCCCAGGTGACCCTCTTTCCCCTCCACAGCAGCCTGGATCGGGACTAATACCCCGAAAATCCCCGCAGCTGGACATCCCCCGGCTGAATAGGATAGACTGTCAGAATCCCATCACAGATCAAGCCCCACAGCAGCTGCGGCAGTCGGCGGGATGAACAACCACACACGAATTCTAAGAAGGAAGATACGACAATGATAAAAGGCGGTCAGATAAGCAAGGGAATGTGCCTCATTATGAAGGGTGCACCCTACCTGGTAGTAGAGCGGGAATTTGTTAACCCCGGAAAGGGTGCGGCCTTCTCCCGGCTCAAACTCAAGAACCTGAAGGACGGCTCGGTTCTCAAAGAAACCGTAAAATCCAACGACAACGTCGAGGAAGCGGATGTTCACGAAAAAAACGCCCAGTACATGTATGCCGACGGCGAGGTGCTCCACTTCATGGACAACGATACCTACGACCAGTTTGAGGTACCGGTCCAGGGCATGGAGGATAAAACACCCTATCTCAGAGAAGGCGACAGCTACAAAATCGTATTCTGGGAGGCGAATGCCATCGACATCATCCTACCCATGAAAATGGTATTTGTGGTCACTGAGGCTCCCGAGGCTATTAAGGGTGATACCGTTACCGGTGCTACCAAGTTGGTCACCTGCGAGACGGGCCTTCAGGTAAAATGCCCCATCTTCATCAAAGAGGGCGAAAAAATCATGGTCAACACCGAAACGGGCGACTACGTTGAGCGTGTAAACAGCTAGAACCACACCCCGAGGGACGTGCAGCACCCGATTTGCAGGTCCCTCCATACCAATAAAACGACAATCGAGGAACCCGGGGTCCATCAGGATCCCCGGCTCCCGGTACCAAGGGATGCAAAGCCCCCCCCGAACCCTGCCTCGAAGGGAATATTACGCCCTTCACCGCCAACCGGATCTATCTCAACACCTCTATTACTACCCCTGGCCTGTCCGGGAAGGCTATGGATTGCCATTTATGGGGTTTCGGGATACATTACTATTAGAATCAAGATAAGGAACTGTACCTATGAGAATTACTACCAAGGGACGGTATGCGCTCCGCGCAATGACGAACCTCGCCCTTTCTGACACCACCAAACCAAAAGCAATCAAATCCATTGCCGCAGAAGAGGAAATCTCTCCTGAGTTTCTGGAGCAAATCTTTTTTAAACTAAAAAAAGCGGGGGTCATCAGCTCCGTCCGGGGTCCCGGCGGTGGATTCATCCTCCACCAGCAACCCCGGGAGATTACCGTCAGGGCCATCTTCGAAGCCGTGGACGAAGGACTGGATCTCACCCCCTGTACCAGCTGCAGCGACGATGCCATCCCCTGCACCAAAATGGACACCTGCCTGGTCCATAATGTATGGAAAGAAGCCAGCGAAAAGATAAACAGCTTTTTCGACAGCATCACCCTCCAGAAAATCATGGATGACGCGCAAAACTCGGAGGTGAACAATCTCCTATCCGGTGAGGACGTTAAAATAGGATAGGTCATCCGCGGGATCTCTCCGGCATTGACCGGAGAACCTCCCGGCGTTTTTGGGCCCCGGGCATGAAAATCACCCTGAAAGTTCCCAGCAACCCTAGGTTTCGGCACATGAGACGACCCCGGGCATGAAAATCACCCTGAACCCCGCCGGGGTGGGCAGGGTCCATGGGTATTCCGTGCAAGCCGGGGATTAGCCCCGAGGCCTCAGGAGTGCTGGGCGTCGGCGATAGCCTCCTTGAGCTCCTCTCCCTTCTGCTTCATAGTCCGGGCAACCCGGCGTATTTCGTCAATCACCCCCTGAATCTCCTGACCCCGGGTTCCGATAATCTCCGAGCCCTGGGCTACCTGCCCGGTGGCTTGGGTAATGGATTCACTGGCCCTGGACATTTTACCATGGTCCTCTTCCACCTGCTTCAGGGTATCGCCCAGGGAAGCCGTGGTCTGATTCAACACGCCGGTACTCTCCAGAATCTCCTTGCTTCCTGCCGCCAGTTCCTGGGTGCTATGATTGATCTCCTGCAGGGCCTGGATAACCGACTCGATATCCTCGGTAATCTGGGAAAAGGAGTCCGAGGAGCTTTGAACCACCCGGTTCGATTCTTCGATCCCCTGGATAAGCTCCTTCAGGGTCCCCTTGATGGTTTTCGCACTGGAGCCGCTGGACTCGGCAAGTTTGCGGATTTCATCAGCAACTACCGCGAACCCCCGGCCGGCATCACCTGCATGGGCCGCCTCGATAGCTGCGTTCATCGCCAGAAGGTTGGTCTGGCTGGCGATGTTGGAGATGATGGCTATCATATCATTGATATTCCCGATGGATGCCATAACGTCTTTGCTGGTAGCAGAGGCAGCGCTAAGGGTCTGACTGCCCTCCTGAGCAGCACCCCGCAGCCGTTCAGCGCTTTCCTGACGATTCTCCACTACGGTACGGACGCTCCCGATAGAAGCGACCATCTGTTCCACCGCCGCACTCGACTGGGTTACGTGGCTCATCTGGTCCTGGGCTGAGTTCTTGAGTTTGGCGAAGCTGCTGCCGGTGTGGGAAAGCGCTTCTTCCAGCTGGCGGCTGCTCTGCTGGAGTACCTCAATCCGCTGGGCGATTTCCGATACCGAGGACTCGATGCCCCGGGCCGCAGTCTCGGCCGTACCGCTGTGGCTGTCCAGGTCTTCATAGAGAGAAAACTGGTTACTGGTGGATTCGATGAGCCGCCGGGCGCTCTCCTCCCGGGTTTTCACCATATCCCGCTGGGTCTCCGAGTGGGTAATGATAAGCTCAAGGTTTCTCCGGAGGGTTGCCACCAACACGAGGTTCAGGACCAGGGAGTACAGGGCGCTAAAATAGTCGGCCTGGACGTTCTCCTGCCAGTTGGTTGCCCCGGATACGACATCGGAGCTACCGGCGGAAAACTGGCCGATGAGCAGCATGGTTAAAAACCACACCCCAATGAGGCCGTACAGAACATAGCTGATCTTCCGATTCTTAATCAGTATTGCAACGACCAGCACCAGACTAACGTCGCTGATCACCATACTCAGGATCTCGGTGGAGCTTCCCTGGGAGAGCTGCAGCACCTGATTTCCCAGGGTGCCGCCGAAGAGCAGAATCATCGCCGCCCAAACCGCAATATTCAACTTCCCCCTGATTAAGGGGAGCAGGGTGAGGCCCAGGAGAAGCGGAAGCCCGATCATCACCGGATCAATCCCCCGGCCGGACACCAGCTGGACGATTACCGCAGTGATGTACACCGCGGCATAGAGTAGCACGATAGTACCCAGGGACGGAGCTCGGAGCCTATCCTCAATGTCGCTGCCCCGGTATATCCGGGATAATTCCTTTTTCAGTATCATGTACTGGTTCCTCCTTTGTTATTCTCTGAGCTCGTTGTCTCGACGGTAATACCCCGCAGAATATGATCCTTTAGATGTAAGTCCAGCTGCGGAAATGGAATTTCAATGCCTTGATCTTTAAATCTACGCCAAATCTGGTGATGAATGGTATTGCGGGCCTGATATTTTTCATCCGCCCGCCGGAGGGGTACCAGGAGTTTCAAGGTTATCCCTGAGTCATCGAAGCTTTCGATGGCAGCCAGGGTCTCGCTGCGGGGCTTCCGTACCGGACAGGCATCCCCGATGTCCCTCAGCACCTCTAAGGCTAGGTCGATATCGCTGGAATACGATACCTGGATAGGTATCAACAGGGTAATGGAGGGGTCATCGTAGGAATAGTTATGCACCGAGTTCCCCACAATGGCGGAATTCGGAAGGATAATCGTCTCATTCAAGGCTGTATTAATGACCGAATAGATGAGCTTAATTTGGGTAACAGTCCCCTCGTAGGTGCCGTCCGACGAGGTCGCCTTGATAAAATCCCCCTCCTTAATGGGTCTGGAGAGGATTATTACCAACCCGGAAAAGAAATTAGCCACCGTCCCCTGGAGTCCGAAACCCAGCCCGACACCCAAGACCCCGAAAAGAACCGCCAAACCGGATAAGCTGATACCAACCGCTGACAGTCCCAGAAGCACAACCAGGGTCATAACCACATACCGTACCAGATTCCCGATACTGAACCGCTGGCTATGTTTTACCTTCAGGCGGTCGAACACCCGGGTCTCTAGGAGGTAGCGGCTCCACTTCCCGCTCCAAACAGCGAGCCACCCGATGGGGACCAGAGCGACGAGGGTAAGTACGGAAATGCGCATTGCTCCGGTTGATATGAAGGGGGTATTTACCAAGGCCGCTAGGGTACCGAAGAACCCCAGAACCTCCGCACCCAAAATCCGGGCGAATAATAGCAAGACGCCGAGCCACTCTGAAACCCTGATAACGAGCCGGGCGGTTCTGCTGGTTTTATCCCGGGTTTGTTCCCGGAGCCTGCTTTTGCCAAGGGCCCACGCCAGTATCCGTCGGAGTACAACCCCGGCCAGAAATACCAGCACGGACAACAGGAGAAATTCAAGAAAGAATGCGCCGATGCTAAAGGGAAGTTCAACACCGGCTATTCGGATGGGCTGCTTCAAGAAATCCATGATTTGGGCAAGAAACTCCATACCCCGGAGTATACCCGATTGTATGAATATAGGCTATCGGTTCGCGAACTCCTCCATGCTACGGCGCTGTTCAGCCGAGAGCACCCCCAAATCCTCCAGGAGGGGAAAGAATTCATTCACATGGGCAAAGGCCTCCAGGGTGATGCCGGCCGCCTGCATATCCTTCCTGCCCTGGGTTCCCCGCTCCAACAGCACCACCAAGTGATCCACCCGTAGCCCTGCTTGCCGCAGCACCTCCAGGGCTTCGATCTTGCTCTTTCCCGAGGTAATCAGGTCATCCAGAAGCAACACCCGTTCACCCTCATTGTAGGCCCCCTCGATAAACCGCCCCGTCCCGTGGGACTTGACGTTCAGCCGGGGGAAGATCATGGGAATCCCCGTCTCCAGGCTCACTGCCGTAGCCAGGGGCAGGCCGGCGGCGGGTATCCCTGCGATCCTGTCAAAGCTGTACCCCCGGAGGGATGCCCGGTCGAGCAGACTCGCGTAGGCCTTGGCGGTGACGGCCAACAGCTCGGGACTGGACATGATGAGCCGCAGGTCGATGTAAAAAGGGCTTTTCTCCCCGCTTTTCAGGGTAAACTCTCCGGTACGGAAACACTGGTTATCCACCAGTCCGCGAAGCACCCGGCGGCGCAGGTGATCATCCTCGCTCAGGGTAGGTTCAGAATCTTCAATCGCCGATCCCTGCTGGAGGTTTTGAAGGGAACTGCCCGGACTCTGAACCGTCCTACGAGCCTCATTCAACTGGTCTCGGTACCATTTCGCGGTTTCTCCGGGATTCTCAGCCTGGGCTATTCCCCGGGCAACCACCGGAAGAATACCCATACCATCCTTCCCGGCTCCCCAGCGAATACAATCCTCAATACTTCCCCCCTGAGCCCCGATCCCCGGGGCTAACATCCACGCCCCGGGGTGGCGTTCCCGCACCGCCCGGAGTGCCGGGATATCATTTCCTCCCACCACCAGGCCGCACTGTCCCTCCCCGGCCCCCCAGGTCAGAACGCGGTCTGCCACCTGGAGATACAGGGGCGTGCCCTTACAATTCTCCAGGGTCTGGAAATCCCGGCTCCCGGGGTTCGAGGTCTTACAGAGGAAAAAGGCCCCCCGGTCTTTATAATCCAGAAAGGGCTCGGCACTGTCACTGCCCATGTAGGGACTCAGGGTTACCGCCTCCACGTCCAGATCCTCAAATACCGCCTGGGCATAGGCCCTGGCAGTGGCGCCGATGTCTCCACGCTTCGCATCCAGGATTACCGGAATCTCTTCAGGAATGAGTTCTAGGGTGATTTTAAGGGCCTCCAATCCCGGAATCCCGAAGGCCTCATAAAAGGCGATATTCGGTTTGAATGCCGCCGCGTAGGGGCTGGTAGCATCAATAATACGCCGATTCATTTCAACAATCTGCTGTACAGCCTCGGAAACCTCTGCTTGGGGAACCAGGGTAACCCGGGGATCAAGACCTACACAGAGCAGGGTCTGAGCCTCCTGACAGCGCTGTGACAGTCGATGGAAAAACAATTGAGACATGGAAACCTCCTAGGGATGGTGAGGCATAGGATTCTTGGGGGCACCTCCCGGTAAGCATACACAGAACCCCGGGAAATCGCTATACTTCGGGCATGAAACTAGAAAAACAAACCTCCCTGGGACTCATCATCGATATACAAGAACGGCTGCTCCCGGCCATGGGCAACCCGGACAGCATCGAAGAGGCGTGCAGTACCCTGCTTCAGGGGTTGCAGGCTCTTGACGTGCCGGTTCTGCATACCGAGCAGTATCCCCGAGGCCTGGGGCACACTGTATTGCCCCTGCAATCCCACCTCAACGGGTTTAACCCGCCCAGCCCATGCTACGAAAAGCTCAGTTTTAGCTGCCTCTCCGATGGTGCAATTCGGGAGGCCATACGGAAGACCGGAGCAAAACAACTCATCGTGGCAGGAATCGAAACCCATGTCTGTCTCCAGCAGACGGTCCTAGAAGCCCTGAACCTGGGTATGGAGGTAATGGTAGTTCACGATGCCGCAGGATCACGCTCTATCATTGATCACCAGCAGGCCCTGGAACGGATGCGCCAGGAGGGAGCCCGGATCGGAAGTGTGGAATCCATCCTGTTTGAGCTCCTGGAAACCGCCGAGGATCCGGCATTCCGGACCATCTCCCGGCTTATAAAGTAGCTGTTCTATGATGGGAAGAGGCGCTATTGCCACAGCAGCCCAGTGGATCAGGGAATCCCGGTATCTCACCGCATTCACAGGGGCAGGTATATCTGTTGAGTCGGGCATCCCGAGTTTCCGGGGACAAGACGGGATCTGGAACCGCTATGATCCCCGGGTTCTGGAAATAAGCTACTTCCGCCAGCACCCCGAGCAGTGCTGGAAGGTCATCCGGGAGATCTTTTACGACCAATTCCTTGAGGCCGAACCCAATGAAGCCCACTACTTTCTGGCGGACCTTGAGCGCCAAGGACTGCTTAGGTATCTCATCACCCAAAACATCGACGAACTGCACCACCGGGCGGGGAGCAGGGCCGTAGCAGAGTACCACGGAAATACCCGGACCCTGATCTGTACAAAAACCGGACAGAGGGTTCCTGCCAATGCAGTAGACCTCTCCGATCTGCCCCCCCTGAGTCCCCAGGGTGGGGTGTATAAACCCGATTTTGTCTTCTTCGGAGAGACCATTCCTGCCGAAGCGGCCCAGAGCAGCCAGACCGCTGCCCAGAGCTGCGATACTATGATCGTCATCGGTTCCACCGGAGAGGTCTTTCCTGCAGCGGCCCTGCCCGGAATCGCCAAAAAATTCGGAGCACGCATTATTGAAATCAACCCCCTGCCCTCGGCGTTTACCGCAGCAATCTCCGATCTGCACATCGAACTGAATGCCGTGGCCGCCTGTCAGGCCCTCAGAGATGCCCTGGATCTGCCCCGGGGGTTCCCGGGAATGGAAAATCTGGGTACCTCCGAGGTATAGATTGTATTAAGACGGAGAAGGGGATTCCCTCCCGTTCTAGTGGTTCCTTAGTGCGCAAAAGGCTGAAAACTACGCCAGATACAGCAGAATCTTCCGGAATTCTCCCCAGGGGTAGTGGGGCCAAGGTGTAAGGTTGCAACCGTTTGCGCACTACAGATTAGTTCCATCTGTTCGCTGAAGACTGAGGAAACCAATGCCGAGGATATCCAATATGAAAGAATTTGTAATATACCTTCTCTCAATACTGTGCATCCTAACCAGTTCTTGTCTTGGCGTTGACTCCCGGGTTGTATTTGAACCGTACCAATTTGAGAGCGTCATTACAGAATCAAGAACCTACTTCCATGAAACATTGCATGGTTTGAGTGAGGAACTCTATGACGGTCCGAAAAACGGAACCTGGGGTGAATCAACGGTTGGTTATAAGATGGCCCTGAGAGATATATAGTTGGAGGGTTGAAGCATATCATTTCTTGGGAACCCACGACCCATCAAGCCCCGGGGTGTATGTAGCAAGAAGAGACGAAGCCCTGGAATACCTAAAACGCGTGCAAATTATCGAAGGAGACCAAGGGGTCTGGGGTATTCCGGCTGATGCAAACAATCCGGAATTTGGCTCATTGATACAGGATATTAAGGCAGTACACCCAGAATATTTTGAAAACGGATTCTTATATACCCTTGAGGGTGATGATATTTCGCACCTGTATTATGATCATGGAAGGACCCTCACTGCTTTTTCGAAGGTATATCTAGACACCCACGATGAAGGACTTTTACCATTCATCGAACGGGGAGCTAATTGGATCCTCGATAAGCCAGCGGTACACAATGTCAATTACAATTCGGCTGTGATAGAAGGACTATCCTTTGCCTATCGGGTAACCCAAACCAAGGACTATCTAGATAAAGCTGTCAATATGACCCAAGAAGCGGTGATATCTCAGAGCAATGACAACGGTTCCTTCGGTAACGCTCATAACCAGGAGGCATGGTACCATGGATTCATCGTAAGCGGATTAGTTGCTTTAAAACAGGCACTACCCGCTTCCCATGAGTTCAACCCTGTTCTGGAATTCCATTTGAGCAACGCCATTACCTATCTTGAGGAGAGTACCGATCAAGGATCACCCTATGCGTTTCAATGGCCGGGCATCAATGCCAGGGTCTGGTCTGAGATTGAAAATCTATCTGCTATCGGTAAGTGGCCTGCTCTGAATTCGAATCAGATGGATGCCTATGCAAACTGCTTATACCAAACCGTTCACGGCGAAGTCAATCCAAACCTTGAAACCGGATTCCATCGTCAGAAAGCACTGTATCATTTTATTCAGATAGGTAATGCACTAGCAAACCACCCATGATGGCAGGCTCTATCCGAAATTCGCCACAGGAAAGCCCCCCTCAGACGTCGTCTAAAGTGAAAGAGGGAGTATCCGCACCAGGGACAAATCAAGGCCGGCCATGAGGGTTCATGAACTCCCCACCCTCGGTAAAGACATGCCCCTCCCTGGACAGAACCTGCCTCCCAGCCCTATAATCTACCCTGGAAATCCAGTTGATTTATTGTGAAATAAATCATATTAACTTACTCATATTTGCATTAAAACGCATACTCATCTCAAATAACCTTGCATTACCCCGGTCTGGGGTATATAGTGAAGGAAAACGTACCACGTAAGGCTCTTTACGAGAAACCAAAATCCATTAGATAAGAGGATCACTATGGCCGACAAAAATATGGTTATTGTGGACGGTAACGCGGCTGTTGCCCACGTTGCCCACGCTACCAATGAGGTAATCGCCATCTATCCGATTACCCCCTCATCTCCCATGGGAGAACTCTCCGATGAGTTCAGTGCCAAGGGAAAGAAGAACATCTGGGGTACCATTCCCGATGTTGTAGAAATGCAGTCCGAGGCCGGTGCCGCGGGTGCTGTTCACGGGGCCCTGACCACAGGCGCTCTCACCACCACCTTCACTGCCAGTCAGGGCTTGCTGCTCATGATTCCGAATATGTTCAAGATTGCCGGGGAGCTCACCCCTACCGTCTTCCACATAGCAGCCCGAGCAATTGCAGCCCAGGGACTCTCAATCTTTGGGGATCACTCGGATGTCATGGCTGCCCGGTCCACGGGGTTTGCCATGCTTTCTTCCAACTCCGTTCAGGAAGCCATGGACATGGCGCTGATCGCCCAGGCAGCTACCCTCCGAAGCCGGGTTCCTTTCCTGCATTTCTTTGACGGTTTCAGAACCAGTCATGAAATACAGAAAATCGAAGAAATCCCCTACGAGATCATGAAAAAGATGATCCCCGAAGAAGCCGTCCATGCCCACAGGGCCCGGGCGCTGGATCCTGAACACCCCTCCATCCGGGGGACCAGCCAGAACCCCGATGTCTACTTCGCCAGCCGCGAGACTGTAAACAAGTACTATAATGCGACCCCGGGAATCGTCCAGGAGGTTATGGATGAGTTTGCTAAACTCACCGGCCGGCAGTACAACCTGTTTGATTACGTCGGGGCTCCCGATGCGGATCGCGTAGTGGTCCTCATGGGCTCCGGAGCAGAAACCATGGATGAGACCATTGAGTACCTGCTGTCCCAGGGCGAAAAGGTCGGTATGCTCAAGGTTCGGCTCTTCAGGCCCTTCAGCGCCCAGCACATCGTTGATGCCCTGCCCAAGACGGTTAAAAAGATCGCCGTGCTTGACCGGACCAAAGAACCCGGCTCCCTGGGCGAACCCCTGTACGAGGATGTCCGCACCGCTATCGGGGAAATCATGGGCGAAGGATCCAGCAAATTCACCAGCTACCCCGAGGTTGTGGGTGGTCGGTACGGACTCGGATCCAACGAGTTCAGCCCTGCTATGTGTAAGGCAGTATTGGACAGCCTCAAAGCCGATAAACCGAAAAACCACTTCACCATCGGTATTCATGACGATGTTACCGGCACCTCTATTGAGTGGGAGCAGGGCTTCAACATCGAACCCGATGAGGTATTCCGCGGCGTATTCTTCGGACTTGGCTCCGATGGAACCGTAGGTGCCAATAAAAACAGCATCAAGATCATCGGTTCCGCCACAGCGAACTATGCCCAAGGGTACTTTGTGTACGATTCCAAAAAGGCCGGAACGGTTACCGTAAGCCATGTCCGTTTTGGAAATCGTCCCATCCGAAGCACCTACCTCATAGGCGATGCGAACTTCGTCGCCTGTCATAAGTTTGCCTTCCTCGAAAAGGTTCCCATGCTGCACATGGCTAAGAAGGGAGGAACCTTCCTCCTGGCCTGCCCCTACAGCGCCGATGAGGTATGGGGAAAGATCCCCGTAGAGGTTCAGCAGGAGATCATTGACAAGGAACTCAAGTTCTACGTGATTGATGCCACCCGGATAGCTGAAGAGATGGGCATGGGGAACCGGATCAACGTTATCATGCAGACAGCCTTCTTCAAGATTTCCGGCGTACTTCCGGAGGATCAGGCCCTTCAGCTCATTAAAGACGCTATTGTTAAAACCTACAGCAAGAAGGGTAAGGATATTGTCGATGCTAACATCCGTACGGTTGATGCTGCGGTTAGCAAGGTTCAACAGGTTTCTTACCCGAAAAGGGCCGCCGGCAGCCTGCACATGAAGAAAATTGTCCCCGACGATGCTCCGGAATTCATTAAGAGCGTAACGGGCGAGATCATGGCGAACCGGGGAGAAAAGATACCGGTAAGCCTGCTTCCCGACGACGGAACCTTCCCGGTAGGCACGACGAAGTACGAAAAGCGGAATATCGCCGAAACCATCCCGGTTTGGGATCCCGCAACCTGTATTCAGTGCGGGGACTGCTCAGCGGTCTGCCCCCACGCTACCATCCGTATGAAGGTCTACGATGCCGCCCTTCTTGATAAAGCGCCGGAAACCTTTAAGAGCGCCGACGCCCGGGGAAAAGACTTTCCCGGCATGAAATTCACCATCCAGGTAGCCCCCGAGGATTGTACCGGCTGCGGCGCCTGTGTGAACATCTGCCCGGCATTCAAAAAGGATGCAGAAGGAAACAAGACCAGCTTCAAGGCCATCAACATGGAACCCCAGGCTCCCCTGAGGGACCAGGAGGTAGAAAACTGGGAATACTTCCTCAACGAAATTCCCAACATCGACCGGGAGAAACTGAACACCAAGACAACCAAGGGAAGCCAACTCCTGGAGCCCCTCTTCGAGTTCTCCGGCGCCTGTGCAGGCTGCGGTGAAACTCCCTATGTCAAACTCCTGAGCCAGCTCTACGGAGACCGTGCGGTAATCGCCAATGCAACGGGCTGTTCATCCATCTACGGCGGAAACCTTCCCACCACTCCCTACACCACCCGCAAGGACGGCCGGGGTCCCGCCTGGTCCAACAGCCTCTTTGAGGATGCAGCGGAATTCGGTTTCGGAATGCGGCTCACCGCAGACAAGATGGGTGAATATGCCCTGGAACTCTGCAAAGCCGTCCTGGACGAGGGTAAAAACGATGTGAACGCCAACATCCTCCAGGCGATCCTGAGCAATACCCAGGACACAGAGGTTCAGATCGAAGAGCAGCGCAGAAATGTAGCCGCCCTGAAAAAAGCGCTACCCAACAGTAAATCGGTATTCGCCAAGGAGCTGGCCTCCACCGCTGACTACCTGATCAAGAAATCGGTTTGGATTCTCGGTGGCGACGGCTGGGCCTACGACATCGGATTCGGCGGTCTGGACCATGTCATTGCCAGCGACAGAAACATCAATGTGCTGGTAATGGACACCGAGGTATACTCCAATACCGGCGGTCAGATGTCCAAGGCAACACCCACGGGTGCCATCGCTAAGTTTGCCTACGGCGGAAAGGCCATTAAGAAAAAGGATCTCGGTGCCATCGCCATGAGCTACGGATACGTCTATGTAGCCAAGGTTTCCATGGGATTCAACCGAATTCAGACCATAAAAGCCTTCCAGGAAGCGGAAGCCTACCCCGGTCCTTCCATCATCATCGCCTACAGTCACTGTATCGCCCACGGTATCAAGGATATGGGACAGGGCATGAACTACCAGAAGGATGCGGTAAACGCCGGTATGTTCCCGCTTTACCGGTATAACCCCGTACTCGCCCAGGAAGGAAAGAACCCCTTCAGCCTGGACAGCAAAGAGCCGTCCGTCCCTCTGGAGGATTACCTCTACAGTCAAATCAGGTTTAAGAGCCTGAAGGCAAGCCAACCCGAGCAGGCAGCAGCCTTCTTGGCCCAGGCTAAAAAGGATCTGGAACTGGAGTACAAGCAGCTCCGGTACATGGCAGATCGCCCATTCTAAGCAGTACTCACTGCCAAGAACACAACGGATCCCGTTCCCCTTTTGGGGGACGGGATTTTTTTTAGTGCAGACCGGACAAAGCAATGGTACCCTTGGGATTATGATGGATCAACTTAAACGAAGATTTTTTCAGGGCCTGATGAACGGCCCTTTCAGTATGACCGTGGAATGTCCCGATGATGCCGATTACCAGGGCCCCGGTCCCGACCCGGAACTTGAGCCGGACCAGCGGGCCCAGAGGATTGTAGACGCCCTGTCCTTGGATGAGGTAATTAGCTGCCTGGGAGGATATAAGAGTATGGCCTTCCCAGCCATCCCCAAGGCCGGATTACCCTCGATCTGGTTCACCGATGCAACCAGCGGCCCCCGGATATTCGGGCCCTGCACCTCCATGCCCTCACCCCTGAATCTGGCAGCCTCCTGGAACCCGGCCCTGGCGGGAAACTACGGGAGAACCGTGGGGGAGGAAACCCGGACCCGAGGAGCCTATGTCATCCTTGGACCGGGGGTGAACATCTACCGGAACCCCACCGGCGGCCGCAACTTCGAGTATATGGGCGAAGACCCCTTATTGGCAGGCATACTCGCCGAGGAGTACATCAAGGCAGCCCAAAAGGCGGGGGCAATCTGCACAATTAAACACTTCGCCGCCAACAATTCCGACTACGACCGCCACCGTGCCAGCTCCGATGTGGATCCCCGGACCCTCCGGGAAATCTACCTTCCCGCCTTTGAACGGGCTGTCCGCCGGGCGAAAGTCGGCTCAGTCATGACCGCCTACAACCCGGTGAACGGCATCTTTGCCAGCGCACACCGGGAACTGATCACGGAAATCCTCCGGGAGGAATGGGGATTCGATGGTTTTGTCATGTCCGACTGGCTGAGCCTCTACGACACCGCCGGTCCGGTCCAAGCGGGCCTGGATCTGGAAATGCCCAAGGCGGATTGGTTTTCCCGGGAACGCATCCTTCAAGCCCTGGAAGCCGGGGAGATCCGGGAGGAGCAGCTACGCACCATGGTTTGTCGGGTTCTAACCGTCTTCTTCCGGATGGGAGCCTATGATAACCCCGTCATTCCCCGGGAGCCCATCCCCATCGGCGACCCCGACCACCGGGAAGCAGCTCTGGCTATCGCCCTGGAGGGCATCGTACTATTAAAAAATGGTGATTCTACTGCCATCGCCACCCCCGCCTCCGGGGTTGACGACTCCCCGGCTGGTCCTCAAACCACCCCCCGGGAGCTCCCGCCCCTTCCCCTAACACCCCCGGAAGACCGGACCATGCGGATCATGCTCGCCGGCCCCTTCCAGGAAAAATTCCCCCGGGGAGGGGGTGGATCATGCCTGGTCCGCAGCCCTGCGCATACCCAGGTCTTCGCCTCGGAACTGGCAAAGGATCTCGGTTCCGGAGCGGAGATTCTCTCCTGGGACCATCAACGGTCGTTCATGAAGGAGCTGGGACCCGAGGACACCGTCATCTTCCTCGGCGGCTTCGACGAGGACCGCCAGTCCGAGGCCTACGACCGGGACTGGCAGCTTCCCAAAGACCAGCTCCTGGTCCTCGGAAAACTCATGAACCGCCGCGCCAGCCAAGGATTCAAGCTGGGAGTGGTCCTGTTTACCGGCGGGGGAGTAGAAACCCGCAGCTGGCTGCACCAGGTAGACTGGCTTGTCTGGGCGGGATACCCCGGTCAGGAAGGCCCCGAGGCTCTGTCCCGGCTCCTATCCAGACGGGATACCTTCTCCGGAAAACTCCCCTTTACCATGATCAGCCGTTGGGACGACCTGCCCTCGAATCACTACTACGTAGACAATCCAGGATCCATAGCCCTGCGCCGGGTATTCCTGGATCAAGGCAAGGTTACCAAGCGGCAACCCTGGTCCATGCCCTATAAGGAGGGGCAGATGGTAGGGTACCGGGCCTTCGCAGGCTGGAATACCTCGGCGGGTTCCGAGCCCCTGCCCCTGGATGCGGCGGATGCTACCCCGGCCTTCCCCTTCGGCTTCGGCTTGAGCTACACCACCGTCGAACTGGGAGATGTCCAGATTAAGCAGCGGCCTGATGTGGATAACCCGGATGAAGACCGCTGGGACGCCCAGGTTACCCTTACCAATACCGGGGATCTGCCGGGAAAACCCACTCTACAGCTCTATCTGGAGGATCCGGAGAGCAGCCTTCCCCGGCCTGCCCGCAGTCTTCTGGCCTTTAAGAAAATCACCCTTCCTGCCCTGGGCTCAAGAACCGTACCCCTTTCTTGGTCCCTCCGGGATCTGGCATTCTACTGGCCTGAAAAAGCCGCCTGGGTAGCCGAAGCGGGGGTGTACCGGATCCACGGCGGATTCTCCAGCGGTGAAACCCGGCTCGTAGGAGAAATACATCTTGATGAAACCCGGCTCTGGAGCTATAAGGAAGGAAAACCGGAAGCACGGGAATAACAGCCATGCAGCAAAACCATCCCCCGTATTACCTTGTGGGGACCCTCCTATTCGGTGCGGCCTTCATCGCCTGCACCGTCTTGTTCATCATTCTCACCACCCAGGCCCGGGGTTTGTTCCGGTCCCGGGCCCCGGAGGACCAGACGAGCGGGGTGGAATCCGCCGCCCCGAGCAGCCACCTGGCAGCCATCCTTCCCGACGACTCCAGCAGCTTTTCCGAGAGCCTCGAGACGGGGATGCGGGCCCGCGCCCAGGAACTGAACCTGCTCCTTGAAATACGTCGGGCAAAACCCGAGGACCAGGAGTTAAATGCCGCCTTTTACCTGAAAAATGCCATTCTCTCCCGGGTAGATGCCATCCTGCTGTACCTCATCGATCCGAATCCTACCATCATGGACCTGATTGAAGAGGCGTGGCAGCTGGAAATCCCAGTCATTACCATGGTGAACGATCTGCCCCAGAGCAGGCGCAGCGCCTTCGTGGGGCCTAATTCCTACCAGCTCGGTGTGGTAACCGCCACCATCATCCGTCAGTCCTGGCAATCCGGCACCATCGGTCTGATTCTGAACCAGGCCCAGGGAGAGGATTTGAATCAACATAACGAACTCCTGCTCCAGGGAATCAATGCCTCCCTCTTCGGTATAGACCGCTACACCCTGCTTCCCCCCTTTCTTTCTCCGGGAGATCAGCTCAGCGGCGAGTTGGTGATGCAGGAAATCCTCCAGGGTGATCATTTGGTAGATATAATCGTATCTACCAATCCCAAGGATACCCTGGGGATTATTCAAAGCCTCACGGAAAACAATATGGTCGGGGACATCGGGATAATCGGCTACGATATGTCCGGAGATTTGGAGCGGTACCTCGCCCGGAGGATCGTTCACGCATCCCTGAACCGGCTACCCTGGCATGTGGGATACCGGTCCGTACACACCGCCTTTCAGATGAAAACCGGGCAGGATTATGAGAATCCCCTGGATCCGGGAATCATTATCCAGTTCGCCAGAGATTTGCAGTACACCAACCCCTCAGAAGACTCCGAACCAGGGGAACCCTCCTCATCCCGGAGTCCGGAATCCCCAGACCAACCCGAAGAAATCTCCCTCTCCGGAGTACGCCAATGACCCGGAGAAACCGCCGCTGGAGTCTAGGCCACCTCATCTACCGACTCCGGGTTCCCAGCATCCGCAGCCGGGCCGTCCAGTTTTTTTTGATTACCCTGCTGCCCGTCCTGCTGACAACCACCACCATGACCCTCAACTCCCAGGGCCTGCTCTCCGTGGCGAACCAGCTATTCTCCAGTAACGTATTTTTTGATTCCATGGAACATACCTTGGATGAGGCTACCACAGCCCTGGGGGACTACCTTTCCACCAACAATTCGGACAGCCTCAAATTATACCTGCAAAACTCCGCTGAAATCCGCCGCATGGGCCAGGCAATTCCCATGAGCAATGCCACACCGCCGGAGGTTGAAACAGCGGATAGCCGGAGCCAGAGGGGTCAGAGCACCAGGATCCTCCGGAAAAACATCCAAGCCCTCACCAGCCAGTACCTCATCCAGGGGGACGCGGCGGTGGCCGCCCGACGGGGCCGGTTTGTGGAACGCTACATCGCCCACTACCGGGAAGCGGAGCTGATAAACAGCTTCATCTCTAAAACCATCCAGGAACTCAACCAGAACGAACTGGCGCAGAATATCCTCCAGTACCAGCTGTTCAGCTCCCTCTTCAGTAAAATTCAGCTTCTGGGCACCATATTGACCCTGCTCTCCGCCTTCTTCGCCCTCTTTTTACTCACCTATTCCACCTACCAGATTTCCGAGCCCATCATGAACCTGGCGGACGGGGCGGACGAAATCGCCGCCGGCAACTTTGAATTGCCAGATTTTAACCCCCGGGGATTTGACGAGGTAATCCGCTTGGCCACCGCCTACAACACCATGAAAGCCAGCATCCTGGACTACATTGCCCAGATTAAAGAAAAGGGAGAAATCGAAAAGGGGCTTATGGAGCAGCGTCTAGCAAATCTGCGCATGCAGCATCTGCTGAAGAGTGCGGAAATCCAGGCCCTCCAGGCCCAGATTAATCCCCATTTTCTGTTCAACACCCTGAATACCGGGGTACAATTGGCCATCGTGGAGGGCGCCGAGCGTACCAGCTCCTATCTGGAACACCTGTCAGAGGTGTACCGCCATAACGTCCGGCACATAAACCGGGCCAGCACCTTGAAGGAGGAGCTGGAGGTCCTGGATAGCTATATCTACGTGGTCCAGATCCGGTTTGCAGACCGCTTCAGCTTCCGGCACGCTGTCGATCCGGATTGCAGAGGCGTTGGAATCCCCTCCATGATTCTTCAACCCCTGGTGGAGAATGCCCTGGTGCACGGGCTGAAGGAACGGGAAACCGGGGGTGTGATCGAGATAAAAGCCCGGAAGGTCATGGCGGATTTTAACCGGGAAGATGTTTGGCATCCCGGCCCCTTGGATTACCACGCAGACCCGGAGATCCTGCCCGATGCCCGCAGTCTGCTGAGCACCGCGGTTCTCATTGAGGTCCGGGACAACGGTCGGGGCATGGACGTGCCGAGCATGGAGGAGGCCCTGAACGAGGATCTGATCGATTACAGCTTCAGCGGCGAGACCCCCGAGGGCCGGAACCCCGGCATCGGAATTCGGAACGTAATCCACCGGATCCACCTCTTCTTCGGACGCCGGGGTCTGGTTACCATCGAGAGCCAACCGGGACAGGGTACCGCCGTAAAGATGGTACTTCCCTACGAGGAGCAGATTGATGAATGACGTAAAAATTGTGCTGGTGGACGATGAGGCTCCGGTATTGGAGGGGCTGAGTGTGATCATTCGTAAGAACTTTCCGGAACTATCCATCGCCGCTACCGCCCGGACCGGAAGGGAGGCGGTGGACCGAATCCTGGATACCCGGCCGCAGATAGCCCTCATCGACATCCATATGCCGGGTATGAACGGCCTGGAGGTTATCCGGGAGGTACGTCAGCAATTCACCTCCTGTATCTTCATCCTGGTAACCGCCTACGAGCGCTTTGATATTGCCCGGGATGCCTTCGGCCTGGGGGTGTACTCCTACCTTCTGAAGCCTGTCCGGCAGAATAAGCTGGTGGAAACCATTGAGTCTGCCCTTACGGTGATTCAACAGCAGCGCCGTAAGGATCAGCGCATGGAGGACAGCAGGACCCAACTCGAACGCGGTCAACGGCTGCTGCAATACGGCCTCCTCTCCGCCCTGACCCATCACGAGCCGGTGGAACACCTCATTCCCCATTACTGCGAGCTTCTGGGAATCCGCGAGCAGGGAGGCCGGATCATTTTAACCGAGCTACCGGCCATGCCTGGAGACCTGGAACGGGCCCACGACCAGATTGAGGAGCAGCTCCAGTACCGGCTCCGGGCTCTGGGCGGGGTGCCCGACGGCCATCGGCGGTTCTACCTGATTCCCATGAACCAGGATTTCACCATCGACCTGGTGCAGTACACCCTTTCCTGCGGCCAGCAGGCCCTCCAGGGATGGGGCGTCTCCCAAGCCATCCTCGTGGGAGCCGGGAACTATTACCCCCTCTCACGGTTGGGCCAATCAGCCCGGGAGGCCGTGGACCGCCTGCTCTCCTCCAAATACGATGACACCCTCCAGGGCGGTTTTGAAGAAACCTATACCCTGAAGCGAAACGATCTCCTCCAGGCTACCGCGAAACGGCGCACCGAACTGGCCCTCCAAGCTTGGGAAGCCCTCTTCTCCCACCTCCAGACCCGGTACTCCACCTGGCCGTCCCCAGGGCTGCAGACCCGGGTGGTACAGAGCTTCGCCCTGATCCTCCACACCGCTGAAATGCCCATGGCGAACCTCTCGGAGGAAATCTACTCCAACCCCGATCCGGAATCCCTCTTGGATTGGGGACGCAGCCGTATCAGGGGCATCATTGATTCCATGGCCTTCGCCAAGCGCTACTCCCCCATCATCACCAAGGTCATCGAACATCTGCAAAGCCAGTACCCCAACCAAATCAGCCTGGAGGATGCTGCGGATTTTGCCGGGGTAAGCCCAAGCTATCTCAGCAGGCTCTTCACCGAGGAGGTCGGTTCGACCTTCGTTGAGGTTCTCACGGGCATCCGTATGGAGGCCGCCAAGGTCCTGCTCTGCGAGCCCGGCGTTTCTGTTAAGGAGGTCAGTTACCAGGTGGGCTACAGCGACCCGAACTACTTCAGCCGGATCTTTCGCAAGGTTACCGGGGTAAGCCCCACGGAGTTCAGCGAGGGGGATCACCATGACTAACCCGGGAGCCCGCAGGATAGTGGGCATCATATGCATATTCGGGGTGATTCTCAGCCTTCTGGCATGTCAGGGGCAGGAGGAACCCGAGCCATCCCGGCCGATCCGTATCGGGCTTTCCCTGGACAGCCTGGTGGTTGAGCGCTGGACCCGGGACCGAGATTATTTCATCCAAGCCGCCCAGGACCTGGGGGCTGAGGTTCTGGTAGAAAACGCCATTGAGGACCCCTTCATTCAAATCGCCCAGATTCAAAGCCTCATCACCCGGGAGGTGGACGTCCTGGTCATCGTTCCGAACCATGCCACCCTGCTCTCGGGGGTTGTCCAGGAGGCGAAAGCCAAGGGAATCCCGGTGATTTCCTATGACCGGCTCATCCTGGATGCCCCGGTGGACCTGTACCTTTCCTTCGAAAACCGCCAGGTGGGCCGCATCATGGCTCAAACCCTGGTAGACCACGCCCCCCAGGGGAACTACGTCATCATCAACGGCGCCACCTCCGACCATAACAGCATCATGTTCAACGAGGGATTTTTCAGCGTTCTGAATCCCGCCATCGACCGGAGAGACATTCAGGTGGTGGCGGAGCTCTGGCCCGAAAGCTGGCGGAACGAGGAAGCCCGGGACTTCATGAATGAGCTGCTAGAGCAGGGAGTGGTCATGGATGCGGTCATCGCTGCCAACGATTTTCTAGCCGAGCAGGCGATTCAGGCCCTGGCAGAGCGGCGTCTTGCGGGGATCATCCCCGTAGCAGGCCATGATGCGGACCTATCGGCCTGTCAGCGCATCGTCCGGGGCACCCAGTTGGTAACGGTCTACAAACCCATTCGGAAAATTGCCCAGGAAGCAGCCGAGGCGGCGGTCGCCCTGGCATCCCAGAAGCCGGTGGTTCCCTCCCGGTTCATCGACAACGGCCATGATTCCATTCCCTTCATCGCCTTGGACCCGGTACGGGTAACCAAGGAGAATATGGATTCCACAGTCATCGCCGACGGATTCCACCGCTCCGAGGATGTCTACCGGTAGGCATAGCATGACGGTCTCTGAGGCAGTCATCCCCGGATCAGCGGGAATTTCCGCCGTCGGGGGCTAGTGCGGGACTTCTGCGGCCGCTACGGGGCTTCTGCGGCCGTCCCTCCCACATCTGGATTTTTTTTTCAACAAGTTTGTCCTGCTTCGCCGAAACCAGGCCCCGGTTTTTCACAACATTTTCCAGAACCTTATAAATTTTTCCTCATGACAGTCCAGATTATCCAGGGTTAGCCTGTCTTCAACACGGCAGGAGGCCGTGAAAGACAATCGTTTCTTTAGGAGGAATCTATGAAGAAGTACCTATTGGGCCTGTTGGCTCTCGTACTGGTATTCGCAATGGTCGGTCCTGTATTCGCCGGAGGTCAAGGTGAAGCAGGTTCTGACAAACTGGTAATTGGTCTGTCCCTTCCCACACAGCGGGAAGCACGGTGGGTATCAGACAAGGAAACCATGGAAGCATATGCCAAGGAAAAAGGCGTTGATCTCCGGGTAGCCGTTGCCGATGCCGACATGGCACAGCAGGCTTCTCAGGTTGAAAACCTTCTTGCCCAGGGCATTGACGTTTTGATCCTTGCTCCCCACGATGCTTCAGCTGCTGCGTCATTGGTTGCCAAGGCAGATGCCGAAGGAATTCCTGTAATTTCCTACGACCGTCTGATCACTAACACTGACAAGCTCGACCTCTACATCTCCTTCGACAACGTAAAGGTTGGAGAGCTCCAGGGTGAATGGCTGACCAAACAGGTTCCCGAAGGTGATTACATCATCATGTCCGGTGCACCCACCGACAACAACGCTCGTCTGTTCAAGCAAGGTGCTATGAAGTTCATCCAGCCCCTCATCGACTCCGGTAAAATCAACGTAGTTGCTGACCAGGCTGTTGACAACTGGCTGCCTGCAAATGCTCTGAACATCGTTGAAAACGCCCTGACCGCCAGCGGAAACCAGGTTGATGCTATCCTGGCTCCCAATGACGGAACAGCCGGTGGTGCCATTGTAGCTCTCGAAGCCCAGGGTCTTGCTGGCCAGGTTCCCGTTACCGGTCAGGACTCAGAAGCCGCTGCTGCAAAGCGGATCATGGAAGGAACCCAGGGAATGACCATCTTTAAGGACACCCGTCTTCTTGGCCGCGCTGCCATCGACGCTGCTATCCAGATGGCCCAGGGAAACAAGCCCACCACCAATGCTACTACTGATAACTTCAGCATCAAGGTTCCTTCGAACCTGCTGACTCCTTACGTTGTAACCAAGGACAACCTTCAGGAGCTGCTCATCGACAGCGGTTACCTCAGTGCAGACGTGCTGAACTAAGGCCGATTCGTACAGAGGCAAGGCGGGGTTTTCACCCCGCCTTCTTTCTTCCCGGCTATGTGTCGGATGCAGATACGGGGAAGAAGGGGAAGGACACCGGCGGTAGCCGGAGGGTGATCCAGGGGAGATACCGCCGGGGTCCATTCCCATAGAACGACACCGAAATAAAGAGTGAAACAAAATGAGTGAATACATTTTAGAGATGCAGAACATTACCAAGGAGTTTCCCGGTGTACGTGCCCTCGACTCAGTTAACCTGAAGGTTCGCAGGGGTGAGATTCATGCCCTGGTCGGGGAAAACGGCGCGGGAAAGTCGACCCTCATGAAGGTGCTCAGCGGGGTTTATCCCGCAGGTACCTATGAGGGAAAAATCCTGGTGGATGGACAGGAAAAGCATTTTTCCACCATCAAAGACAGTGAAAAATGCGGAATTGCTGTTATCTACCAGGAATTGGCACTGGTTCCCTTGATGGATGTTGCTGAAAACATCTACCTGGGAAGCGAAAAAGCCGGAAAAACCGGCGTTATAAACTGGGCTGCCTCCTATGCCGAAGCAGCAAAGCTCCTCAAAGAGGTAAAGTTGGATG
The DNA here is from genome assembly GCF_000758165.1 of Spirochaeta lutea. Taxonomy (NCBI): domain Bacteria; kingdom Pseudomonadati; phylum Spirochaetota; class Spirochaetia; order Spirochaetales; family Spirochaetaceae; genus Spirochaeta; species Spirochaeta lutea. Next base: position 263,929 of record NZ_JNUP01000065.1, on the reverse strand, counting down.
TTAATCCCCATACCAAATTAATCAACCTTGGCGTAGGAAAACAGCAGCTCATCGAAATTGCAAAGGCCCTGGCGAAAGAGACCAGTCTGCTCATCCTGGATGAACCGACTGCGGCACTTAACGAGGCCGAGAGTGAAAACCTCCTCAATATCCTCCGGGAATTGAAGGCCAAGGGAGTAACCTGTATCTACATCTCCCATAAATTGGAAGAGGTCCTCTCCATCGCCGACTCAATTACCGTATTGAGGGACGGAAACTCCATTGCGACCCACGATCAATCCGAGGAGGAAGGCGGCGGCTGGACTCAAGACCGGATAATATCTCTTATGGTAGGCCGAACCCTCACCCAACGCTTTCCCAAGATCGACCACACCGCCGGTGAGGTGGTTATGGAGGTTAAGAACTGGAGCGTAGACCATCCTGAGATTCCGGGCAAGAAACTCATCGACGATGTGAGTTTCCAGATTCGGAAAGGGGAAATTCTCGGTCTCGCCGGCCTTATGGGTGCCGGAAGAACAGAACTCTCCATGAGCCTCTTCGGTGCCTTCAAGAGCAAGGCAACCGGCGCAATTTACCTTGAGGGTAATGAGATTACCATTAAGGATCCTGCTGAGGCTATCAAACACGGGTTCAGCTATGTAACCGAGGACCGGAAGGCCATGGGTCTGGTTTTGGGGATGAACATCCTCGAGAACACCACCTTGGCCAGTCTTCTCCATGTAAGCCGACGGGGGGTTCTCAACAAGCTTGAAGAAATCAAGCAGACACGACACTACGTTAAGCAGCTGAATGTAAAAACACCAACGATTCAGCAAAAGGCACGGAACTTAAGCGGAGGAAACCAGCAGAAGGTAATCCTCGGAAAATGGCTCATGACCGAGCCCAAGGTGCTCATCCTCGATGAGCCTACCAGGGGTATTGATGTGGGCGCTAAGTTCGAAATCTATAACATCATGAACGACCTGGTTGAGCAGGGAGTAGCGATTGTCATGATTTCTTCCGAACTCCCAGAGGTTCTGGGGATGAGTGACCGGATCCTGGTCATGCATGAGGGACGCCTTACCGGCGAATTAACCTCTGCAGAGGCAACCCAGGAAAAGGTTATGTATTACGCAACAAGGGGATAAACCATGAACGATTTAACCAAAAAGCAAGGGCTTGGCCAGGTTATCAAGGAGCAGGCCGGGCACAATCTAAAACAGTATTCCATGTTCCTGGCATTGATCGGAATTTGGATTATATTCAATATCCTGACAAACGGTATCTTCCTGAGCGCAAGAAACCTGTCCAACCTCTTCGTACAGACCAGCTACATTGCAATACTGGCAGTCGGAATGGTTCTGGTTATTGTGGCAGGGCATATCGACCTGTCGGTGGGTTCCATCGCCGGATTCACCGGTGCCATAGCGGCCATTCTCCAGGTTAACTTCGGCTGGGCTACCATTCCGGCCATCGGAGCGGCTCTGGCTGCAGGACTCTTAATCGGGGTTTGGCAGGGCTATTGGATCGCCTACAGGAATATTCCGGCATTTATCGTAACCCTGGCGGGCATGGTTGCCTTCCGTGGTGCGCTTATCGCCATTACCCAAGGCCAAACCATTGCTCCCCTCCGGGATGATTTCGCCGCGCTGGGATCGGGGTATGTTCCGAAAATCGTAGAGACACTGAAGTTCAACGATACAACCCTCATCCTTGGATTAATAGTTATCCTGATTTATGTGGTCATGGATTTACAGTCCCGGCGTAAACAGATCGCCTACGGATTCGATGTGCCGCCCATGAGTTACCAGATTCTGAAAATGGTGCTTATTTCTTCCATCATTGCAGCCTTCTTCGGCGTTCTGATGATTTACCGGGGAATGCCCTACGCGATCCTGGTGGTATTCGCTCTGGTAGTGTTCTACAGCTTCCTTACCAACAACACCGTTTTCGGACGCCAGGTCTATGCCCTGGGTGGAAATAAGGAGGCAGCGCGCCTCAGCGGTGTCAATATCCGCAGCAGAAACATGTGGATATTCATCAGCATGGGGTTCCTTTCAGCCCTTTCCGGTGTGGTATTCACCGCCCGACTGAACGCTGCGGCATCGAGCGCCGGAAACCTCTTTGAGCTCGATACCATTGCAGCAGCCATTATCGGCGGTACCAGTACCATGGGTGGTGAAGGTACAGTCGTAGGCGCCATCATCGGTGCCGTGTTAATGGCAAGTCTCAACAACGGCATGAGCCTCATGAATATTTCAGCCGACTGGCAGATGATATTCCGGGGACTCATTCTACTCCTGGCGGTATGGTTCGATATTGCCAGCAGGAAGAAGGGAAACTAGGTACCGTTACCGTATCCCGCCTGCTGCCCAGGGCAGGCGGGATTCTTTTAGGATCAGGAGATACAACACCATGAGTAACACCATACGCATCGGAATCATCGGCTTTGGGTTTGCAGCCCAAACCTTCCATGTTCCCCTCCTTCGGGCCCTTCCCGAGGAGTTCGAGATTACTGCTGTATCCTCCAGCAAGCCCGAGGCAGTCCACGCCGTACTGCCCCAAGCCAGGGTGTTTTCCAGTCCCCAGGACCTCCTTGCGCACCCCCAAGTGGATGCGGTCGTTGTTACCGCGCCTAATACCCTCCACTACCCCCTTAGCAGGGAGGCCCTGGCGGCGGGCAAACACCTGATTGTTGAAAAGCCTGCAACCATTACCGCTGCGGAATCCGAAGATCTTGCCGGAGCTGCCAGGCAAACCGGTCTGGTAGCCAGCGTTTTCCATAACCGCCGATGGGATTCGGATTTTTTAACCCTCAAGAGACTCCTACAGGAAGAGCGATTGGGAGATCTCAGTCATATTGAGCTGCACTTTGACCGTTACCGGCCCCAGGTGCGCCAGCGGTGGCGGGAATCTGATCAGCCCGGCGCAGGGCTGCTCTACGACCTCGGTAGCCACTTGATTGACCAGACTCTACAGCTCTTCGGTCTACCCCGGGGGGTTACCGCTGATATTCGGATCCAACGTACCGGGGGAAAATCTGACGATTATGTCCATCTGATTTTAGACTACGGGTCTTTCCCCGTAATTATCCACATTACCTCCCTCTGCCGGGGTCCGGGATTCCGTTACATCGTTAATGGTACCGAAGGCAGTTTGGTGAAATTGGGGTTAGATCCCCAAGAAGACCAGCTGAAACAAGGTGTGCGGCCGGATTCGGAGCTGTTCGGGGTGGAAGATAAGAACCAATGGGGCACCCTGTACCTGCCTAGTGATCATGACTCCACCGTTACCGCAACCCTGCGGCCCGAGAAGGGTAATTACCTGGGCTTTTACCGCGATTTTGCCGGAGCAATCCGGGGAGATAATGCAAATCCGGTGACCATTGATGAGGGTGCTGAAGTAATCCGCATTATTGAACTTGCACAACAGAGCGCGCAACTAGGAAAAACCATTCAACTGTAACCGCGCTGCAGTATATTCGTTCCTCCTTTACCCCGGCAGCCATGCTGTTATGGCTGCCGGGGACTTTTCGGAGTTTGGGATTATACTGTTGGTATAATACAATGTGTTTCTTAGGACACACTATGTAAAAGTAGGGGGTAGTTATGAACGATACACGGGTTCCCACACTCACCATGAGAAAAAGTCTCAGCGTTAAAATCCCCTTGATTTTAGCAGCAATCCTGATTCTGGCGGTTCTACTCCTGACCCTGGTAACCGCGGAACGTATTAAACAGCAGGTCTTCGACCGGGAGCAACAGTACCTGGAACTCAACGCCGGCAGTGTAGAAAAAATCATACGCTTACAGCTAGATTCAATTAATACCATTCTTTCAAGCTACGCCGATAATCCGCGGTTTCTGGAGGCCCTCGAAACAGGGACGGCCCGGCAGACCATCGGTTTGCTCAACAATGCCCGGGAGCTGTCCAACTACTTTGAAGATGTGATGCTGGTTGATCCCCAGGGCGTGGTTCTGGCCTCCGCCGGCCTTCGCAACCTGGGACTGCGGGTGGACAAACCCGAAACCGTCCAGGCGGCCCTGAGTCAGGGAACCTTGGTGGGAGATAGCCAAGCCTATATCTCCGGAGCGGGTAGTCCGGCGGTATCCATTGCCATGCCTCTGCTGGGCTCCTCCCTAGAGAAATCCGGCGCAATAGTAGCGGTCTTCAACCTGGAACGCTTTGCTATAGACTTTCTGAGTACCCTGAACTTCGGGGAGAGCGGGTTTACCTTCCTGGTAGATTCCCAGGGAGTAATTCTCAGTCATCCTGATCGAGATCTCATCTTAACTAGTGCGGCCCAGTGGCCGGGTATGGCGGCATTGTTCCGCCCGGAGAGTCCGGTACAGGGTTTCGCTGCTTATAAAAATCAAAACGACACGGATATGTACCTGAGTTACTACCGCCTGAATAATCCCAACTGGTACAGCATTGTCACCGATTCCGAGCAGGCCCTCAGCGCACCTGCCGATCAAATCACTATAATCATGATAATTTTCGGCTTGATTGCCGTTATACTCCTGGGAGGCAGTATTCTCCTGGTTCTCCGGATAGCCATCCTCAAACCCATCGCCGCCCTGCAGCACCAGATTTCCGCCTTTTCTCAGGAACGGGCCCCCATTCAGCCCCCGGAGAGTATCAATAACGAGATCCAGTTGCTGCGTCAGGCCTTCTCTGACATGGGTAATAAAATCCTGGAGAATACCAGAGAACTGGAGGAGAAGAATTCTCAGTTGGAATCCTACAACAATCAGGTACGTCTGGAGCTCACCACGGCTCAGCGTGTCCAGGAGGCGGTTATTCCCCGGCGGTTCCCCGCGGTCCGAAACCTTTCGACCTACGGGATCTATAAACCCATGGAGGAACTCGGGGGCGATTTTTACGATATGATTCGCATTTCCCGGGATCAGGTGGCGGTGCTCATTGCCGATGTTTCCGGACACGGGGTTCCTGCTGCATTAATAACCATGATGGCCAAGGTCTCCTTCACTACCCACAGCGTTCCGGGAGCCACCCCTAGCGAGGTTATGCGGGGGGTAAATAACGACCTATGTGCGGTAATCGAAGATATCGATCATTACCTAACCGCATTCTACGCCCTGATTGATCTCCACCAGGGAACCGTTGAGTATGCGAATGCCGGACACGGAGAAATTTGGCTCTTCAAGGGCGATGGCACCCACCGGGTACTCTCACCGACCGCACCCTTCCTGGGAAAATTCCCGGAGTTAGAGTTCGCTACCCGGCAGGAGCTGCTCGATGACCGGGATCGGCTCATCCTGTACACCGACGGCCTCACCGAGATCCGCAATGCCCAGGGCGAGTTCTTTACCGAGGACCGGCTCATTGAATCGATTTCCAACCAGGTTGAGCTGGAGCCCAAGGAGATGGCAGTGAGTTTGGTTGACGAGGTGCTGTCTTTCCGGGGAGATGCCCCCGCTACGGATGATATTACCCTGTTGATTCTGGGAATTACCTCGGGTAGTTGGGGTAAGGATATTGATACCGATGTAGCCGAGCACATGGCATATCAATCCCCGGAGGATCTAAAGGCCGCGAAGGAACAGTTTACCAAAGCGCTTTTGGAGTACCGGGATAAGAAGTTTAGCGTGTGTATTGAAACCCTTAAGACTATTAAGGATTCTTTCATCCATAAACACGAGCGCCAGAAGGTACTCAATCTGCTCGGTCATTGCTGCCTGAAAACCGGGAAACTCCAGGACTGCAAAATCTATTGGCAGGAGGCCTTGGACCTTGTTCCCGACAGCAAGGAACTGAAACGCAACCTGCAAATTGTTCAGCGGGAGCTTGATGCCCAGGGCAAAGGTGCATAGACTACCAGGGTGGCAACGAGTACTGTCGAACAGTATATAAAGGTCCTGTACCAATTGGAAAGCCGAACCGGACAGCGGGTCTCTACTCAGCAGCTGGCTGACGCCCTGGGAGTCACCCCAGGGACAGCGACGGTGATGTTGAAACATCTTTCAGAGATCCATCTGGTGGATTACCAGTCGAGGAAGGGCGGACGATTGAGTCAGGAGGGAAAGGACATGGCCCTCCGCCTGCTGCGGTATCACCGCCTGATTGAAACCTTTCTCTTTAAAACCCTGGGATATGACTGGTCGGAGATCCACGAGGAAGCGGAGGTGCTGGAACACGCCGTTTCGGAGCGCTTCATTCAACGAATTGACCAGCTTCTCGGGCACCCCAGGATTGATCCCCACGGTGATCCCATACCGTCCGAGTCCGGAGAGATGATTACACCCAATACCGTCCTGCTGTCGGATATCCCCTCGGGAACAGAATGCCGTATCGCCCGAATCCGGAACACCGAACCGGATTTTTTGCGCCTGCTCTTCTCCCAGGGCGTCACCCCGGGGAGTGTACTCCAGGTGGTCCAAAACATCCCCGCCGCGGAATCCATAACCCTGCGCTCATCGGAGATGAGCCGCGATTTTGCCCTGAGCTACCAGCTGGCCAAGCAAATTCTGGTGGAAGGCTGACCGGCTCCCTGAATCCCCGCCCTGCCCCGAGACCGTTTTCGCACCTCGGCTTTCTCCCCCCGAAACCCTTTCCACGCCCCCGACTCCACGTCCCGACTCCACGCCGCCCCAAACAGATCCCAGGAACCGTACCCGGGAGGTCGTGTGGGAAGGCTTGTAACCTACGGCGGATGTGGGGAAAAGATGTGGGGAAAGAACTGAGATTTTCCCAGGGTCGGTAGCATCGGGGTGAATAGGCACAACCCGTTGCCTAGGTGCCCGTTACACTGTACCTGTGGCATCGCGCGGAAGAGCCCTACACCCCCCGGCACATCCCCGACCCTGAAGGTCCGAGGGGACATGAAGCACAGACCGCCCGCTTTCCGCAGGCCAGGGATCCCAGGCGGACCAGCAGGGCATGAAACTCGTTATACACCCGAACATCCCTGGGGAGCTGATCCTCCAGCATCCCTGCCAGTTCGGCATAGGGCATCTGCTCGCTGGCGGTAAAATCACCCCCTAAACGAGGGAAGCCGCTGCCCGGATTCCCCGCAATTCTGGCCAGGATCCGCCGTTTATATTGATCCACCACCATGTGGGGCACACCGAAGGCATAGACCATCATACAATCTGCGGTTTCATCCCCGATCCCCCACAAGGAAAGGATCTCATCCCGCCGGGGAACCCTGGCTCCCCAGGGCTGCCAGTCTCGGGCGGTCACCGCTTCGGCCAGAATCCGGAGTTTTTTTGCCTTCTGGTTATAGTATCCCGCTGGATAAATCCGTTCCGCCAGGGTTTCGCCGGCAAGGATGGTGAACCGATCCGGGCCGGGAATTCTCCCCTCTCCCGAGGATTGGAGGGACCGCAGATTATCCAAGGCCCGCTCCACATTTCTCCAGGCGGTATTTTGGGTCAGAACCGCCCCAACCATGATCTCCCAGCGGGCAATCCCATCCAGGGGAACACCATCGTTCCTCCGGGGAATGTCAGCCCGACGGTTTACCGGCCACCAACCCTGGGGCCCCAGGCGAGAACGCAGATGAGTATAGAGGTTGAAAATCGGGGGTTCCATGGGCGGGCAGGGTTCCTAGGTGCTTAGGTATTCTACCCGAATATGCTTTGCCATATCCGGGGGGATTTCAATGTTCTCAGCCTCTCCGCTCTCCGGGCGGTGGAGAACTATCCTCAGCGGTTCAGTCTGGGTAACCGAAAGCCTGCTGCCCGGGCTGAGTTGGTGATTATAACAGAAGTGCAGCATTCCCGGATATGCCTCCCCTTCTTCGGTAATCCGCAACAGTCGCAGCTCTCGTTCCGGTTCAACAGCATCGAGTGCCTGGGCCTTGACCAGCCGCTCTTCGATGGGATCCTCGGGGAAGGGATTGCCGTGGGGGCAGGTGTGGGGCTTACCGAGTTTGTCGTAGAGGTACTCCGCAAGATCATCGGAAATAGCCCCTTGGAGCACCTTAGCCTCCTCATCCGCCTTATCCCAGGGATAACCGAGGGTCCGTACCAGGAGGTGCTCCACCAAATAATGGCGCCGGAGAAAGGTTACTGCCAGCTCTCGGCCCTTCTCCGTAAGTTGGATGGCCTCGTACCGGGGCTGAATAGTCAACCCCAGGCGCTTCAATCGAGAAATTCCCTGGGTCACTGCTGACCGGCTTACCTGCATCCAGTCGGCCAAGCGGGCGTTGGTAACCCGTCCGTATTCACGCTGAATCACATAAATATCTGTCAGGTACTCAATGGCTGCAGGAAACTGCTTCTGTAAATCCGCCGGTACATCACTCATAGGTTAAACTATACCACAAACTCCCCCTGATAGGGGATAAATCAACCCCTCGACCCGCTCCGTGTTAGAGCGGAGCCCCGGCTCACGGGACAGTCCCCGTGCCCTGGTTCGCAAATTTTCCTGCAGGTTGCTTGTGAAATCAATTGTTCCGCCCCATACTTAAGAATAGTTGGGTTGTGTGCAGTATCATGTATACAACAGTAGGCTCGTTACATTGACCAATCCCCTGGTCTGAAGGATGTTGCCGGAGATGGAACAAACAGATCTGCAAGACACCATACTAATCATTGATGATTCACCCTCTACCCTCGCCGTACTGGATGATATTTTGAACCCCTACTATCGGATTAAAGCGGCCAAGGAGGGCTATCGCGGTATCCAGATTGCTGAATCCGATGATCCCCCGGACCTTATCCTCCTGGACATCCTCATGCCGGAAATGGACGGCTATGAGGTATGCAAATCACTTAAGAAGAATCCCAGAACCCGGGATATTCCGGTCATATTTGTAACCGCCAAGGACGAAACTGAGGATGAAGCCCAGGGCTTAGAGCTCGGAGCCGTGGATTACCTGGTAAAACCCGTAGCTCCCCTGATCGTTCTGGCCCGGGTGCGGAACCACCTGGAACTCCGAGCCGCCAGGAACCACCTCACCCTCCAGAACCGCGAACTGGAGCGCAGGGTCCGGGAGCGTACCAAGGAACTGACCATCACCCAGGATGTGACCATCGCCAGTCTCGCCGGTCTGGCGGAAACCAGGGACAAGGAAACCGGCAGCCATATCTGGCGGACCCAGAACTACGTACGCACCCTGGCCATCTCCCTGCCCGATCTGCCCGGGTACGCCCAGCAAATCAACGACGAGGACATCTACCGGATGTACAAGTCCGCCCCCCTCCATGATATCGGCAAGGTGGGAATCCCCGATGCGATCCTCCAAAAGCCCGGCCCCCTGACCAAGGAAGAATTCGAGATTATGAAATCCCACACCACCCTGGGATACCAGGCCTTGCTTCAGGCGGAACAGTCCATCGGAACCACAAGCTTCCTCCGGTACGCCCGGGAAATCGTCTACACCCACCATGAAAAGTGGGATGGAACCGGGTATCCCCAAGGATTATCCGGAGAAGATATCCCCCTGGCAGGCCGAATTATGGCCATTGCCGACGTGTACGATGCCCTGATCAGTAAACGGGTGTATAAGCAGCCCTTCCCCCATTCCCTGGCTGTACAAACCATCCTGGATGGATCGGGAACCCACTTCGACCCGACCCTCGTCCAGGTCTTCCAGGGGCTCACCGAAACCTTCCGAAACATCGCCCGCTCCGGAGTAGAGCTGTCCGAAGAACGGGAAGCCCTGGAGCGGTAGATCATGAAACTCCGAACCCAGCTGCTGCTCGGCCTACTTGTTATTTCTCTGGTAGTCATGGGCAGCGGATGGCTCAGCCTCTATCTTCTCCAGAAATCCAGAGCCTACGAAGAAAGCCTGGAGATCCTGTACACGCGTTCAGCCGCTGCTACCCGTGAGCTGGATACCTACTTTGAGCGTACTAAATCGGACCTGGAAACCCTGGCGGGGATTCAAACGGTTTCCCAAGAAGACCACCAGGACTTCACCAGTTACCTGAATGCAGACCCCGAGGTCTTCACGCTATCACCAGGGCCCCGGGAACAGACAATCATCAACATCTTTAATGCCTACCGCCTGACCCACCCTGCGGTTAACTCAGTATACATGGGCAGGGCGAACGGCAGCTTTGTCCGCAGCCACCCGAGACAGCGCAACACTGCCTACGATCCGCGACTGCGGCCCTGGTACATCCAGGCTGCCTCCCAGGGCGGCAAGACCGTGCTCACCGAACCCTATCCATCGGTTACCGAAGATCTGGTCAATATTGGAGTAGTCCGGGCTCTGGTACAGCCCTCAGGGCAGGTGTACGGGGTCATCGGCATGGATGTTACCATGGATAATATCCGGAACATTCTCGCCGTACCCCCAGGCAATCTTTTTTGGTTCGGGTACTTCAGTACCGACGGCCGTAACACCGGTGTTCCCAGCCAATACCTGACCGATTTACCCCGGGGGCCGGAGCTCATGGACATCCTCGAGTCGGACCGGCCGGTTTCCCGTTCGTTAGGAAACAACCGGTACATCCTGAGTTCCCAGCGCCTGACCCAGCCTCCGGGGTTTCTGCTGTCCGCCATGTCTGAATCTATCTACCTAGACAAGCAGAATCACTTCATTCGATCCGGTATCCTCCCCCTGGGTATCAGCCTGGCCCTGATGGGGATTCTCATGAGTATCGCGGCATCCCGGTTGGTCACTACTCCCCTGGCAGCCCTGACCCGGGGGGTCCGAAGCCTTGGCGAGGATGGTTCCCAGGAATTCTCCCCCCATCACCATGGGGGAAGCGCGGAATTTCAGGAACTAAGCCAGGCCTTTTGGGAATACACCCGGCAAAACCGCAAGTACCAGGAGGAACTGGATACCCATAAACGCAGCCTGGAACAGGAGGTGGATAACCGGACAACCGAGCTTCAGCGTGCGCTACAACAGGCAGCGAACTCCGAACACCGGCTCCGGGAGATTCTTCGGACCGCCCAGGAAGGCTTTACCATCATCAATACCTACGGCGAAATCATGGAAGCCAATCCCGCCTTTTGTCAGATTCTGGATCGCCGGGAGGAGGATATTCTCGGCCGCCCCCTGGAATCCTTTATGGCTCCCGATGACAGCCGGCGCTGGGAGGAATCCTTTCAGGAGTTAGCGGGAACTGAGGGTTCCTACGATCTATGCTTCCAGAAATCCGAGGGCAGCCTGGTGCCGTGCCTCGTCAACCTTGCACCCATGAGTACCAATGACGGTTTTCAATTGGGCTCCTTCGCCCTGATTACCGACATTACCGAGATCCGGAACCGTGAGGCCCAGGTACGCCAGGCGGAGGAGCAGCTCCGGCTGCTCTTCGAATCTGTCCAGGAGGGGATTATTGAACTGGACGACCAGGGTCTGATCATGTTCAGCAATCCCGCTGCAAGCGCGATTCTGGGATACAGCCAGGAGGAGCTCAAGGGCTGCAATCCCCACACCCTCTTCCACCATACCCTGCCCGAGGGCTCCCCCTACCCCGAGGACCAATGCCCGGTCCTGCGAACCCGGACCCAGGGAACCGTGTATAAAAACGGCGATGAGCTGCTCTGGCGCAAGGACGGCACAGCCTTCAATGCCGAACTCTCCAGTGTTCCCCTCACCCGGGAAGGAGAGCAGATCGGCACTGTCATGTTGTTTCGGGATATCTCAGAGCTCATCGAAATGACCCGGGACTTCATTGCCATCCTGGAAAACGCCGGGGACTATATGTTCATCAAGGATGTCCAGGGACGGTACCGGGTTGTTAACCAGCAGTTCGCGCTACTCCTAGGATTCGCCCATTGGCGCGATGCCGTTGGCAAAACAGACTTTGAGATCTTCCCCCGGGAAATCGCTGAGGAATTCTGGGAAGAAGATAAAGAGGTCTTGCGAAGCGCCCAGCCGGTAACCGATCGGATCCACCACTACATCGGACTAGCGGGGGACAGCCGGTATGAGCGTACCAGCAAACGCCCCCTCTTCGACAGCCGGGGACGCATCCTCGGCCTCTTCGGGCTCTCCAGCGATATTACCGATCTCAAGCACCTCAACGATGAACTGAGCCGTTCTAAGGAAATCGCCGAACAGGCAACCAAGGCGAAGAGCAGCTTTCTGGCGAATATGAGTCATGAAATCCGCACCCCGATGAACGCCGTTATGGGGCTGTCCCACCTGCTCTCCCGGACGTCCCTCACAGCCCAGCAGCAGGATTACACCGATAAAATCACCCAGGCAAGCCAGAACCTTCTGGGGATTCTCAACGACATTCTTGATTTTTCGAAGATTGAGGCAGGGAAACTCAGTATTGAATCCACTCCCTTCAATCTTCAGGATATCATTGACGGCCTTGTGGGAGTCATCGGTCTGAAGTGTCAGGAGAAGAACCTGGAATTCATCCTCTCCCAGGGAACCGATGTTCCAATGATGCTCATCGGCGATCCCCTGCGGCTTCACCAAATTCTTCTGAACCTCTGCTCAAATGCCGTCAAGTTCACCCATCACGGGGAAGTCCGGGTGGATATTCAGGTAGCACGGTTCAACCGCCAGCGGGTGGTACTCAGGTTCTCCGTCGCCGATACCGGAATAGGCATGAGCCCGGCCCAGCAACATAATTTATTTGCAGCCTTTAGTCAGGCCGACAGCTCCATTACCCGGAAATACGGAGGAACAGGTCTTGGCCTATCCATTACCAAACGCCTGGTAGAAATTCAAGGCGGCACAATCTGGCTGGATAGCCAGCAGGACATAGGAACCACCTTTTTCTTTACCCTGGAACTGGGCCTGCAGGCAGATCAGGCTCAACCCCAGAGCCTGGCTGCTCCTCAGATCCTTCGGGATAAACGAGCCCTGGTGGCCGATGACAACGAAGCGATGCGGGAGGTCATGGCCCGCTACATGGAGCATTTCGGCCTCCAGGTGGACCGGGTTTCCTGCGGCCAGGACAGTCTCAAGGCCCTGGAATCCCACCCTCCGGACCATTACTCCCTCTTTCTGATTGATTACCAGATGCCCGACCAAGACGGTTTAAAAACCATCCGTGCCATCCGGGAACAGACAGGTCCGCAGTCCGATGCAGTCTTCATCCTCGTGACCGCCTTCGGGGACGAGCTCTCTCCGGACATTCTGGAAACCAACGGTGTGGATGCTCTCCTGAGCAAGCCGGTTAGCCAATCCCGGCTCTTTGATACCCTCATGGCAGTGTTAGGGGAGGAATTAAGGCCATCCAAGACAGGGGGTACCGCGTTGGATAAACTCAGTGCGGAACTCCATGCCCTCGGTAAAATCCGGATCCTGTTGGTGGAAGACAACGAAATAAACCGCCAAGTAGCCCGGGAAGTGTTGGAAGCCGAGGGGTTAGAAGTCCAAGAAGCCCTCAATGGACAGCAGGCCATCCAGGCGGTACAGGATGCGGCCAAAGCCTTGACCCCCCCGGATCTTATTCTCATGGACCTGCAAATGCCCGTGCTCGACGGCTACTCTGCAGCGGAAGAAATTCGCAAGGACCAGGCCTTTGGGAGCATTCCCATTTTGGCCATGACTGCTGATGCCATGGCAGGGGTTGAGGAGCAGGTGCATAAAGCGGGTATGAACGGCTACATCACCAAGCCCATTGTCATCGAACACCTGTTTCAGACCATGCTTAATCTCCTGGATTCCCGTGGTCAGGGCATTGACTCCCTGGAAATTCAAGAGGACCAGGCCGAGGATACTTCGATGGATATCCGGGATGACTCCCCCGCGGTACCGAACCTTCCCACCGTGGATAAGGCCGGGGCAATCCGCCGACTCCAGGGAAACTACAAACTATACCAGCGTCTTCTCCGCACCTTCTATACCACCTACCAGGATTTTACGGAACGGTACCAATCCCTAGCAGAGAGTTCCGGCCTGAAAGCACGAATTCGGGAAGTCCACACCTTGAAAGGCATCCTGGGCACCCTGGGCGCTCGGGAACTACAATCCGAGGTAGCTGCCTTGAACGAGGCTTTGCAAACCACTCCTGATGCAAAGGGCGTGGAAAAATTGGAAGAAACCATGCTTCAAGGCATCACCTCCCTAATTGAATCCCTGAAGGGATGGATTTCGACCCAGGACCTACCTGCAGAATCATCATCCCGATACGCATCTAACAGGTCACCCGACCAGCTCCGCCAAGGATTGGAGGACCTTTTAGCATTGATCTCCTCGAGCGATAGTGCAGCCCTTCCGCAAATCCGCGACCTATTATCCAACCCAGATTACCACACCTGGGAACAACCACTCTCAGAGATCCGCCAAGCCCTAGAGGATTTCGACTTCCCCAAAGCCCAGGAGCAGCTGGACCGATTAATCCAAGAGGAGCTGTAACAATACTACCCAGCTCCGGACAGTGGATACTTTTGTACCAGTTCAATCCCCTCCTATAGATCCTCTTGGTAGGGTTAGAAATCCAAAATAACCCCGAAATGCTGAGTCAGACAGGCCTGAAGGCCTGTAGGCGGCCTTGAATGGTGCACCTCCCAATAATTCACAAAAACAAATTCATTTTTGTTTATTTGGCACGCATTTTGCAAGTTAATCACCATGCAGCAGTACCAAAGGATTTCAACACACACCCTACGAACAGGAGCCTTCGGGCTCCTGTTCGTTCTTACCGTCGGCTTGGGGATGGTATCCGCCCAGGAATCATCCGTCCAATCCCTCCGGCTTGAGTCACTCATCCGGGCGGCTGAAACCACCAGTCCTGAACTTGAGCGTCTCAACCTGGAGTGGGAGCTCCTGGAAAACCGCGAGACCCTGCGGTTGGGAATCGAACAGCCCCAAATTTCTCTCTCCACCGGCACCCAGGGGATCAGCTACAGCAGCCGGACAGACCAAGGCCATTCAAGCCTTACAGCCACCCCGGTTGTCCAGCTCAATCTGCCCCGAAACCAGAGCCTCCGTATCTCCGCTCCCCTGGAGCTCGTTCCTCAGCTGGCAGAAGGGTCCTCCATCCAGGGAACCCTGGAATACCAGCTTACCCTGGACGACCTTGTCTCCATCCCGGACAGTGCCAGTGTAGAATACCGCCAGGGTTTGGAGGATAATCTTCGGGCTCATGCACAAACCCGCCTCGACATCGCCGCAACCATTATTGCAACCCTTCAGACGATCCACAGCGAACACCAGAAGATTCTCCAAGCTGAGAGTGCCCTGGAAAGCGTCGGCCAGAAGCTGGACACCGCCCGAAAGGTCGACAATCTGGCAGAGAGCAGTCTGGCTGTCCAGGAGTTGCTTGAGGAACAATTCTCCGGAGAGCTTACCATTTCACTGGCCACCCTCGCTTTGGAAGCCGGGGTAACAGAACTAGGGGAGCTAACCGGTATCTTGGAGCTCACCCCTGAAACCCTGCTCGCCATCCCCCTGGATCAACCCGATGAATCCCGGCTGCCGACAGTCCCTGCTCTGGCGGATCTGACTAGTCTCCGCACGGCCAGAGCTTCCCTGGAACGTATTATGATCCAGGATGCCGAAGCCATGGTGTCCTATGATCCCCAGGTGAGGCTTACCGCCGGAGCGGGGGGGAGGTATACCACCGACCAACTCTCCGGATCCCTTTGGGCCGGGGCGGTTTTGGAGAACCCCGGAGCCTGGGACATCGGACTCTCGGTTACCATGGGTTCAACCCAAAACCCCCAGGACCTATGGAACATCACCCTCTCGGGTTCCTGGACTTCGGAGAATACCAAGGAGGAAGCCCTCACCCGCCGGAACAGCCAAATCCAGGTCAACACCGCCCAGCTCGCCCTCGACCAGGCAATCTCCGAGGGCCAGAGGCAGATCCGAAACCTGGCAAGCCAGATAACCTCCCTAGAAACCGAGATTAAATCCTGGCGTCTGCAAACCCAGGTCCGTCAGACCGCCCTGGATAAAACGGCTCAAGCCGTTCAATCCGGCCTCTCCAGCGCGTCAGCCCTGGAGCAAGCCCGGCGGAACCTGGAACTATCCCGAATTCAGGGCCGCATGTTGGCCCTGAACATCCTATCCCTAGAAATTCAGCAAACAAGGATAACCCTATGAGACGACGAACCGTTATTATAATCATTTCCGTACTGGCCATTGTAATCCTGGGAGGGGGCACGGGAGCCTACATCCTCATCTCCCAGGCGAATGTCCCCCTCACTGGTGCTGCCTCAGACCAGTCTACAGACCGGAACCGTCCCGGGGATGGGGCAGAGCCAACCTCCGATCAGGCCAATCCAACCGCCCGGCAGCTCAGCCTCGCCCAGGATACGGCCATCTACCAGGTACAAGCCGCCTCGGCGCGCCAGGAGGTGGAGATCTCAGGTAATGTCCAGCCCCGGGAATCCAGGAACTACAGCTTTTCCCTGGCGGGTAGCCTAGAGAGTCTGGAGGTCCGGGAACAGCAGTGGATTGATCAGGGTGATCTTATCGCCCGGCTGGACAACAGTGAGCTTTCCTACCAGATTGCCGAACTGGAGTACCAAATTGAACAGGAGGCCATTTCCGGATCACCCCGTAAACTTGCCCTGCTTCGAAGCCAGCTCGCCCTCCTGGAAGAGAAGAGAACAAACTACCGGCTGTATGCAGGGTTCTCTGGATTGGTGGTTGAGGTGCCGGTGGAATCCGGCGATACCGTGGAGAAAGGAGGGACAATCGCCCGGATCATCACCAGGCACGACCTTATGGCCACGGTATCCGTTGACGAATTGGATGTTCCCAGGATCAAACCAGGGCAAGAGGTGCGGGTATACTTCGATGCCCTGGAAGATACTCCGGTCTACGGAGCTGTCCTCGAAATTGCCCAGGAGGGAACAGTCACCGGAAACGGCTACACCGTTGTGGATGTGGATATCAGCCTAGACCAGGTGCCGGAAAGTATCCTGCCCGGTTTTAGTTTCTCGGGCTCGGTGTTTGTTTCAGCCGAGGAACAGGCCCTGATTGTGGATAAACGGGCAGTCCAATCCCTCACGGAGGACCGGGGTATACTCTACCAGGTCGTTTCCCAGGATCCCCTCCGGGTTAGTCCTCTCCCGGTGGAAATCCAGGAACACAGCCTGCTGGAGTACCAAATCTCCGGAGAGGTTCAGGATGGGCTTCAGGTTGTTTCGGCTGCAGCGGCCGAGGAAGTCATGTCTCAACAGACCAGCGCCCAAAACGGCTTCTCTCTTCCAGGGCTGAGACTGCCTGGCAGCGGCCAGGGAAGCCGGGGAGGCGACCCCAGCCGCTTCGCACCCCCAGCAGACGGCCCAGCACCACCCAGCGGTAGCTCCGGCCCCACCGGCCCCTCCGGCACCCGGAATTAGGAGATACCGAGATGAAGCAGAAACCTGAAGGCATATCCCTTCTCAAGAGTCCGTCCGGCGAACCGGTTATCCGAACCGTCGACCTGGAAAAAACCTATCAGATGGGAGCGGTGCGGGTGGATGCCCTGCGGGGCGTTTCAATCACCATAAACCCCGGGGAATTAACCACCATAATGGGCCCTTCCGGATCCGGGAAGTCCACCCTCATGCACCTCATGGGCTGTTTAGATACCCCCAGCGGGGGATCAATTCTCATCGACGGAGAATCAACCGCCCGGATGCGGGAGAGCCAGCTGGCCCGGATGCGAAACCGGAAGATAGGCTTTGTTTTTCAGCAGTTTAATCTCCTGAACCGCACCAGCATCCTGGAGAACGTAGCAGCTCCTCTGCTTTACGCCGGTGTATCCCTGGCAAAACGCAAAAAACTCGCGGTCCAGGCCCTGGAACGGGTTGGTCTGGCTGACCGGGTACACCACAAACCCAACGAGCTCTCAGGGGGACAGAAGCAGCGGGCCGCCATCGCCCGGGCCATCGTTACCCAGCCGAGTCTTCTCCTTGCCGATGAGCCCACCGGTGCCTTGGACTCAAAAACCGGGCATCAGATCCTGGAGCTTTTCCAGGATCTCAACCGACAAGGACTTACAGTGGTCATGGTAACCCACGATCCCGAGGTCGGTGCTATGACCCGGCGGACCATCACCATCCGGGACGGCCTCATTGAATCGGATATCGGACCGGCAGGAGGAGTACAACCATGATCCTAGAAAACTTCAGATTGGCTATCCACAGCCTGACCTCTAATAAAATGCGGACCCTGCTTTCCCTGCTGGGTATTGTCATCGGGGTTGCCTCGGTAATAACCATCACCAGCCTGGGGGAGAGCGCCTCAGCCAGCGTTACCAGTTCTATTGCCCAGGCCGGTCTGGAAAACCTCACCGTTAGCCCCCGGGGCGGCAGCCGGGAAATCCGGGATAATTTTACCGGGGAGCTTATTGAACCCATCCTGCGCTTTATTCCGGATATAGCCACAGTCCTCCCCCAAAGCCAAACGGGGGTACAAATCCGCAGCGGCGATCAAACCTGGCAGGGAACCGCCAATGCGGTTCCCGCAGAGTTCGCTTCGGTCATGGACTACAGCCCGGAAGCCGGGGGCTTTTTTACCCAGGCTGACGAGGCTGCCAGGCGATCCTTGGTAGTCCTTGGATCCGAGGTAGCCGAGGAATTGTTTCCCGAAGAGGATGCCCTGGGTAAACGGGTCCGAATAACCGGGGGAGGACAGATCAGGACCTTCGAGATTATCGGGGTGATGGAAGAAAAATCCGCCGGTTTCGGGGTAAGCTACGACAGCGCCGTATACATTCCCTATCAGACCTACGCACAACGGTATACCCGCAGCTCCCAGGTAGGTTCTCTGTCCATCCGGATTATACCGGGAGCCGATCCCCTGGCCGTCCAGGCCGACCTGGAGGAGTTTCTGGATAAGATTCTTGGGGAGGGGAACTACCGGGTGTTAAGCCCGGCGACCATCGCCCAGACCGCTTCGGAGGTAACCGGAACCCTGCAACTCCTGCTCTCCGGCATAGCCGCAATTTCCCTGTTGGTGGGGGGCATCGGAATAATGAATATCATGCTGGTGGCTGTAGCTGAACGGACCAGGGAAATCGGGATCCGAAAGGCCATCGGTGCGGCTCCCGGGGTTATTATGGGGCAATTCATTATCGAGGCCGGGGTTCTTACCTCCCTGGGAGGAATTCTGGGCGTGGGAGTCGGGATGGGGGTCAGTCTGGCGGTTTCAAATACCCTGGGTTGGGCCTTTATGCCCAACACCGGGGCGATTATGCTGGCCCTGGGTGTCTCCACGGCTATCGGACTGTTTTTCGGGTTCTACCCCGCCTTCCGGGCAAGTAGACTGGATCCCATAAAGGCATTAAGTTATGAATAGGATCCCCATGAGAACCAGACAGCCGGCAATTACGCTCTTTCTCCTCACCCTTGTTTTCCTCCTGCTTTCCGCCATGTTTTTCCTGGTGTTCCAGAGCGAGATATCCCGGGGCAGACTGCTTACCCAGTACCAGCTCGAACAAGCCCTGGCTCAAACCATTGCCCTGGTTCGGTCAAATCCTTCGGGGAATTACCTGCAGCGGGCCTCGGGAGACCTCCCCCTGGAGATTACCGGATTCGCCCTCTACGACGAATCCGGGTTCCCCCTGGTGGCCCAAGGAGACGCCCCCGAACACCTCACTGCAGATCCCGAGGCCCCGAAGGAACAGCTCAGCCGTCTATCCCGGGATGATAGTCTGATCTACCTCCGGCGGTTTGCAAGCCGGGGATTTCCGCCCCCGCCCCGGGAGGGCCAGGGGTTCCCCGGAGAACTACCGGTACAAAACCCGCCCAGCCTGCTCTACCTCAAGGCAGTACCCAGTTCACCCCCGAGGCCGACCTTCTTCACCTGGTCGACCTTCGTGGTTCTGGTGGGAGTCCTGGGAGGAGCCATGGCCTGGATCGCCCGGATCCTGTTGACAAATCAGCGGTACCGTCAGACCCTGGAGGCCCAGCGCAGCCTGGTAACCCTTGGAGAGGCCTCCCGGACCATCAGCCACGAGATTAAAAACCCCCTCAACGCCATCAGCCTGCGCCTGGGGGTGCTGGAACGCCTGAGCCCACCTGAGGCCCAGCAGGATATCCAGAGCATAACCCAGGAGGTGGAGCGCCTGAATCGCCTCAGCGGAAAGATCCGCCAGCTTCTTGTCGCTCCCCAGGGTTCGCCCGAATATCTGGCATTAGAATCTTTCATGACAGATCTACAACGCCAGTATCCCCAAGAAATTGCTGTACCCCAGGGCATCCCTGGAAGGATCTTCATAGACCCAGACCACCTGCGCTCAATCTTCGAAAATCTCATAACCAACGCCAAACAAGCGGGCAGTCCCCCGCCGGTCCACATAACCGCGGAAATACGGCGGCGTAACATCCGAATATCCGTGACGGACCGAGGCCCCGGCATCGATCCGGATCTGTTACCCAGGCTGTTTTCCCCCTTCGCCACCACCAAGGCCCAGGGCTCGGGGCTGGGCCTTGCAATCTCCCGACAGTTCGCCCAGGCCGCCGGAGGCGACCTCATCCTGGGGAATACCGGCTCCCAGGGTACAACCCTTATCCTTATACTTCCGGAGAAACCATGACCACCCTCCTTGTCGATGACGATCAAAATGTCCGCCAGAGTCTCTCCCGTTTCTTAGAACTGGAGGGATTCGAATGCCAGAGTGCAGCCTCAGGCCTGGAGGCCCAGTCTCTCTTGAGCCGTAGGGTCTACGAACTCATCCTTCTAGACCTGCGAATGCCCGGCATGGACGGGTTAGAGCTGTTAGCCTGGATTACAGCCCTGGGAATCACTACCCCGGTCATTATTCTCTCCGCCCATGGCGAGGTGGCGGATGCGGTGCAGGCCATGAAACTGGGCGCCAGGGACTACCTGACAAAACCCTACGATCCCGAGGAGCTTCTACTCCGTATCCGCAGGACCCTGCACACCGCACAGTTGGAACGGCGCACCCGGGAAATCCCCGAAACCTCCTGCTACTGGGGCTCCTCACCCCAGAACAGCCGAAACTACACCCTGGCGCTGAAGGCCGCAGCCACCAAATCAACCATTCTGCTCACCGGGGAGAGCGGCACCGGAAAGGAGGTTACCGCCCAGTGGATCCATCAGCAGTCCCCCCGGCACGACCGGATCTTCCTGCCGGTCAACCTGGCGAGCCTACCCGAACAACTCATGGAAAGCGAACTCTTCGGCTACGAAAAGGGTGCCTTTACCGGTGCAGCAACCCGCAGGGAGGGGTTCTTCGAAACGGCTCAGGGCGGCACCCTCTTCTTGGATGAGATCGGGGAACTTCCCCTTTCCATG
Source organism: Spirochaeta lutea (assembly GCF_000758165.1). Classification (NCBI taxonomy): domain Bacteria; kingdom Pseudomonadati; phylum Spirochaetota; class Spirochaetia; order Spirochaetales; family Spirochaetaceae; genus Spirochaeta; species Spirochaeta lutea. The sequence goes on along the minus strand of NZ_JNUP01000065.1, from coordinate 242,859 downwards.
CAGGCGGCGTTCCTCCGGGTACTCCAGGAAGGTACGGTTCGCCGGGTGGGAAATCCCCGGGAAATTCCCGTGGACATCCGGGTTATCTGCGCCACCAACCGGAACCTGGCAGAAATGGTTACCCAGGGCACCTTCCGAACGGATCTCTACTACCGGCTCAATGTCATCCCTATAACCCTACCTCCCCTGCGTCACCGTCTTGAGGATCTCCCGGAGCTCACCGCCATCCTGCTGGATTCCATCCGAAACCGTCTCGGTCTGGCTGAATTATCCGTCGAACCCGAGGCCATCCGACGCCTGGAACAGTACCGCTTTCCGGGCAATATACGGGAGCTGGAAAACATCCTGGAACGCTGTGCCATTCTATCGGACAACCGACGCGTCACCGAGGCCCAGATTCTCCAAGCCCTCCCGGAGCTTCGTCCGGCTGCTCAGACCGGCTCCTCCCCCTACTCCCGTTCCCCGGACTCCCGTTCTCCAGACTCCCGCCCCCCGGCCGGGTCCTCCCTCCGGGAACTGGAAAAACACGCCATAACCGCAGCCCTGCTCCGCCATGGCGGCAATCGAACCCATACCGCCGCCGAACTGGGCATCACCAGGAAAACCCTCCTCCAGAAAATCCGGGATTACGGTATAGAGTAATACGGATGGCCGGTTCCCCGCCAGGTTCAGTAACTCCAGCAAAGCCTTGAGTGTAGGACGCCTTCCCGGGCCCCGGGGGTGGTGTCCCTGGGGTATAAAGTTACAACCTTTTGCGCACTACATACCCCTTGCAACCCAGGCTCATTTTCAAGAACTTCCTGGCCCAAACCTCTGGTTCCCTGGTAAACTACAGGGATGGAACAGATAACCCAGATAGTCGAATACATCCTTTCCTTTAAGGCATATACCATGTTGCCCCTCATCATCCTGGTCTTCAGCCTGGTACTCCGGGTACCGGTTAAAAAAGCCCTTCAGGCCAGCCTGACCATAGCCGTAGGATTCGTGGGAATCTTCATGGTCTTCGATTTTTTTGTTGCGGCTCTGGGGCCGGCGGTCACCGCCCTGGCTGAGCGCACCGGTTTAGACTACCCCATCCTGGATGTCGGCTGGCCTCCCCTGGCTGCCATAACCTGGGCCTATCCCCTGGCCGCCATTCTCATCCCCCTGATCCTCCTGGTGAACATCCTCATGCTCCTCCCCGGTTGGACCAAAACCGTCAACATTGATATATGGAACTTTTGGCATTTCATCTTCATGGCCGCCCTGATTGTGCAGACCACCGGAAGCACCCTCCTGGGCATCGCCAGCGCCCTCATCCTGGCCGTCATCACCCTCAAACTTGCAGACGGCGCGAAACCCCAGGTCGCCGAGTTCGGCAACCTCAAGGGAATCACCATCAGTACCCTCTCGGCCCTGACCTACTATCCCATCGGCCTAGTAGGAAACTGGCTCCTGGAGCGTACCCCGGGAATCAAGCACCTCAAAGCCGATCCCGAGGCCATCCGGCGCCGACTCGGCTTGCTCGGCGAACCCATGGTCCTCGGATTCCTCATAGGACTGAGCCTTGGTATAGCAGGGGGCTACGAGGTTAAGGATATCCTTGAACTGGCGGTAAAAATCGCCGCGGTGGTAACCCTTCTTCCCATGATGAGCGGTCTGCTCGGCCGGGGACTCATGATCGTCTCCGAAGAAATGACCGCCTTCCTGAAACGCCGGGTACCGAAACTCGCCGATGCCGCCATGGGCCTGGACATCGCCATTCTCGTAGGCCATACCTCCGTCATCGTCTCAGCCATCCTGCTCATACCCATCGCCCTGATTCTGGCCTTCATCCTTCCCGGTGTTCGCTTCATCCCCATCGGCGATCTAGCCAATATGGTCGGCCTGGTAGCCATGATCACTGTAGCCGCCCGGGGCAACGTAATCCGGTCGGTCATCATCGGCATCCCGGTGCTCATCGCCGTACTCTACACCGCCAGCGGGCTTGCCCCCCTCTTCACCACCCTGGCTCAGGACGTGGGCTTCACCGTTCCCGGGTATGACGGCCCCATCACCAGCTTTCTGGACGGCGGAAACCTCATGCGGGTATTCTTCCTCGGCCTCTTTCAGGGCAAACTCTGGGCTCTGGCTCTCATTCCCGTAATCGGTCTTTTATTCTTTTTTTCCTGGAAGATTCTAACGTCATCCCGCTTCAATCAACCCCCGGAGGATACCCAATGAATGTACGCCAATCACTCCCTTCTTCGAACATATCTCGGTCCGGCCCTACCCCCGGTTCCGTCCCCAGGATTTCCCGCCAGCTTACCTTCCTGCTGTTAATCCTGATATTCCTCTCCGCCATCGTCCTGAGCTGTGCCACCCCGTCCCCAACCCAGACACCCCAGGCTCCGATCCTGGAACAGCCCGAATCCCGGTGGCTGCACGATGCCCTGAGCCGCAGGCAAGCCCAGTCAGATCCCGCACCCCGGGAACCCATGGTACAACTGGGAATCCTCGCCTCCGGTGCAGTCAATCTCGCGAATAATCGAGATCCGGCCACCCTGTCCTTCGGGGATGATCCGGAAAAAAACGCCTCCCACGCAAAAGCCGTCCTGGAACCGGTCTGGGAGGTTTTCTCCCGCCAGGACCTGCTCTCCACCCTGGACAACCTGGCCTACACCAAGGGCTTTCCCGGACTGTACCGCCGGGTGCTGGACATCCTCCTGGACCATCCCCAGGAGATGGGGCAACCCAACCGCTTTCTCGAAGAGGGATTCTGGGATTCCTATCTTGAAGAGCAGCCCGATGCCGCTTCTGATATCGGCGCCCTGGATTTCATTCTCCGAAATCATTCCTTCATGACCCTAAGCTCCTTCAGCGTCTTCGAACTGGGGCGCCTCTCCTCCCTGGTCCGCTGGGGATACGCCGCAGGGTACCTAACCGAGGAAGAGACCCGCCTGCTCATGGAAGACATCGGCCTGAGTCTGGCTGCCACCCCTTGGGACTTCCCGCTTCTCGCCCATGCCCAGCTGGTGGGAATCGGAATTCTCTACCGTGGCAGCAACAACCTCCAGGTAGCAACCACCACCAGGGGTATCGAGGTGTGGCGCCTGCTGCAGGGAGGTGAGTGGCAGGCCGAATATTGGGACGCAGCCAGAGAGCAGGCCCGAACCCTCCTGGAAACCGGCGAACGGTCCCTGCCCGATTTCTTCCCCCGGTTCACCCGGGACCTCCCCCCCCTCCCGGAGGGAATCAAGGTATCCCAGGACATCCAGGCCCTCTTTAACCCGGATGAAAAGCCCGAATCCCTCATTCCCTATTACCGGAAGGACTTCGATCTCTACCATGCCATTGCGAACAACGACCTGAGCACCGTAGATTCCCTGCTCCGCCGGTACCAGTACATCGATGCACCTGCGGTGGACGGGTATTCCTGGACCCATCACGCAGTCCCCAACAGCCAGGCGCTGAAACTGCTCCTGGAAGCTGGGTTCGATCCCAACGTTAAAAACAGCTACAACTACAACGCCCTCTTCCGGGCCACCCAAGAAAAAAACTTGGAATCCATGCGGCTTCTCATCGAACACGGAGCCGAGGTGCAGGTCAGCCATGCCAGGAACTCCTCCACCCCCCTGACGGTATCCATATCCCGGGATTTTCTGGAGGGCCTGAAGCTGCTATTGAAGCATGGAGCCGATCCGAATGCCGGGTACATCAACGATGATCCCCCCCTGGGTTACGCCATCGCCCGCCGGGATACCGAGTTCGCCCTGGCCCTTCTTCAGTACGGAGCCGATCCCGCACAGAAGGATTCCGACGGCTGGCCGCCCCTGCATCTGGCAGTCCAGTACGGCAGTCCCACCCTGGTCCAGGCGGTGATCGATCGGGGTGTCGACCCCGATTCCCGGGCCGCCAACGGAACCCCGGCCATAATCACCGCAGCAGCCTCAGATCAGCTCGAGAATGTCCAGGTGCTCATCAAGGCCGGTGCAGATCCCGATCTACGGAGCAATGGCGGATATCCGGTCCTACACACCTACATAAATAGCAAACACTTCGACATCTGGGACGCCCGGGATTCAGACACCCGCTACGATCCGGTGGAGAACTTTGCCCCGGATTTGGAGCGGTATATAGAGTTATTCCCCCAACAGCGCTCCCTCACCGCAGGCGATAAGCGCCGGAGTCTCATCTGGTTCCTTCGCGCCTACGCCTCGGAGGAGAGATTCATCGAAGAGGTTGAATACCTGAAACAGGAGGCGCCGGAGCTGCTGGAGAACATCCCGCCGGGTAACCAGTACAGCATCGCCCATTCTCTCATCCGCCGGGGACTACGCCAGGCGTTCCAGGAGTTCGCACCCCATATTTCAGCCCAGGGCATGGCCCACCGCCTGGAAAACGGCTACCATATCCTGTATTACGCCCTAACAGATCCAGATTCCTACTGGGCGGCTGACGTCCTCCTGGATCAGGGGGCGGATCCAGATCTACCCGGGTATAAGGACTATACCCCGATCATTGCTGTACTGGATGACGGACAGATCATGAAGGCTATGGAACTGGTGGAACGCGGCGCGGATATAAACCAGCTGAACACCTACACCGATGAGCCCCTCTTTACAACCTTTCTGACCAACCTAAAGCAGGCGGATATTCCCCTGGAGGAAAAGAAAGAATTCATCTTCCGGGCCATGGACCACGGGGCCGAACTGCTAAACTACCAGGACTATCCCCGGCAGTATTGGCACATGCCCTATTTTCAGTTTTTTAGCGGTGATTTTCATGAAATCATGCCCGATGTGGCCCGGTATTACCTGGACACCGGAAAACGCCTGGGCAGCCAATTCGTTGAAGAACAGATTCTTACGGGATCTAACATGGTGCTGTATCCGGATCACCTTATTGCACTAACCAGAGTTCACCAGGAGGGTGACGATAGTGCCGGTTACCTCCACTGGAAGGATCAGGTACGGGTGGACTACTCTGTGGACTGGGAGCCCTCCCAAGAAGACCAAGCAGTGATCCTCCAGGTCGAAATTCATTCGGATGATCTGGACACCGAGACCATGGTACTCCTGGACTCCTCACGTAGACCCGAGGTGCTTCCCGATACCTTACCCATTAGAATCACCATTCCCCTAAAATCCATAGGAAAAACGAGTAATGGAACCTTGATCTTATCCAAGACCCTGGTGTTTGAAGCGGCGGGGCAAGAATACCTCGCGCGAATCACCGTGGAGAAAGCCCCTACCTCAGGTACATCCACAGCGCAATAGCCAGGGTTCCCAGGGTAAAGGATGTTAAGAGGCCGTGAAAGCCCCGCTGGCGGTCCCTGATCCGCTTCAGCAACCGGGTTCCCGGCCGGGTCCTGGTGAGAACATAGAGAAGGAACCCCGCAGCAAGAATAATCGCAGTGTTCCGGATACCCCCGGGACTGTAGAGGCTCAGCCCCTTCATACCCCTCGGGTCATACTGCAGGTTCTCCCCCGCCCCGGAGGCAAACATGGTCAGTACAAAGCGATACATCCAAGGACCGAAAATCCCCGTAGCGGCAACGGCCAGGGCGAGGATGGACTGGCTCACTAACACGAACCCCGAGGAGCCATTTGATCCCTCGGCCTTCCGGGGCAGGTCGTCACTTCGGTCCTGGATTTGGCCCTGGGGATGAGGTTGGTTTTGGGACTGAAGTTGGCCTTGGGCCGAATCGGCGACGGGTTTGCCGAAGAAGGTTTTTCCTAGTTTGATAAAGGAGGCCATGGTTCCGATCCCCGCTGCGAAGAGAAGATAGTATTCCCAGCTTCCCTTCAGGGCATAGGAGAGAGCAGTTTTGCTCACATACCCGTTCATGGGCGGAATGGCGGTAATAGCCAGGGCAGCGGTCATAAAGGCAAGGGCCGTAACCGGCAGAATTTCTCCCTGGCGACGAAGCAGGGCTGCACCGCCTTTGAGGCGGTACACGTTCCGTTCCCCGGCGGAATCGCTGAGATTTCCGATGGTTAAAAAGAGCAGCCCCTTGAACATGGCATGGAAGAGGGCGTGGAGGAAGGCTGCGGTCATCAGAGCCGCTCCCTGGGGGGTTTCCGGCCCCACATGGAGGGCTGCCCCCCATGCGGTTACCACATACCCGATCTGGCTCACGCTATGGTAGGCCAACAGCCGTTTGGCATCGCTTTGGGATAGAGCAATAATCACCGCTGCCAGGGCGGTCACAGCCCCGGCATATCCCATGAGCTGGGCCGCGGCTGCCCCGGCAGGAATGAGTAGAATCACCCGGGAAAGCGCAAAAAGCGGGGTCTTTATGAGTACCCCGGAGAGAACCGCAGAAATACTATGAGGAGCCAGGGCGTGGGCATCGGGAAGCCATCCGTACACCGGCATAATCGCAACCCTAATAGCCACGGCACCAACAATGAGGCTTATGGATACCACCCCGGCTATACCTCCGTGGTCCGGAAGGGCAGCCAGGGAGGAAGCGATATCCTGATATCCCAGGCTCCCGGTAAGCCGGTAAAGCCCGAATATACCGATCAGGAAAAAAACCATGGCGGTGGCGCTCACCATCAAATACGAGAAGGAAGCAAGAATCGCCCCAGGTTTCTCACTGGAAGCCACCAAGACGTAGGACGCGATTCCCATCACCTCTAGACAAACAAAGAGGTTGAATATATCTGCGGTCATGGATGTGGCCGCCAGGGCTGCGGTCTGAATAAGGAATACGGAGGTGAATCCCGCACCCCGGGGGCCCTTTCCGAGGCTGTAGATCCAAGCGGTTCCGGCCACGGTAAAGCCCATAAGGTTCACCAGCCAGGCAAGGCCGTCAAACCGGAACTGGATACCCACCTGGGGACTCCAACCTCCGATTATCCCCCCGTACACATGCCCGTCTAGGACATCAGGGAGGGTATATACCAGCACCGCCCAGGGAAGTGCAAGGCCAATGAAGGCACCGGCATACTCAAGAACCCGGTTCTTGGAACCAGGCCAAAATGCCTTAGAAAGCAGCGCCAAGGCAGAGCCCAGCAGGGGCAGCCCCACCAGAGTATACACAATATCGGAATTAATCATTGTCATTACTATTCAGCCGCTGGTAGATGGTATCGATGTTGAATGACCCCGTTGCCCGATGCAGCCGGTAGGCCAGAGCCAGGGCCAAGGCCGTTATGCACACTCCAATAACAATGGCCGTGAGCATCAGTGCCTGGGGAACAGGATCCACGATAGATCGAACCCCGTCTCCCAGTATCGGGGAATCACTGCCAATAACCGATCCTTCAATAATGAACAGAAGTACGACAGCGTTATTAATAATGGTTAGACCAAAAACCTTCTTGATGATATTGCGATTCCCAATGATGGCGGTGAATCCCGTAAGGAAGATCAATGCCAACAGTATCCGCTCAATCATGTACCCTCCCTAACATAGCGATGCTCATGAAACCGATGCCTGCGCCAACCTTCAGCCCGATAACCGTGTTGAGAAACACGATAAACGCCACATCAGGCAGCCCCAGACCGGAAATAAAATTCGAAAAAAAACCTTGGGCCAGAATGCTGCCGCTCAACCCGGCAAGCACGAGAATAAAAAACGCCCCCGCCTCCAGACCGGCAAGGACTCTCGGCTCTGTCAGTCGTGTAGAAGCCCCCTGCCGCCCTCCGAGAGATAGAAACACCACCCCCGATGCGATAACCACACCCCCTTGAAAGCCGCCGCCGGGTGAAAGATGTCCGTAAAGCATCACATAGACCCCGAAAAGCAGGACTATTGGTCCTAGCTTTCCGGTTACCACCTCAATTAAAGCCGTCCGCAGCCGCCTCCCTTGAATCCCCTCCACCGGAGTGACGGTATTCGCTTCATCCAGATTAAATCCCTTGGCTAAGACAGAGCCGCTGTAGGCGATAATGCTGATTGTACCGCTCACCGCCACCAGGAGAACAATGGTCTCCCCCAGGGTATCAAACACCCGGTATCCCAGATAGATGGAGCTCACAGTGTTTACGGCGCCGGTATCCTCAAGGGCGGAACCCTGGAGGTAATCCCGGGCGGCCTCGGGCCAGGGGACATCGCTGAATATCAAGGGAACCAATAATATTCCAGCCGCAACCAGAGAAACGCCTATCTGGATATAAAACGATATTCTTGAGGGAGATTCCCCGCGGGTACGGTTTTTACTCATCCTTCCCCCTTTTTTGGGTTGCCTTAATTGCCCAAACAAATATTACCGTTGAAACCCCGGCACCCACCGCCGCCTCAGTAATGGCAACATCCGGAGCCTGAAGAATGTAAAATAGCAGGGCAGAAACAAGGCTGATCCCCGAAAGTGCCATGACCCCGTACAGCAGGTTCCGAGAAATGAGGGTATACACCGAGAGTACGACGATCAGCCCTAAGAAAAGGATTATCATGATTCACCCTCGGTGTTTCCTTCCTGAGAATCCGAGGCATTGTCCCGCTGGTTCCTAAACCGGCGGAAGAATGCCCTCCACAGCTGTATCCTTCGTCTTTCCTTCCCGGCTTTCTTCTTTCGCTCCGGCCCGCTCCGCTTCTGGTCCCGGGGCTTCCATGCCGGGAGGTCAGAGTTCCAGGCAAACCGGGCGACAATATGCCCGCCGGTGGGAGAGGAGAGAAGAAAAAAGATGATGATTATGATGATCCTGCCAGCGACTGCCCAATTGGGGGCCAATGCCAAAGCGCCGAGAAACACGGAAATCACCGCCGTAGTCCCCGCCAGGGACCCGGCCTGAAGGCGGGTATAGGCATCCGGAAACCGAAACAACCCGATGATCCCCCCCAGGGTAAAAATCCCCGCCAAGGTGAAGGCAATACCAGCGAAAATTTCTCGTACTACTTCCATCAGGCGGAACCGTCCTCATCAGAAATCTTATCCTTCAGAAACCGGGCAATGGCCAGGAACCCGAGGAATCCGAAAATATCGTAAACCAACGCCACATCCAGGTACAGAGCCCGGCCCTGGGCAACCCCCCGGGTAACCAAAAACGCCAGTGCCAGACCGGAAAGAATATTGAGGGCCACCAGCCGATCAGCCCCCGTCGGTCCAATAATCAAGCGAATAAAGACCGCTGCAGATGCCCCGGCCAGAATCCACTGCATCGCCTCCAGCATGAACTCCCTCATTGCCACACCCTCCTCAGCAGCCCCTCAAGCCGGCCCTTTACCTGCTCCCCCGCCGCGCGGGAATTCGATGTGTTGCAAAAAAGCCAATGGACAATCAGGTGATCATCATTCAGGTCGATGGTGATGGTTCCCGGCGTGAAGGTGATGGAATTAGACAGAACCATTCTACCTAAATCGGACTTGATTCTTGTTCTAAAATGGATGATCCGAGGATTTATTCGCTTATGGAATACCGCTCCCAATAGTGTGAAGCTGGAAGCGTACAAGGAATACAACAGCAGAAATAAATAGAGAATCAACATGAGGGGCTTGGGCATGAAGGAATTGAGGGAGGCCTCATGGGATGCGATGAACTCATCATAGGTAAGGGAGCCCACGAATATCGATCCCACGGCACCGGCAATCAGGGAAAAGGGTTCAACACTAGCGGTAAAAATCAGCCAGGTAAGGTATAGAACGGCGCTGGTAATGAAAAAGCGGGTCACCCGCCATCGTTGCTCCGTCCGCATAGCCTAGGTCTCCGTTTGGCAGAGAACGGCGTAAAAGGATTCCGCATCCGGGGCTTCAAGGAATTTGCTGCGGTAGGCCGGATCATGAAGCAGTCGGGCAATCTTAGAGAGAACCTTCAGGTGAATTCCCGTATCCTTTTTGGGTCCCGCCATGAGAAACACAAGCCGCACTTCCTCCCCGTCCGGACCCTGAAAGTCAATTGGTTTCTTAGGACGCAGGGCTGCAACCCTCGTACAACCGATGGCGGTGGAGTGAGCGTGGGGAATAGCACACCCGGATCCCACCGAGGTGGAAGAAAGGGCTTCCCGGTCCATGATATCCGAATACAACTTCTCCGGATCCGCAACGTCTCCACTCGCCTGCAATGCTGTAATGAGCTTCTTGATACAATCCTGCTTATTCTCAGCATCCTCATCCACAAGAATCCATTCTGGAGAAATCATTTTACAAAGCAAACTCATTTGGTTAAACCTCTTCGTCTTCGGGAACTAATCCGGTGGCCCAATCCACGGGAATGGTAAACATTATTCCTGTTCCAGGGTTCTCTAGGCCGCCGACAACCTGATCTACCAGGGTTTTGACCCGGCTTATGACCGCATCATTTTTTATTACCGAGATAATCGTCTTATTGTAAGGCTTATTGCCCTTCATGAATTCCTTAAACCCGGCAAACAGCGGCACCTCATAGGCAAGAAAACGCCCCATTCCCTCGGAGTCCAAGAGGGTGGCGCCGGCAACTCCGGCTTCCACATAGGCTTCCAGCACATCTTCGAGAAATTCTTCCTTATTCAGTACAAAAACCAGCAGCTTCATGGCACTCCCCGAAGGAATAGTAGGTTGCACGTATCGCTCTGTCAAGGAATATGATTATTTCACCCGTCCAGGCTTGCGAGAATCCTGCCGAATTCCAGGGTAACCGGTTCGTCCACATACTGGCCGTACCGGGTTTTCATTACCAGAGCGTGCAGATCCGCCAGGCTCACACTCCCTCCAACCTGGATCTCCTCCCGAGGCAGCTCCCGGCCCTGACGTATGCCGTAATAGAAGAAGTTCCGGGTCTTGTGTCCCCGGTCGTCATAGGGTTGAAGGAAGTTGATACACTGCCACGCCTTCTCCCAGGATACCGGCCCCTCCTCCAAGGCCTGGCACAGGGTCCGGTTCAGCTCGTCATACCGCCATTGGAAATCCGAGTACTCGTTCGAGGCCGCGGGCACCTGAACGGTCCAGTCGTTCATGGCAAGCAGACGCATTTCCGGGGTTATAAACAGATTGGTAACCACGAACATACCCGGCCAGGCTACCCGGAGGGGGGCGAAATAGTAGGCAAGGGGCAGGCCGGGAGCTTTTGGGTTATCTACCAACATCCCCGCCGGGTCCGTAAAACGCTCGGGATGGTAGGCCAGCTGCCAATCCTCAAAGAGTCCCCGGTTAAAATCACCGTATCCCTGGGGATACTGCCAGTCATCCATCCGAACCAGCGCACCTTGGTTCCATGGGCCCGAGGGGTTGGCCTCAACATACTCATTGTCGGGGAGTAACCCGCTCTTCTTCAGCCAACCAGGCACGTACCGCAGCATAGTACGGGGCCGTGATTCCCGGCGGCCGGCCTCAATCACCCCGCCGCGGTCCTGGCGTCCGTCCGCAAAGGGGTAGAGCCAGGTAACTGCCCGGGGGGTATGTGCTACCCGCCGCACCGTATCCTGCCAGCTCCTCGAACCCTCCATGGCCCATCGCACCATCATCAGGGAGTTAACCCCCAGCTTGTACCACCGGCAGTTTCGGCCATTTACCATGTCCGTACCCATAATCTGGGCATGCTCGTTCAGGGCCACTACGCTGCCCACCATGCCGGGAGCGTTGAGGCTCAATAACCGTTCCTGGTCTCCCTGGTCATCGGGAAAAAAGTTATACACCACATGGCAGGCCACCTGGTCAAAAACATCACAGGTGGGAAACATAAAATCCCTGCCGAAGAGATGCCCGGGCCGCGGATCCTCTGGGCTGCCATCCCCATAACTCCCCGCAAGCCCCCGGCTCAGGCTAAAGGCATTACAGTGCACCGGCGGCATATACTCTTTAATCTTGATTCCCAGGATCGCCAAAATCGGCTGAACCTGGGCATACACAAACGATAGAATCACATCGATCCCGTAGTTCAGGGTAAACAGGTCCCGGATGAGTACCCGCCTCCGGGCAGCTCCAGGCAAAGCCGGATGCCGGCTTCCTGCCCAGAGACCGAAGATCTCTGCGCTAATTTCATCGGGGACATCACGGTCCATCCAGGTAGAAAGGCGAAACACCGTATCGCCGATGATGCTGCCTAACACCGAGTGCCTCGGCATGTTCATGAAATCAAAGACCACATTATCAACGTAATCCCGGCTCATGGCGAAGAGCTCCGGTTCCGCCAAGGCCCCGATGAATCGCCCCATCTCAAACCGGGTACCCTCAACGTACATGGCATACTTCGGCTTGCCGCTCTTGGAATTCACCGCCGTGGCGTGGTCAATCCGCAGGCCGAATCTCCCGTTGAGGATCATGACCCGGCGTCTACCCGGATCGGATGAAAATCCCATTTCTACAAAGGCCCGGACCACCCGATCAACCCGGTCCACCACCCCGGCTAACGAACTGGCGGTTCCCCTACGTCGGGGAGGATTAAACCGGAACCGGATCTGAATCCAGTTCCAGAGGGTATGAAGCCCTAGAATATCAAAGATCTGCAGCAGCAGGGTATTGAGCAAAATAGCAGTAACAAGGGTGGGTCCGAAGAGCCCGAGAATCAGCAAAGACCAGACCTGGGACATAGTACCTCCTTTTTTCCCCCGAAAATCCCCAAATTATTCTACAATACTATAAATGAAGATGTTTAACTCCGAAGCCTTTCAGGGCTCATTTCGTAAAAAAAATTACTTTGAGGGCTGGTACAACAAGCTTGTAGCACCCGACGGTCGGACGACCCTGGCGGCCATACCCGGCATTTCCCTCGGCTCCGATTCCCACGCCTTCGTTCAGATCAATACCAGTCTTGGGGCGTCATGGTATTGCCGCTACCCCCTGGATCAGGCTGAACTCAGCCCCCGGGAATACCGGGTGCGTATCGGGAAGAACCTGTTTTCCCCCCAGGGGATGAGTCTAGATCTCAGCACACCCGACGGTACCCCCATCCAGGGACAGGTGACCTACCGCAGTAGAATCCCCTACCCCAAAAGCCTCTACCGGCCGGGCATCATGGGGCCTTACTCCTATGTCCCCGCCATGGAGTGTAACCACGGCCTGGTGAGCGCCGGTCACGACCTTGAGGGCTCCATCCAGTACGGGGATGCCGCCCTGGATTTTACCGGCGGCCGGGGCTACATAGAAAAGGACTGGGGACGGTCCTTCCCATCCAGCTGGATATGGCTTCAGGCAAACAATTTCTCAACCGACCCCCAGGCCAGCTTCATGCTCTCCATTGCCCGGATTCCCTGGATGGGCTCCAGCTTTACCGGCCTTCTTGGCTACCTGTACACCGAGAACCGGTTCTACCACCTGGGTAGCTACCTCGGTTCACGAATCCTTCACCTGGAGATCCTCCCCCAGGATATCCGCATCCAGATCCGAACCCGGTCCAGGCTCCTAGAGGTACATGCCCACCGGGATGACGGCCAGGAACTCGCGGCCCCGGTCCAGGGAAGCATGGTCCGGACGATAAAAGAGAGTGTGGCTGCCCACCTCTCCGTCGCCCTAACCGACACCGCCCGCGGGCGTTCCCTCTTCTCCCGGGACGAATCCACCGCTGCGGGGCTGGAGGTCTCCGGATCCATGGCCGAACTCGGGGCCGAAGAAAAAATGCCTTGACGAATCCCGGCTGGTGGTATACACACAAAAAAACCACAAGTGAGGAATTCTATGCATCACCAACCCATCGGTATCCACGAGCGGCCGCCCCTGGCTAAGTGGATTCCCCTCAGTATCCAGCATGTATTTGCTATGTTCAGTGCCACCGTCCTGGTCCCCCTATTAACGGGATTCAGTCCTTCGGTGGCACTTTTTACATCCGGACTCGGAACCCTGCTCTACATCGCCGTTACCGGCGGCCAGGTTCCAGCATATCTCGGATCGTCCTTCGCCTTTATCGCTCCCCTGATCAGCGTCGGGACCAGCCCTGCCTACGGCCCGGAGTACGCCCTGGGGGCAGCCTTCGTGGTGGGAATCTTTTATGCCCTGGTTGCTGGCCTCATCCGCCTCTTCGGAAAGTCCTGGTTGTCCCGGCTCTTGCCTCCGGTAGTCATCGGATCGGTGATCATCGTCATCGGATTGAGCCTCAGCCCCGTGGCCATGGGCCAGGTGTTCTACCTGGACGGTGAGTTCTCCATGCCCGCAGTCCTCATCGCCCTGGTCACCCTGGGCATCGCCATTATTTCCAGCATCTTCCTAAAGGGATTTTTTACGGTGATTCCAATTCTCCTCGGCATCGTCGGCGGGTATCTCTTCACCCTGATCATGGGTTCGGTAAACCCCGCCTTTGCCCTCATTGATTTCAGTGCCGTTCAAGAGGGTGGCTGGATCAGCCTCCCCAGTATCATGGGACTAAAGTTCGATATTATTCCCATCAGTGTATTTCTCATTGTCTCCCTGGCAACCATCAGCGAGCATCTGGGGGATACCCTGGTTATAGGCCGGGTCATTGGAAAAGACATCTATGAAAAACCGGGATTACACCGAACCCTCCTGGGGGATGGTCTGGCCACCAGCGTGGCAGCCCTATTCGGCGGCCCCCCGAACACCACCTACGGCGAAAACATCGGTGTAATGGCCATCAGCCGGGTGTACAGCGTCTGGGTTGTGGGCGGTGCAGCCGTCATTGCCCTGGTTCTGTCCTTCTTCCATAAGTTCGGACTGCTCATTCAGACCATTCCCAGCCCTGTTATGGGAGGCATCACCATGATGCTCTTCGGGATCATCGCCAGCGCCGGAATCCGGACCCTGGTGGAAAGCGGTGTGGACTACTCCCATAAACGGAACCTCATTGTCTCCTCAGTGATTCTCGTCATCGGTATCGGCGGCGGAGCCTTGAAGTTTGCCACTGGGGAAGGGCTGGAATTCGAGCTCTCCGGGGTCGCCCTGGCTACCCTGGTGGGGATCGTCCTCAACCTTCTGCTCCCGGACATTGATAAAGAGGTCCTGGAAGAACAAAAGGAAATCGAAGCCGAGCGCCTGGCTCAGCAGGCCAAAGAAGCGGCCAAAATAGAAACCGCCTACGTGGATCAAGACTAATCACAATAACACAGGCCGGGCAGTCACCTTGCCCGGCCTGTGTTCACAGTTCCTGTTTTATCATCATCTAGTGCGCAAAAGGTTGTAAACGACACCGGATATAGCGGGACAATCTATACGTCCACCCATGGGTGGTACCGCCGGGGTGCAATGGTACAACCTTTTACATACTAGGTAATCATCACATCAACGCACCTTCCATCGGCTAAACCTCGGAGCCCTCCTTGCTAAATAACCCTCGCAACTGGGTAATAATGGAGGTATTCTTCTCCGCAACGCTTCTCAGACTCTCCACGGCAGTCAAAATATCACGACTTCCCTGCACCTGTTCATTCATGGATGTATGAACCTGTTCAAAACTGCCCACCATCTGGCTGATAGCCTCCCGGATCTCCTGGGAGCGTTCATGCTGAGCCTGGCTCTCTTCACGGATCTTCTCGGTGGAACTTACCAGACTTGTCATGGCCTCCAGAATCTGGGTTGTTCCCTGGCTCTGCTCATTCATTGCGGCGGCAATCTCGTTAATCAGGGTGGTGGTCTTATCAATATCCTCAGAAATCCTGGTCAGAGAATCCCCTGCCTCCCCGGATAAATTAACCCCGTTGGCCACCAGATCCTGCATCGCCTTGATCTGAGATGCAATATCCTTCGCACTCACCTGGGAATTTTCAGCCAGGTTCCGGACCTCTTCGGCCACTACGGCAAAGCCCCGGCCCGCAGCCCCGGCATGAGCCGCTTCAATGGCGGCATTCATAGCTAAGAGATTTGTCTGAGCAGCAATCTTCGTCATGACCCGGAGTATATCCCCTACTTTTTTTGAGGACCCCTCTATCTCCTGAATGGATAGTAGAGAGTTCCGCACGGAAGATGATCCCAGCCTGGCTACCTCATCCAGTTCAGAGGCTACCTGGTTGGCATTTTGGGTCACCTTGGCTACAGACTGAATGCTCGCCGCCATCTCGTTGATAGCGCTGGAAGTCTCCTCCACGAAGGCAGCCTGGGTATCCACGTTACTGGAAATCTCATCGAAGGCCTTCAGCATCCGGCTGATGGAATCCCCGGTCTGTCGAACCGACTCCACCTGGTGCCGGGCATCATCATCCACCTCCTGGATATTACCCAGAATTTGGTTGATGGAGGCTGAAACCTGGGAAATAACCCCGGCCATCTGCTGGCTCGACTGGGCCACATCCTCGCTCACATACTCAATGTGCGCAATCCGTTCCTTTTGCTGACTAATAAGGGTATTGATCTCCTGGCTGATCTCGCCAAGTTCATCGTATCTGGTCAGAATGAGGTGCTCATCATCCCCCTGATCGTCATTGTTCAACCGCTGCAGGCTATGCCTCATCCGCCGTAGTTCATCCGTATCGCCCCGGGACACCAGATACTGAATCACCATGGCCGCCGCCAACACCTGGAAGAAGGAAAGCAGAAAAACCCCGGCGTAGTCACGGTTGGAGGACGGGGACCTGTCGTAGGGATAGTCCCGCTGGGGATTCAAGGTTAGAAGCTCCCGGTTCACCAGCTGATAGTACTCTTCCTCGGCCTGGGCGGCGGAAATTGTGCCCTCCATCCGCTTGGTCTGAACCTCGCTGTAGATGGAATCACGGATAATGGGCTGAAGGGTGGTACTTACAATGAACAATACGGCGTAGGAGATCTGTAGACCCGCAGTAAGCAGCTGCTTCGTCCAGATACTCATTTCCTTCTCACCGTTCTTGCGGTCGATGCTGGTTATACCCAGAATCCGCCGGGGGTGAGCCAAAATACGATTGATCATACCGATCTGTACCAGGGAGAACAGCGCCCCGGCGGTAACATTGAGCAGCAACTCAATCACTCCCTGGGGAGTGGCCATGAACCCGGGCTTCTCGAGGAAATTCAGCAGACTCCCGATGGTGTATCCGATGATATTCACGATCAGGATGGTTCTCGGCATCTGGGTGACCCGGCTTCGCGCCTTGAAATACAGGGCATCATCCGGAGCGTCCCCGGCCTCAATGCTCTTGACCGCCTTGTACAAAGGAGTCATCTGCCGGAACAGCAACAAAACCACGATCAGGATAATCGGCGTGGCCATGGCAACCACATCAAAGGAATCCAGGAGATAGCTGCCCAATCTCCCCAAATCCTTAGAGAGGAAGGCCCACATGACCCCGTACCCAGCCAACTGATAAATAAGGCTCACAACAACGACCAAGGCGATTACTAACGCCACCCGGATCCGGAAATCCAACCTTTTCATGCCTACTCCTCTGGAACATGGGAACTCACACTAAACCGGTTATTCCCAAGGGGATTTACATAAGTATCGGTAAAAAGCTATCCTATCACAACCCTAATAAGGCAGGTCATCCATGCAAATTAGTACGTATCTTACCCCGGACTCCGTCCTTTTTCTAACCGAAACAGATAAATCCCAGATTCTCGAAACCATGTGCCGCCACGCTGCGGATATGAACATGGTTCCGGGCCTGGACCAGTTCCGCACCGCCATCTTGGAGCGTGAGCAGATTATGAGCACCGGAATCGGCCTCCAGGTCGCGGTGCCCCACGCCAAAATCCCCGGCATCGCGGACTTTTTTGTACTCATCGGGGTAACCCGGGAGGCAGTCAACTGGGATTCCATCGATAAACAGCCTGTCCGCCTGGTTTTCATGATCGGCGGTCCCGCTGACCGACAGTCAGATTACCTAAAGATCCTTTCAAAAATAACCCTGGTAATAAAAAATGCCGGCAGACGTGAAGCCCTATTGAAGGCGCCGGATGCCCAGGCCATCCTGGCTGAGTTCTCCGAACTCTAGGCCGGAGCAGTATCATGGAGTTGCATCTATTTCTATACCTGGCCGCCCTCTTCGCCTCAGCATACGCGGTAAAGGTCCTTACCTCGGCCATCAAGGTCCCCGAGGTCACCGGATATGTTCTCCTGGGTGTAATCCTGGGCATATCCGTCATTCGTCTGCTGAATGAAGAAATCCTGACAGCCCTTTCCCCTCTCTCCACGGTTGCTCTGGGCATTATCGCATTTTTGATAGGCAGCGAACTGCGTTTCGATGTTATCCGGCGCCTGGGCATGAGCATTCTCAGCATTGTGGTCCTGGAGTGTTTGGCGGCCTTCGGGGTTGTCTTCGCCGGGGTCTACCTGATCATCGGTGCGGATCTCAATACCTCCCTTCTTCTGGCAGCCGTTGCCTCGGCTACCGCGCCGGCAGCCACCGTGGCGGTTATCCGGCAATACAAGGCGAAGGGAACCCTGACCTCCACAATCCTGGCGGTGGTTGGCATTGACGATGCCGTTGCCCTGATTATTTACGTATTTGTTGAGGGGTTTGTAGCTGCCAACCTCACCGGAGCTACCCTCTCAGGGGGCCACATGCTGGGTAAAGCGGTACTCTCCCTGCTCATGGCCGGGGGCATCGGTCTTGTAGCCGGGTTCCTGTACGTGGCAGTTCTCCGACGGGTAAAAAACAACGACTGGATTACCCTGTTGTTAGCTGCAGCCATCTTCGGTCTCCTGGGAATCAGTGAGATCCTCCATGTATCCGAACTTCTGTCCATTATGGTATTCGGGATGATCGTGGCCAATGCATCCCCGGTACTCAGTAAGAAGAGCGAAGGTATTCTTGGAAGCCTTACCCCCATCTTTTTAGCGGCGTTCTTCATCTTGGGGGGGGCCCATCTAAATCTTGGACTCATCTCCAGAATCGGACTCTTGGGACTCGTATACTTCGCCGCCCGGGCCCTGGGAAAGATCGGCGGGGCTACCCTGGGTGCAATAATCGGCCGGGCACCCAAGAAAATCCGCGGGCTCATCGGCCTCTCCCTGCTTCCCCAGGTAGGGGTTGCCCTGGCGCTGGCCCTGGCCATCAGCAAGCAGTTCACCAACCCCCGGTTCGGTCCGGCCGGCCATGATCTTGCTACGGTGATTATCAACGTGCTGCTGTTCACCACCATCATTACCGAAATAATCGGTCCCCTGCTCACCCGGTTCGCCCTGGGAAAAGCTGGAGAAATCCATAGCCATGATCAGGATACAAAATAGAGGAATCTACGGGAGGAATTCATGCAGTTAATGATCCTAGAAATCAACGATATCGATTATAAAGAAGATGTGTTTCTGGCCCTGCAGAGTGTAGGCATAAACCAGGCCTCCTGCCTCTCGGGAGAAAACCTGGATAAGAGCCTGGAAAGCGAGTTTAGTCTCTTTACCGGATTCTTCCGCGACCGTGGGGAACGGGCGGGAGAGCAGCTCTTGGTATTAGCCCGCATTCCCGGGGTGGAAACCGCCAAGGAACTCATCGCCAATCTCCGCCTTACAGACATACCCTTCGAGAAGGAGCATATCATCTCCCTCTCGGTCATACCGCTCAGCCTAAGTTTTTCGCTTTCCGAAGGGCTTATTGAGTAGACCCCGGGGGAACCATTCGCCCCTCACAGCCAGACTCCTCCAGGGAGCGCTGTTTCTTTTCGCTGAAGAGAGACAGTTTAAATTCAATGTGCCCCAAGGATTTTCGTTGCTCTTCAATCTGATCCAATACCCGGCTGCGCTGCTGATTCAGAATATCCAAGACCGCCTGGTAATCCTCTGCAGAAGGCTGCCCGCAGTTCAAGTACTGAGAAAACTCCCGCAGGTCCTCCAAGGGCATACCCGTACGCTTCAGGCACTGAATAAAATCAATCCACCCGATATCCTGCTCGGAATAATCCCGGTAGCCCGACTCGGACCGGCTTACCCCGGAAATAATCCCTAGCCGCTCATAATAGCGCAGGGTGTGTTCCGATAAACCGGTCCGCTGGGCCACCTCTTTAATCGTCACGCCGGCTTCCCTAGGCCTGTTCGCCGGGATACCCCGCCTCGGTCAGGGCATGCTGAACCGCTTCAAAATCCGCAGGTTCCTTCTTTGCTAGGGTAATGCTAACCGTCTTTGCCGGCAGATCCACCGTAAACTTGTCGATCCCCGACACCTGGGTCAAGGCCGAACTCACCTTTCCCTCACAATGCCCGCAGTTCATGTCCGGTATCCGGACCGTCATAACACTCTTCTTTGAAAACAATCCCATACATACCTCCTTAGGTATAAATTTTTATTCTCCGCCGCTGAATAACGGTAAACCAATATACATTTCCGCCTCGGCGATGCTACCCTGTCCTTCTTTGGCGCCCAGGCCGCTCCTCGATCTTCCGCGCTAAATGCAGGGAATTCACAACCACGGTAATACTGCTTAAAGCCATGGCAATCTCAGCCACCACGGGATGCAGCATTCCGGATATTGCCAAGGGAATCGCAACGACATTATACATAAAAGCCCAAAAAAGGTTTCCTCGGATTTTTGCGAAGGTTTTTATGCTGATTTCAATGCTTCTGGCCACCCCGGCCAGGCTATTGGACATCAGGGTAATATCCGCAGCTTCAATAGCAATATCCGTGCCGGTACCCACGGCAATCCCGACCTGGGCCTGCTTCAAGGCAGGGGCGTCATTAATACCGTCTCCCACCATCGCTACCTGCTCGCCCCGGGCCTGGAGCTCCCTGATTTTCTGAATTTTATCCTGGGGAAGGAGCTCGGCGAACACGAGGTCGATGCCTGCCCCCCGGGCAATATGCTCCCCGGCCCGGTGGTTATCTCCGGTGAGCATGACGGTCTGTATCCCCATGGCATGCAGGGCGGCAATGCCGTCCCGGGCGTCTTGGCGCACGGTATCCGCCAGAGCGGCCAGTCCCAGGAGTGATCCGTCCCGGACAACATACACCAGGGTATGTCCCTGACTGGAAAGCTTCTCTTCAGCCTGGGCAAAGGCCTCAAACTCCCGGCTCTCAACCCCCAGTTCTTCCATGAACCGTCGGCTGCCGGCTGCTACAGAGGAGGCGGTTCTCCCCAGGGTTCCCCGGATTCCCCGGCCGGGAATCACCCGGGTTTCTCCTAGTTCCTCAGCTGTTCCGTCGACAACTCCGGCCAGGTCCTGGACCAGGGCCTTGGCCAGGGGATGTTCGGAGTGGGACTCCAAGGCATGTAGCATCCCCACCAGAGAATGGAATGCCCCACCATGAGAATCACCCTGCACAGATCCATCCCCGGAAAACCCAACCTCATAGACACTCCGGCCGTCCTCCGAACGCCCCTGGATCAGGGTAAGCCGCGGCCTTCCAGCGGTTAGCGTACCGGTCTTATCAAAGACAACAGTTGTCAGGTTTTTCGCAACCTGAATGGCCTCCCCGTTACGAATCAGAATCCCCGATTCAGCGCCCTTGCCCATTCCGACCATCAGGGCGGTGGGGGTAGCCAATCCCAGGGCACAGGGGCAGGCGATAACCAATACCGCGATTGCAGCAGAAAGGGCCTGGCTGGCTGGCGGAATACCCAGGGATATCCAAGGTAAAAAACCGTCCGCCCAGGCTAACAGCTGACCGCCCATCTGGGGGAAGATCATCCACAGTGCAAAGGTGAGCCCAGCCAGAACCATGATTACCGGAACAAACACCCCGGTAATACGGTCCGCGGCATCCTGAATAGGAACCCGGCTGCCCTGGGCCTGCTCCACCATCCGGACTATCTGACTCAGTACCGTATCTTCTCCGGTTTTCGAAATGAGGACGGTTACCGCCCCCATCTGATTAACCGTAGCCCCGATGACCTCGTCTCCCGGCGCCTTATCTACCGGCACCGATTCACCGGAGATCATCGACTCGTCAATGGCAGTCTGCCCGGACTCGATGGTGCCGTCTAAGGGGATTTTCTCCCCGGGAAGAACCCGGACGCGGTCTCCCTCCCGCAAGGCTTCCACCGGAACCTGGGTAAGGGTGCCGTCGCTATTCACACGGTTGGCGGTTTTTGCTCCCAGTTCTAACAGCGCCTGAATAGCGCTGCTGGCCCTGCCGGTCGCCCGAAGTTTGAGGTAGTTACCGATAAAGTTTATTGCCATAATCATGGCCCCGATGTCGGTAAAGCTCAGTACCGGTACCCCGAGAATCCGCAGAATTCCGGTACTGAAGGCTGCGATGGTTCCGATTCCTATTAGGGCGTCCATGCTGAACCGGAAGGTTTTGAAATTATTCAGAGTCGTCCTGATGACAGGCCAGCCGATTACAAAGATGACCGTTCCTGAGACCAGAACATCAACCCAAATACCCACAGCCAGGGGTACAAGGTGAATATCCCAGATCATCATCAGGAGCATTTTTATCGCCAAGGGTGCGGTCAGAATCCAGCTCCAGGTCAGCCGCAGGCGTTCTTTCCGCAAATGGGCAGCCTCCTCCTCTCGACGCTTAACCGGATCCAGAAGACTGTATCCGGCATCCTTTATAACCTTGGCAAAGCGGTCACGAATATCTTCTTCCTGCTCCTCATCCCGATAGCGGACCACCGCTTTTTTACCGGCGAAGCTCACCTGGGCATCCCCTACAAACTCGAGGGTTTTCAATGCCTTCTCCACGGATGCAGCACACGAGGTGCAGGACATCCCTTCTATATGCAAGGTCGTTTGTTTTTCCGACATAGTATCCTCCGTAAACGAGCCGCCCCAGATACCCGGGCGGTAGGATCCAAGACCGTTTGTACAGCTGCAGAACCGTATACACCCCTCACAGCCCCCGAACCCGGTATCCGGTAACTGAACAACCCGCCGGTTCTACACCTTCGGCTTCCTGCCGACCGATTACCAACGAGAAGCGTGGTAGGTGTCCTCATGGTTCTTGCGATACAGGTTTTGCAGGAACCTCCAAGGTCAGTAAAATATACCCCCTCGGGGTATATAAGTCAAGGAGGCTGTCTCAGGGTTCAGTGGGTTCAGTGGGTTCAGTGGTTTCGGAAGCCTGCCGCGGAAAGGTCATTTCAATCAAGGTTCCCCGCTCGGGACCGGAAAAGATCTGAATAGTCCCTTTGAGGTTTTTTAGAGCCTGCATGACGTTATACATTCCGTAGCCCGAGCCGTTGGGTTTGGTTGTTTTTCCAATCTCGAAGGCAAAACAGGTGGCGCAATCCCTTTGCTCCCGGTCACAGTCCACACAGAAGGGAATACCCGGACCGGTATCATGAATAGACAGCACAGCAGAATCCTGCCGGTTGGATACGGTAATCGTTATTTGCCCCGTCTCCCCCTGTTCCATAATAGCTTCGCAGGAGTTACGCACTACGTTTTCCATGATCTGCAGCAGCAAAAAGCGTTGCCCCTGAAGAATCACCGGCTCATCGGGGGTCTCGAAGGTAAAATTCACCGCGAGGTTAACCTCCCGCGTCAGGGTGAAGGGATACACAGCATGATGGGCTAAACTTACAAGATCCAAATCCTCCAGGGGCGCATCCTCCCGGGCAGAGGTAATAAACTTAACCCGGTCAATCCTCTCCTCCAAGCGGCGGATTCCATTATTCAGACTCCCCAGATCATCCGGGGTGATCGGCATATTTCTTTGTATCTTCAGTTCCAAGAGAGAGCGACTAGCCGTAAAAAGACTCAAGTCATTCTTAAAATCATGTACCAGACCTGCGGTATTCTTTCCGAAGACCACAAAGGGTCGGTTCTGGGCATTCAGATTCTCCGCCTTATCCTTCAACCGCTTAAGTTCCATACTCGTAAGCTGGAGGTTGTCGTAGCTGTTATTCAATCGGATAACCAGAGAATCCAGGAGAAACCGGTAGTAATACAGAACCACCGTAAAACCAATAATAACAATGGCAAAGAGCGGATACATATTATACAGCGACGGAACCGGGCTATAGTAGGTTAAAAAGGTCAGTATACCGAAGTTGATCAGACCCAGAATTACAACAGTTTGGCGGTGAACCAAAAAGGCAGATCCCCCGGCAATGGCGGTTAGCACCAAAAGCGTATAGACGCCGTTCTCCACCGCCTTACCATTGGTGGTAGTGACGATGGTGGACACCACCCACATAAACGCTGCAATCCATAATACCAGGGCAGCCCCGATGTTTTTAGTAATCTTACCGGTCATGGATAAGATAAAGGAGATCACCATCAGTACAAATCCACCCACATCAACAATTTTTATGATGGGCGGTTCGTCCCAATACCCGAAATCCAGATAGATAGCATACGCCGCCCCCAACATGATGAAGGCGTAACATATGTAGAACAACACGATATTAACCGAAAAAAATTCCTGGGACCGTGAATCTTGGTATTTCATGATCATCCTCGCTCATGCGATTTTTAACTTAGGTTGCTCCGCTATATCTTGTGTCTTTTACAACCTTTTGCGCACCACGTAAAAAGCACCGGATAAGCCGCTCCATCCAAGGCCCACGCCTCAGGCAGGGTCGGCAGCACGGACGGTTACAACCGAGGTTGATTCAAATCGGAGTTGTGAATCAACCATGCGCCGGCCAAACTAAAGCAGCTCATTTCTGTGAAACGAGTTGCTTTTTCCATTTACGCATGCCGCAAGCAATATGATTTCTGCGATTGGCTAATCCATTTACACGCAATAAAGTCGCGTACCCCCTGCGGAACCTTAAAAGAGCCCATGAATGCGATTCTCACCATCGAGCATAATACCCTCCGCAGCAGGGTGTTTTGGCAGCCCCGGCATGGTCATTATATCACCGGTCAGGGCAACCAGAAACCCGGCACCGGCGGATATCCGTATTTCCCGGACCGGTAGGTCAAATCCCCGGGGGCGTCCTAGTAGGTTCGGGTCGGCGCTTAGGGAGTACTGGGTTTTAGCCATGCACACCGGCAGGGTATCCAGGCCTTCAGATTTACAAATCTCGATGGTCTTCCGGGCTGAATCGCTCAGATCCACCCTACCTGCACCGTAAATTCTCCGGGCAATTGCCGAAATCTTTTCCTCTACCGGTGTTTCAAGGTCATAAAGATACCGGGGGCTCTGTTTTTTACAAACCTGAACAACCTGTTCAGCCAGGCCCGTACCGCCGCCCCCGCCCCGGGCCCACACATCGGCTTCCTGGACAGGGTACCCCGCCTCCCGGATGATCTGGGCCAGTAAATCTAATTCTTCACGGCTGTCGGAGGGAAACCGGTTCAGAGCGATAACCACCGGTAACCCGTAAACCTGGGTCAGGTTCTCAGCGTGAGCCAGAAGGTTCGCCGACCCCCGGCGGATAGCCTGGGAATTTGCCTTCGCTAAGTCAGCCTTAGCCACTCCCCCGTGCATTTTTACAGCCCGGAGCGTCCCCACAATCACCCCGGCAGAGGGCCATATGCCACCCTTTCGGCTGACGATGTCAAGAAACTTTTCAGCCCCCAGATCCGCTCCGAATCCTGCCTCGGTAACCACGTAGTCCGCCCTGCTCAAGGCCGTTTTAATAGCAGCCATGGAATTCGTCCCGTGAGCAATATTTGCAAAGGGACCGCCGTGAACAATTACCGGGGTATGCTCCAGGGTTTGCACTAGGTTCGGAAGCAGGGCCCGGTGTAGAAGGGAAGCCATGGCTCCCTGGGCTTGAAAATCCCTTGCCCGAACCAGATTGCCCGACTCATCCATACCCACGATAATATTGGCAAGACGCCGGGTCAGGTCCTCAGGCCCCTCGGCAAGGCAGAGGATCGCCATAACCTCGCTGGCAACGGCAATGTCAAACCCCGTTTCCCTCGGCGTTCCCCCGCCGGCTCCCAGGCCGCAAACCATGGACCGCAGGGACCGGTCATTCATATCCATAACCCGTTTCCAATACACCTTCTTTATATGCAGTCTGGGCTCCATCCTCCGGTATAACCGGTTGTCAATTAATGCGGAAAGAAGGTTGTGGGCCGTGGCCACTGCATGGATGTCCCCGGTAAAATGCAGGTTCAAGTCTTCCATGGGAATTACCTGGGAGTACCCGCCCCCTGCAGCACCACCCTTCATGCCGAACACCGGCCCCAGGGATGGCTCCCGGAGGGTAATACAGGTTTTTTTGCCTATCTTGGATAGCGCATCCCCCAACCCCACGGTGACCGTGGTTTTTCCCTCCCCCGCCGGGGTGGGATTCATGGCTGTAACAAGAATAAGGTGACCCTGGGGCTGAGTCTTGCCCCCCAGGCTCTGATCCGGGAAAGTTCCCTGAATCTTGGCAATGTGGGGACCGTAGTGGTACAGCTGCTGGGCCGAAAGCCCGATTTTTTTTCCAATTTCCGTAATAGGCAGGGGTACAGCCAGTCTGGCAATCTCAAGATCGGTTGGTTTAGTCACGGTACATCCTTTTTCATGAGGAATCTGGTATGGATTGCAGTGGGATGCTACAATATCCGGTACTGTCCACCAGTATACCACCTAGGAGGAAGCCATGAAAAACTTTTCCTATCAAAATCCGACCCAGATTGAATTCGGCCGGGGCACCATCCAATCCCTCTCCGGCCTGCTCCCCGAAGACGCCAGAGTGTTACTGCTCTACGGCGGCGGATCCATCAAAAAAAACGGGGTCTACGATCAGGTAAAAACCGCCCTGGCTATTCCAGCTCCCATAGTAACCGAAATGTCCGGCATCGAACCCAACCCCGAGTACGAAACCTGCCTGAAAGCCCTGGACCTCATAGAAGAACACAACCTGAATTTTATCCTGTCCGTGGGAGGGGGAAGTGTATTGGATGCCGCCAAGTTTATTGCAGCAGCAGCCTGGGCACGGGGTAATGGAACGGCCATGACCGAGCCCTGGGACCTTATTACCGGCCAGGCCCCTATCGAGGGCGCTCTGCCCGTGGGTGCGGTACTAACCCTCCCGGCCACCGGCTCGGAAATGAATACCAATTCAGTCATCAGCCGCAGGGAAATCGGCCAAAAAATCGGATTCGGCAGCACTCATCTCTACCCACGGTTCAGCATCCTCGATCCTGAAACCACCTTCTCACTCCCCCTCAGACAAACAGCCAACGGTATTGTCGACACCTTTGTCCACACCACCGAACAGTACCTCACCCAGGATGTTAACACGCCTATCCAAGACCGATGGGCTGAAGGGATTCTAACGACCCTGATAGAAGTAGGCCCCCGTTGCCTCAAACAACCCCACGCCTACCAATACCGGGAGACCCTGATGTGGGCCTCCACCATGGCGCTCAACGGCATCATCGGAGTAGGTACCGTGCAAGACTGGGCAACCCACGCCATCGGACACGAACTCACAGCCATGTACGGGATTGACCACGGCCGAACCCTGGCAATCGTCTTGCCGGGACTGCTCTCCCATGAAAAACAGGCAAAGAAAGACAAACTGCTTATGTTCGCCCGGCGGGTCTGGGGATTATCCCAGGGGGATGAAACCGTGCTCATGGACGAGGCAATTGGGCGAATGGTGCTGTTCTTCGAAAATCTTGGGGTTCATACCCGGCTCCAGGAATACCACATCCCGCCCTCCGCCCCGCCCCTGGATGAGTGTCCGGGTATCATCGCTGAAATTTTTAGAAAGCGGGGTGGCAAAATCGGGGAAAACCAGGCCATCGGCCCCAAGGAAATCGAGGAAATCCTCCTAAGCCGCCTCTAATCCCGTCTCTCCCGGATTCATGGATCCGGGAGGGTCCTATCAGTACTCTGTAATGGGAGAACCCGGGATATGTCTATCCGCGCTCTAAGATAGCAAGAATCGAAGTAGCAGGCAGGCTTGGCGGCTGACTTCCCACGGATCGTTAGTGGGCAGCCTCAGATAGCGTGGCGGCGGGCTTGCCAGCCGCCACGTTTTACAAAATTGCAGAGCAGTTTTAGAAAACTGGTGGGTACCACCATCACCCGGGGTGAGCCGGAGCCCTTCCAGGTAGCTCTGGAAACCGCCGCCCCGAGGCCTCCAGGGCGCGCGACCTCCGGGCGAACCCTAGAGGACGAAACTGCCCTGGCGGATGACGGCGTGTTCCTCGCCGTTCTTACTTACACCGGTTACATCTACCTCGGGGCTGCCGATCATAAAATCGGTGTGAACTAAACTGACGTTACAGCCCGCTTCTTTGAGCTGGGCAGGGGAGTTCAGGTCATGGGCATTGGACAGGCAGAAGGGATACCCCGCCCCGAGGGCGATATGACAACTGGCATTTTCGTCGTAGAGAATACTGTTAAACAGCAGACCGCTCTGGTATATAGGGCTCGATGCGTCCACCAGGGCAACCTCTCCCAGGTACCCTGCTCCCTCATCAACGGTTAGGTACTTCTCCAGGACATCCTTACCCTGGTCTGCCCCGAAATCCACTACCTTTCCATCCTTAAACTCAAACCAGGCACCCAATACCAGGCTTTCCATCACCTTTACCGGCCGGGTGCAGGCGACACGCCCCGAGGTTCGCCGGAAGTCCGGGGTGGTGAATACCTCTTCGGTGGGGAGGTTCGGTTCAAACACCGTACCCTCGGGGGTCTTGGAAGGTCCGCCGGCCCACACCGAGGTTTCGGTCAAGGCTACCTTCAGATCAGTGCCAGGACCGGTAAAATGCAGGTAGTCTAGTTTCATCTCATCCAGGGATTTAGCCCGGGTTTTTAGGGTTTTTGCCAGATCCTGCCAGGTTGCCACTGGGTCCGGGGTATCCAGCCGGAGGATCTTAACCATCTGCGACCAGAGTTTTTCCGTCCGCTCCTCATCAAGTCTGGGGTCAACTCCCACCTCGGGACCGCCGAAGACCTTTTGAGCCCATCGCGGGCCCGGGGCGGCAATGACCAGCCACTGATGCTTGTGGCGCATCATAGCATCCCGATGGACGGATAGGGCGCTCCGGTTGGCCCGGGTTACCCGGCCGAGTTTCGCCGAATCGACCCCCTTCAGCACATCGAGCTCCTCTGTGCTGTCAATCCTGATTCTCGCCCAATCCTCAGCTAGTTGCTGGTAGCTATCCGCAATGACCGCCGGCGGAACGTAATCCAGGGTCTGTTCATCCGCTAGTTCGAGCCGGGCTTTCAGAAGCTCGTTATCCACAACCCGGATATCCACAAATCCTGCACCCCTGCGGTAGGCTGCCCGGGCGATTTCTCGTGCAAAATCGAAGGTGCCCACTCCGGTTTGGATGAGCAGATTCTGTCCTTGTTTCAAGGCGGTACCAACCTGTACCACCAATTCTGCGTACTGTTGTATGTGTTTTTTCATAGAGTCTATGGTACCCAAAAAAGCCGTACCAGTCGAGAAAAATACATGATCCAGCTTGTCCACCGGCACCGCATCCGCTATAGTGCCTCTCATGCCGGAATTCATGTCCTCCATCACTGCCCCCCTCCTTGATGCTCAACTCTTCGGAGGCAATCTCTCGGTGCTCCAGCTCGGACTTGCGCTACTGGCAGCCTTTGCAGCGGGTTTCATCGACTCCATCGCCGGGGGCGGAGGTATCATTACCGTACCGGTACTCATGGGCATCGGAATCCCCCCACACCTGAGTTTAGGAACAAACAAGCTCCAGGCAAGCTTTGGAAGTTTAACCGCCGCCATCCGCTACAGCCGCCGGGGACTGGCCTCGCCAAAGACCATGGCAGGGGGGATTTTCTGGACCTTTGTGGGGGCTGCCGGAGGAACCCTGGCCATCCAGGGCATAAACCCGGACTTTTTGAACAGGATAATTCCGGTTCTCCTGATCGGTGTGTTCGTGTACATGCTGGCTAAACCGGATGTATCGGAGATCACCCAGGCGCCAAAGCTGAAAGAACCATTGTTCTACCTCGGATTCGGCCTGCTCCTGGGATTCTATGACGGGTTTTTCGGCCCCGGGACGGGTAGTTTCTGGACCATCGCCTTTGTGGGACTCCTGGGCATGGATCTGAAACACGCCACAGGCTCGACGAAGGTTATGAACCTTACCAGCAATCTCGTTTCCCTGGGGGTTTTCGCCATTGCCGGATCCATTGCCCCGGCACTTGGGCTGCTCATGGGACTTCTCCAGGTCAGCGGCGCTTATCTGGGAAGCCACGTGGTTATCCACCGGGGCACTAGGCTCATCCGGTGGATATTTCTTACCATGGTAGGGGTTACCATAATCAACCTCCTACTCAAGCAGGTGTTTACACCTCCCGTATATCAAGCTCTTGGACTATAAGCGGCTCAATGATTGCCGAGACCTGGGTCTGCTCCAAGCCTTCAAGTTTGATGACGACGATGGAGTTTGTGGAGTCTTCACCGGGGAAGGTTCCCAGACTGATGATATTACCGCCCTTGGCACTCAGGGCCCCGGTGAGCTCGGCTAACTCTCCTTGACGCTCGGGTACCAGACAGGTAATACGCAGTCCGCGCTTCCGGCTCCCGAAACTTTCAATGAACAGCTTGAACAGATCCGATTCGGTGACAATCCCCACCACCACATGATCCTTGTTCACCACGGGCAGCCCTCCGATGTCATTATCCACCAGCATTCTCGCTGCATCCTCGATCAAACACGCCTCGTCGGCTACGATAGTCTTTTTAGTCATCACCGAATCTACGGTAATCTTTGCCAGGAGAGCGCTCATCTCATACATGTCTAGGGTACTAGCCGGTGAGGGTGAGACGTTCAGTAGATCCTTCTCGGAGATTATCCCCACAAGCCGTCCCCCTCCGTCCACCACCGGAAGGCGGTGAATCCGCTCCCGACGCATCAACGCCTGAGCCTCGGTAACCTTTGCCTTCGGTCCAATGGTAAAGGGATTTTTCGTCATTATCCGTGCGATCTGCATTCCCTGCCTCCTCAATGGGTATGGTTATTCTCCGAGGTATGCGCCCCGCACCCTTGGATTTTCTAGGAGCAGCCGAGCTTCATCGGCTAGCACAATAGTTCCGGTTTCCATTACATAGCCCTTGGTCGAAGCGGACAGAGCCATCCTGGCATTCTGCTCAACCAGGAACACCGTGACCTTCTCTTCCCGATTTACCCGGGCAATGATGTCAAAAATATGCTTGATTATGAGAGGAGCAAGGCCTAACCCTGGCTCGTCCAGAAGCAGGACCCGGGGGCTGCTCATGAGAGCCCGGCCGATAGCGAGCATCTGCTGTTCCCCCCCGGAGAGGCTTGCCGCTTTTTGCCTGCGCCTCTTCTCCAGAATTGGGAACAATTCGAACATTTCTGACTTCTTTTCCCGGATTCTGGCCTCATCCCGGATTAAAAAGGCCCCCATTTCCAGGTTCTCTTCCACGGTCAAGTCGGCGAATACCCTGCGCCCCTCGGGAACAAGGCCAATTCCCCGGCTGACAATCTCATTGGTCGCAAGGCTTTTACGCTTCTCCGAGGAGGCGATCAGCTGTCCGTCGAACTCAATAGATCCGGCTACCAGGGGCTCTAGTCCCACAATGGCCTTAAGCAGGGTGGTTTTTCCCGCCCCGTTTGCACCGATCAGACAACAGATCTCACCCTCCGGCACATCAATAGAAATGCCCTTCAGAGCCTGGATGTTTCCGTAATTGACCTGAATATCCCGGATTGAAATAAGATGTTCTGACATACCTAATCGTCATCCTTTCCAAGGTAGGCCTCAATGACCTCCTCGTTCTGCCGGATCTCCCCGGGGGTTCCCTCGGCTATCTTCCGGCCGTAATTGAGCACGGTAATCCGGTCGCAGATATTCATCACCAATTTCATATCGTGCTCAATGAGCACTACCGTCACCCCGGTATCCCGAATCCGGCGGATGGTATCCATGAGTTCCGCCGTTTCCGCAGGGTTCATTCCTGCTGCAGGTTCATCCAAAAACAGGAGCTTCGGTTCGGTTGCCAAGGCCCGGGCGATTTCCAGCTCCCGCTGTTTACCGTAGGGCAGGTTTTTTGCCAGATTATGGGCGAATTCACCAAGATTAAGAAAATCCAGCCAGCGCCAGGCACCCTCAAGCAACTCCTGCTCATCCTTTTGGATCATCAAAAAGCTCGCCACGGCATGCACAAACCGGCTGCCGAAGCTTCCCATATGGCTGTTCTTCCCATGCCGCCCGATCAGAACATTCTCCAGCACCGTCATTTCCTTGAACAGCCGGATATTTTGAAAGGTACGGCCGATACCCCACCGGGAAATTGCATGGGCCGGAGCCTTGGTAATATCCCGACCTTCAAGGGTAACGCCCCCCGAGGTTGCCGTATCCATACCCGTAATAGTATTGAACAGGGTGGTCTTCCCCGCACCGTTGGGACCGATCAATCCGGAAATAAGATTGGGTGGAACCATGAAATCCACCTCATTCACCGCAACTACCCCGCCAAACCGGCGGGTCAAGCCCTTCGTCTCTAGCAGCACATTCATGCATCACCCCCGGAAACATCCACCGCCGCATCCCCTATGCCCTGTCCGGGACTGCTGCCGGCCCGTCCTCCGGACCCGCCGCCAGGCCCTCCACTAGATCCGCCGCCCCCGGCCCTCCGGCCGGGTAACGCCGGTCTCCGCCGGACAATAATCCCCTGGGGCCGGAAAATCATCATAGACACCAGTACAACACCGAAGAGAATCTGCCGCACCTGGGGGGGCAGGATGCTGGAAAGCCCCAATAACCGTGGCAGCTCCGCCACCAGCACCAGGAGAACCGCACCGAGGATGGAACCCCAGTGATTCCCCAGACCTCCCAGAACCACCATACATAAAACATTCACAGACAGAAGAAAATCAAAACTATTCGGCGATACAGACTGGTTGTAGGCCGTCCACAGGGTTCCGGCGAACCCAGCCACCAGGGCCCCTACAATGAAGGCCCCCACCTTGTATTGGGTAATATTTATCCCCATGGACCAGGCGGCGATCTCATCCTCCCGGACCGCATCCAGAGCCCTGCCGATCCTGCTCCTGGTCAATCGCCGGAGCAGGAGGAACACCAGGGCCACCACCAGCCAGGTCATGATCACATAACCCCACTTATTGGTCGGATCCAGCTGCAACCCCAAAATTTTCGGGGCAGCCAACCCGCTGAACCCCATGGGCCCCCTGGTCAGGGAATCCCAGTTCAGGATCACATTCCGGGTAATCTCCCCGAATCCCAGGGTCGCAATGGCCAGATAATCCCCCCGGAGCCGCAGGGTCGGCAGTCCGATGAGCACCCCCAGCAAACCGCTCAACAGGGCCGACAACATAAACGCCCAGATCAGATCAAACCCTGCCCCGGCCTGGGCCGCAGAATGCATCATGATTGCCGTGGTGTAGCTGCCAATGGCAAAAAACGCAGCATGGGCAAGACTGAGCATTCCCCCGAACCCGGTAATCAGGTTCTGGCTCAGGGCCAGAATCGAATAAATCCCCATATATACCAGGAGCAGTAAAACAAAATTAATCATAGTTACACCTTCTCCCGAATTGCCTTACCCAAGATACCCGCAGGCTTCACCAAAAGAATGATGATCAGCACCGTAAAGGCAATGGTATCCTTTAAGCCCACGGGAATACCCAGCACCGCCACCCCGAAGGTCTCAAGAATCCCCAGGAGCACCCCGCCGATCATGGCACCGGAAATATTCCCGATTCCTCCCACAACGGCTGCGACGAAGGCCTTAAGCCCGGCCATGGTTCCCATGGTCGGATACACCTTGAATTCCAGGGCAATAAGTACCCCCGCCACCGCAGCCAGGGCTGAACCGATAGCAAAGGTCAGGCTGATGATGGTATCCACACTCACCCCCATCAGCCGGGCCACATCCTGATCCAAACTGGTTGCCCGCATTGCCCGTCCCATGCGGGTACGGTCGATGAAGAGCTTCAGCAGCACCATCATCACCACCGAAACACCCAGAATCAGCAGCTGATTGGGGGTAATCGAAACCCCGCCCACAACAAAGGGCTTATTGCTGAAGGGATACTCATATTTAAGGGATTTGGTACCGAACACGAACCCCGCGAGGTTCATCAAAATAATAGACACCCCGATGGCGCTCAACAGGGGCGCCAGACGCGGAGCCCGCCGCAGGGGCCGGTAGGCAATCCGTTCGACCACAACCCCCAGGGTGCCCCCGGCTACCATAGCCACCAGGACACTCACAAAAAACACCCCCACCAGAGCCGGTCCTTGAAGCCCGGTACGTAGCAGGTTATAGGTAAAAAGCCCGGCGTAGGTACCCATCATGAGTATTTCCCCGTGGGCAAAGTTTATAAACTTCAGAATTCCATACACCATGGTATAGCCCAGGGCAATCAGGGCGTAAATCCCTCCCAGGGTCAATCCGTTTACCAGGTGTTGCATTAATTCGCTCACATTGGTCTCCCGTCGGTCTGTTTTGGTGAAATCATGATAAACAGCTCTACTCCCCCGGACAAGCCCCCCATCGCCTTGGGGCCTATATTTTCTCTATTCCTAGGGTGATTCCCATGCCTCCCGACCTGTACACCGGCTCTACAAGCTCCGGCACCCTACCCGGCAGCGATTATGATGCCGTCGGTCAAAAGCCCCGCGGCCCCGTGCAGCACCAATACCGGCAGAATGCTCCGGTAGCGCACCACCATCAGCCCCGCTACCAGGCCAAACACCACCGCCCCGGCCACCTCGGAAAAGGGATGGTTAATATGCAGCAACACCGTGGGCAGCACCTGAACCCCCGCCAGCCCCAGTGGCCCGGCAAGGCTCGCCTTCCATGCCCGGAGGCTTCCCTTCCCGTCCCTCCTGCCCGGGACCTCCCCGGCAGCCTCACCGGCTCCCGCCGGCCGCCTACCAAGGCCAGCCCTAGCCTCGACCCTGGTCATGCTTCCAGGCTCCTGGATCAATCCGCCTATCAGAATTCCCCGGAACAAAATCTCCCAGGGCAGGTAGTACAGCCCCACATACAATACACCGTGGATCAAGAAGTACCCCCAGCCATCCTGGGCAGCCATCTCCCCCAGGGTCTTGGAAAAGGGGTAAAACCCCCGGATGGGGGGACTGCCTGCGGAAAGGGCAATCACACCGAGAAACCCTGCCACCAGGACCCAATACACCGGATCGGTAATAAACTCTCCCCGGGGCCTCAGATATGCCTGGTTCCAGCGCCAGCCCAGGAGCCGGAATAACCCCATGGGAACCAGCCCCATGAGAAGAAACGCTGAACCGAACCGGTTCGCATACCAGGGAAGGTCCCCGGGTAAATTCCCCAATCCCAGAACCCGGGCAATCCAAGGAACCTGTGCCAGAGGCAGATTAAGATACACATATCCGGAAATTGCCAGGGTTATACCCCCCAGTAGAATAAAACGGCGAAGCTGACTGGTCATACCCTCTCCTTATCTGCTTTAATAGGTATGTAGTGCGCAAAAGGTAGTACCCTTGCCCCTCGGCGGCGCTCCCCCTGGGGCCGGACCCCAGATAGCTCCGCTGCATCCGGTGCTGGTTACAACGTTTGCACGCCAACTAGGTATCAGGGATTGAAACATCCCCGGATTCTACCAAACATTGGAGGTTCTGAACATGGCAACCCTTCTGGTCACCGGCGTCTCAGGCTTCATCGGAAGCAGCATCGCCCAGGCACTCATCCGGGCCGGCCACCGAGTCCTGGGGACCTACAACCGTAATCCCCCGAGGCTCCCGGAATCACCCGCGTTCAAATCCCTTAAAACCAACCTCACCAGCCCCTCGGAGGTACGGGACCTCCTGAGCAGCCCGGATTGGCGGGTCGAAGGCATCATTCACGTGGCTGGCCTCGCCCTGGACTGGGGAAAACCTGACGCCTTCGAAGCAGCCAATGTATCCAGCGCCCTCCACCTCCTAGAACAAGCCGAAGCCCAATCCATGTGCTTTTTTTTATACACATCCAGTATTTCTGTTCACGGGTTTGGCCGGGACCATGTGAATACCCGGGAGGACGGCCCCTACACAGCCCCGGTCAGCCACTATCAGCGATCAAAACTCCGGGCTGAGTCCCTCGTCCTCGGCCATCCGGGCACGGTACCCCGGTCCATCATACGGCCGGGGAACGTCTATGGCCCCGGAGATACCACCACTCTCTACAACATCCTGGGAGCCATGAGGCGGGGAATCTACGGCTACATCGACCGCGGCCGGAGCCTCACCTGCCCGGTGTACATTGACGACCTGGTACAGGCCTACGCCCGGATGGTCGCCATCTATCTGGGAAGCGATCAGGACGCCCGAAACCGAATTTCCGGGCAGATCTACAACATAACCAGCGGAGAAACCATAACCTGGCGCGCCTACTCCGAGCTTGCGGCAGACTTCGCCGGACTCACCCGGCCTAAAACCAGTATCCCAGCCTGGCTGGGGCACACCGCAGCAGCCCTGTTAACCCTGGTCTACCGCCTTCTGGGCATAAAAACACCCCCTCCCCTGACCCGCTATCGGGTGCAGCAGGCAGGACACCACTACCACTTTTCCATGGACAAGGCCCGATCCGACCTGGGATACCAACCTCAAACCCCCTGCGCCCAGGGCTTGGAATTCAGCTGCCAAGCCTGGAAAAAGGATCAAGCCGCCGGTTGAGGAATTACTAATTCAGAAACCACCTCACTACCCTGCTGGGCCATAGTAAAGCTCCCGCCGTGGCGCTGGGCAATGGCGTGTAGAATGGGGATTCCAAACCCCCGGAATCGACCCCGGGTAATCTCCGGCCCCTCCTTCGGGGAATCATTCTCCGATTCTACGCTGCCGGGATTTTTAGCGGTGATTTTGAGGAGCCGGTGAGTTCCGGTACCTGCCTGATGAATCAGAAGTTCTGCCCTGCCGCTGGTGCTGTTATCCAGGGCATTTTGAATGAGATTCGCCGCCCCCCGGCGTAATAGATGAAGATCTCCGTAAATACGCAGTGTCTTGGGAGAAATTGTGATAGTTAGTTTCTCTTCCACCCCAGGTAAATGCTCCAATACCTCCCCGGCCTCATACCAGTCCATCTGTACCGCAGTGTCCGGATCTTCTGCTGCGGTGAGGTTCCTCAGGTTTTGTACCAATGATTCGATATGCTCCAACTGGGTAAGGAGCCGGGTACCGCGGTCCTGATCCAGGGTTAACACGCCGTCTAAGATCCCCTCAATTTGGGCACGGAACACCGTCAAGGGGGTACGAAGGTCATGGGCTATGTTCTGATTCCAGTGTTTTCGTAATTCCTTCTCTCGGTTCAGACGCCTTCGAAGACTCACCACCGATGATACAAGTTCATCAATTTCCCGGGTTGGAACCCTCAGATGCTCCAGATCGGGGGCATTCAAATCACCTTCTTGTAAGACCCTGCTCAACCGACCCAGGGATCGACTGAACCCAGTAGACCTAAACATTCCTATGGCAAACGCGCTAACAAGACCGATCCCTCCACCCCAAAAAAGGGACCGGAGGATGTGGGTGAAAAACTGGACATTTGCCGGATCATCCAGGAATCCGCCGATGCCGCTGTACAGATAGCCTACCACCTCAGCCCCGTTTAGGAGAACCCGGGGAAGCGCCGTCCCCTTGATCCCCTGGGCAGCCAGAACCTGGGTGGGACTCTGCCCCTCCGGGGGAATTACCCGCTGACCTCGAATATACACCCACACCGGCTGACGCTGGGTATCCGCCACCAACAGATAGCTGCCTCCATCCAGCAGTGGCGAGAGGGCATCCTGAAGAGCCGATTCCCCTAATTCCCCCTGAGAGGCGTAGATTGAGGTAATAATGGATGCGTAGGTTTCGCTCCTGGCCTGATGTCGGTACCTGTTCCAGTTCTCCACGGAATCTTGGAGAGAGACCATCACCACCACAAAGAATACAGCCACCGATAACACCGCAGGCAGGAGGGCATTCACGATCATGAAGGAGAACATTCCTGGTTGCTGGGGATTTCGTTTCATTTCTTCATCTCATTAATCCGGGACAGATTGATCCGAGTGGATGGCATACCCGTACCCCCGATGAGTTCGAATGCAGCCTTCACCGCCCAATTTGGATCGTAGATTAGAAATATGGGTGTCCACTGTTCTGGTAGTACCTGCCAATGAATATCCAAGACACCGGTCCAGAATCTGCTCCCGGGAGAACACCCTCCCCGGACTGGATAATAATAAACCGAGAATCTCCCACTCCGCAGCGGTTACCTCCACTATCTCTCCGTTTACCATCAGGCTATGGGCATCCAGGTCCTGCACAATGGTTGTGCCCCGGACAGTTATTTCAATAATTGAGGCTTCGTCACGACCTCTCTTGGTTTCGAATTCAGATCCCCCTCCCCGGCGTAACAACGCCCCAACCCGCAAGACTATCTCCCGGGGAGAGAAGGGTTTAACCACATAATCATCTGCCCCCAGCTCAAAGCCGGTAATCCGATCCGACTCAGTGTCCTTGGCCGAGAGGATGAGTACCGGAACACCACGGATAGAACGGATCTCCTTCAGCAAACTGAACCCGCTCCCGTCGGGCAGCATGAGATCCAGAATAACCAAGTCACCACGCTGCTGCTTCAACTCCTGGGAAACACCCTTCACTCCGGAGAATTCTTTTACTGTGTATCCCTCAATAATGAGGTATTCCCGTAACGCCTCTCGGATATCTTGATTATCCTCCACAAGAATTATTTCACCGGTCAAACCGCCCCCTCTGGATAAAAAATCTTCCTCGTATAAAGACGGCTCTCCAACACCCTGGAAACCCCCTCCTCTAACCGCAGAACCACTAGCCGCCGCTTCTGAACCCAATTCCCGTGGCTATCATAACTAAAGTACTCGTCCCGTATCCGCTCCCCATCTTTCACAAAGTCTGTTCTCCGCAGGTGCTTCAGCACTCCATTCTCATACCTTCCCCGCACCTCATGAACCGGTTCTCTGTTGGGGCCGGAATACACCTGCTCAGCCACCAGCTGGCCATCGGGGGAAAACTCCCGGTGGATATACTCTTTAGGGGTGCCCGGGGGTGATTCCACTGTCTCGGTAACAATGAGCCCTTCTGGGGTGAAGACTTGGCTTCCCCGGGACAATACCGTGCCATCGTGTTGAATCAACTCCCAATCCAACTCCAGTGAATCCTCTTGGCTCCCTTCCCAGGGTGCATATTTTCTCTCCCACAGCGGCTGGCCGTTGCCATCATAATAACTCTCTCGAATAATCCTCAAGAAATCGAACCCTTCAGCAAATTCTACCTCACGAATAGATAATAACTCGCCAAGGGGACCGAGGTGATACTCCCGATAACCCGCTCCAGGTAACTCCTGGGAATCTGTGATCGGAACACGTCTGATCTTTTTCCGGATATCATTGCCCGGCAGGCTCTGCACCAGGTATTCTTGAATCATCCCCTCACGGTACACAAAGGTAGCCGTTTCAACAGCTCGCCCGTTTTCAAAGTATGTCACCAGTACGTCAGATTCATTCACTTCAAGCTCTTCTAGACGAACGAGTGCTCCGGGAGTACCAACCCCTTCATAGGTAATTACCCGATCCACAACGCCTCGCAACTCACCGAGGGGGTCGGGAATACTTGATGTATCCAGGCCTGTCGTAGCCGCCGGGATCACCTGACTGAACCCCCATGGAAATACTAGGATAAAACCAACCACCAGTAGTACCCGGTATATTCCGTCCGTTACTTTACAAACTCTTAACATAGCCTTAAAACTCCCCGGACATCGCCATGGCACCCTCTAGTACAAGAACAATAAGAAAGGAGGCGTTTTATGAAACGCGCACTGAGCATTACAGCCCTCGGTCTAATCCTGGCATTAGCCTTCTTGAGTTGTGAAGCCCCGGAAGGTGAGTTCGGAAGGCCCGAAGATCCAAACACGATGAACCAGGAATATTAGACCTCACCCCGTTATCGGCTCTCAGTTCAGGTTAGCCCTTATGTCGGACGCTACCCTCGTCTGGGAACCGGAGGTGCCGTTTTTATGATACCAAGACGGGTTTATTTCAACAACAGGCCCGCTTTTGCAAAATCTAAAATCTTTATTATAAACAAGGAGTAAAATGTATGAGTAAAGCAAAAACAATACTACCAGTACTACTAGTGATAGGAGCAATACTGACAGCGCCCGCTGCCTTTGCCCAGGCTGAAGAGTTTTCTCAATCGGATCTTGAATCCTTCGTGCAGGCCTTAACTGCTATCCAGGGCATCCAACAAGATATGCAGGGAGAAATAAACGAAGTTGTTGAAAACGGTGATATGGATACAGATCAGTTCTACCAAATTCACAACCAAATCAGTCAAGGTACCCCCACGGACAATATTCCCGAAGATCAGCTTCGCATCTATCAGGAAGTACTGAATGAAGTAACTGCAGTTGAGGGTGAAGCCCAGGAAAAGATGGTAGAAGCAGTAGAGGACCAGGGGATTTCTGTGGACGACTATAACACAATCATCACCCAAGCCCAGAGCGACCCGAACCTCATGGCGGAAATCCAGCAGTTAATGGAAGGGTAATCCCTCTCCCATAACATCCATAGTTGCCCATACTCCACACCCCCGCTTAACCGGCTCTCCGTTCTTCCCCGGCTAAGCGGGGGTTTTCCCCCACATCCGACCCGACGACCCGACGACCCGATACAAACCCCAACAAGAAATCCTTGGTGCACAAGTGGTTGCAAACTACACCACCCCTAGTGGCACCACTTGGGAACCAAACCAGGAATAGTGTCACCGGGGTGCAATATTACAACCTTTTGCGCACCACCAATCTTTTGCTCTCTACATACAAAACAAAAAAAGCCGGCTGTACCACCACGGCACAACCGGCGTTCATCCACAAACCCTCTCAGGCCAATATGGATTAATCCACCTTCAGCAGATTATCATTCTCCACCCGGTAAACCCCGAGCTGGCTGTAAGCGCCGTCTCGAACGGTCAGAATACCCTGGTTCTTCACCACGTCCCCGATAGCATCGAAGGTTATCTCTCCAGAAACTCCCCGGTACCCCTGGGTATTAGCCACTGTCTGGCGGATAAGATCCCGGTTCAGATTCAAGCTCTCCTTGTCAGCATCGCTGGCAGCCTCATACGCCTTCTGAATCGCAGCAAAAATAATATTTGCACCGTCATAGGAATTCAGGCTGAAGCTGTCCGGTCCAACCCCGTACTTCTCGGTGTACTTCGCCGTAAACGCCTCGGTACCGGTTCCTGCAGAGCCGCCCTCAGATTCAATCTCAGGACCTGAATAGATAACTCCATCCACATAGTCACCGGCTAGGTCGAAGATTTCGGGGTTTGAGAACCCGTCAGCACTGAGAATCTGAGCCTCAATGCCCAACTGAGCAGCCTGTTCCAGCATCTGAGCGATTTCCGCAACGTAGTTGGGAAGGAACAATCCGTCGGGATTCTCGTTCTTAATGGTAGTCAGCTGGGTTTTAAAGTCCTTATCGCCCTGCTGGCCGCTCTCCATGGCCACAATCTGTCCGCCCAGGGATTCGAAGGTGCTCTGAAATCCTTCAGCAAGACCTTGGCTGTAATCGTTCTTGGTAAAGAGGATTGCAATGCGCCGCAACCCCAGCTCTTTATAGACATAATGGGCGAAAACCTGAGCCTGAAGGGCATCGCTGGCCACGTCACGGAAGATGTACTCCCCGAGGCCGGTCAAATCAGCATGGGTTGAAGAGGGAGAGATCATGACAATCTTCTCCTGGTTTGCCCGGGGAGCTATAGCCAATGAACTGGAACTAAAAACAGCTCCCACAAGCCCGAAAATCCGGTCTACGCTGGCTAACTTCTCAATCGCTGCATTCGCCTTATCCGCCTTACCCTCGGAATCCTCGATCACCAACGCAACAGGCACTCCGCCGATACCGCCGTTGGCATTCCATTCCTCTACGGCAATGGTCACCGCCTGGCTCATCAGCTCTCCATAGTTGGCATAGTCCCCGGTCATGGGACCGACAAATCCGATCTTAACTTCTTTTTCCTGGCTGCACCCCAGGGTCACCAAGATCCCCAGAACCAATATCAAGAGTAATACACCTGATAACACACGTTTCATACGCTCCTCCTTAACATAAACATTACAATAACCATCCCATTTTTCATTGTCCAGATACCTCCCCCCGGCCTCGGGAAAACAGCTCATAGAAAATTCATAGTTTAGCCCCCGGCAGCCCTGAATAAACCGCTCCCTCCGTGCTATAGTCCCGTTGGTGAAGACCATGAACGATAAGACGCAACCGGACCCCCAAGAAGAACCGATAAAGGCGGCTGCAGAGCCGGAATCTGATTACAAACCCCAATCGGCCAAAAAACTAGCCAGAGGCATCGCTCTGGCCCTGCTCTTCGGCATCCTGGTAAACGGCCTCATCGGCATTTTCCTGGACGGGGAGAAACTCCTTTCATCGGTAAGCCAGGTGTCGCCCTGGATCATCATCGTTCCCTTTGCCTGTCAGTTCGGGCTCATCCTGATAAACGCCCTGAGAACCGTGCTAATCGGCCGGCATTTCAGCCAGAGGATCTCCCCGGCAGACTCCTTTATCAACAGCATGTTGGGAGTCTTTTTTAACGCCCTAACCCCCATGGCCGCCGGAGGCCAGCCCTTTCAGATCTACCATCTCCAACGCCATGGGTTCGAGGCAAAAACCGCAACCAACATCATTTTTTCCCGGTTCGTAGTCAACGCCATGGCATTGCTTACGGTTCTCCTGTTCTCCATCCCGAAGATTATCCAGATCGCCGGATCGGTTACCATCGGCGCCTTCGTATTTTACCTCGGCCTCATCGTAACCTTCAGCTTTGCCATCTTCTTTCTGATCGTACTCATCAACCCCACCATCATCGGCCGTATAAGCCTTAAACTCCGGCATAACCGTCTGGGTACCTGGATCGGCAAGATCTCAAAAAAACCCAACTGGTCCCTATCCCTCATGAAATGGACCCATTCCCTGCGGACGGAGATCCAGTTTCTCTGGTCTGAGAAGCTCTCCACCATGATCACCGATGTGTTCCTCAATTTTCTGGTTATCTTTCTGGAAGGCCTGGCAGTGTTCTATCCCGTGTATATGCTGGCCGGGCAGAGCATCGGATTGCTGGATAGTATCGTAACCTTCATCATTGTGTGGCAGGTAGTATTCTATATTCCCACCCCCGGCGCCAGCGGCACCATCGAGGGCTTCTTCGCCCTGGTATTCGCCGGGCTCACCGGCCTGCCCGAACAGACCCTCATCGCCGTTATTTCCTGGCGCATCGGCACCTACTACCTCATCATCCTGCTTGGACTCCTCACCACCTTCTGGTATCTCAAACGCGATCATGTTAGTCTGCCCAAGAACGGCCATGAAAACACAAACCCCCAAACGCCGACCCCCTAGCTGGATCCTCCTACTGCTCTTCCTTCTGGGAACTGCCCTCATCTGGTCTTCCTTGCTCGGCCCCCTGTCCACCATGTCCCAAGCCATGCCCGTGGACCGAGGCCTCCAGATCATCCTAAACATCCTGGCTACCCTGGGCCTGGGACTGCTGTTACTTCTCTACCGGCGGCTGCGGTAGCCTATGCACAGTCTCTACATCCACATTCCCTTTTGTACCAGCCGCTGCCGCTACTGTAATTTCTACTTTGAAACCGGTTGGTCCCCCAGGATCATGCAGCGGACCCTGGAGGGCATCCTCCAGGAATCCCGGCGGCACTACCACCCCGGCTTCTTCTCGGCCCGGCAGCTAAAAACCATCTACATCGGCGGGGGTACCCCCAGCACCGTACCTCCGGATCAATTCGACTCCTTCCTCCGTCAACTATCGGAGAACTTACGAAGAACGGACCCATCCTGGAACCCCGGACATCTCCGGGAATTCTGCGTGGAATGCAACCCCGAGTCCCTCTCCCAGGCCCTCCTTGAGGTATTGCACAACCACGGCGTCTCCCGAATCAGCCTAGGGGTCCAGTGCTTCCAGGACGATCTCCTCCACACCCTGGGACGTCGGGCAACCCGCGGTCATGCCTTAGATGCTCTGAACCTTCTCTCCGGTTTTTGGAAGGGTGATTTCAACGTGGATCTCATCACGGGAATTCCCGGCCAAACCCGGCAGAACCTCCTGGCGGACCTGGACACCGCCCGAGAATTTGACCCCGCCCACATCTCCGTCTACAGCCTCACCATCGAACCCCGCACCCCCCTGGAACAATACATCCGCGCCGGTCTCGCCCCCCTCCCGGAGCAGGAATACGATACTCTATGGT
Organism: Spirochaeta lutea; assembly: GCF_000758165.1. Taxonomy (NCBI): domain Bacteria; kingdom Pseudomonadati; phylum Spirochaetota; class Spirochaetia; order Spirochaetales; family Spirochaetaceae; genus Spirochaeta; species Spirochaeta lutea. The sequence goes on along the minus strand of NZ_JNUP01000065.1, from coordinate 199,121 downwards.
TCATCGCCCACGACTACCTGGAAACCCACGGATATACCAACTATGAGATCAGTAACTTTGCCCGCCCCGGAGCCGAATCCGCCCATAACCTCTCCTACTGGGCCATGACCCCCTACATCGGCCTTGGACCCGGAGCCGTCTCTACCCTGCCCACGGGGAATCCCCGGCAGCCGGCTATCCGCACCACTAACCCCGATATATTCGCCTACTCTCCCCCCTCCCGCCCCCTGGGAGACTACACCCCCCACCGGGAACACCTTTCTCCCTGGGAACTATTGGCAGACCATATTCTCACCGCCACCCGAACCCGCCGGGGCTTATCCCGTTCCCTGCTAAACACCCGCTTCTCCCTGGATCTCCCATCGGGCCGCGGGTTTCCCCCGGCCATGGACGACCTGGTGCTCCGGGCGATCCGGGCAGGCGCCTGGACCGAAGAATGGATAGACAGCCCGGACGCCCTCAGCCTCACAAGTAAGGGCAGATTCGCCCACAATGCCGTCATCCTTGATCTCCTCAGTTCGTTATCCGAACTCATCCAGAATTTCAGCCTCCTAAGCACCTGGCCCTGAGAAATTCCCGAGCCGGCATGGAATAATGCAAGAACCTCTAGGGAATAAAAAATTGACAGACCGGCAAAATGGCCATAAGATAGAAACGAATAAGATAACACACTTGGAGGTATCAACATGGCAACTGTTGAACTCAAGTCCGTCAGCAAAGTGTATGACGGCGGTGTGCAGGCGGTTAAGTCTGCAGACATAACCATTCAGGACAAAGAATTTGTTGTTCTGGTAGGTCCATCCGGATGTGGTAAGACCACCACTCTCAGAATGATAGCCGGTCTGGAAGATATTTCCGGCGGCGATCTGTTTATCGACGGAAAGCGGGTGAACGATGTACCCCCGAAAGACCGGGACATCGCCATGGTTTTCCAGAACTACGCTCTGTATCCCCACATGACCGTGTACGATAACATGGCCTTCGGTCTGAAGATCCGTAAGATGCCCAAGGAAACTATCCAGCAGCGTGTTGACGAGGCTGCGGACATCCTGGAAATCCGGGAACTTCTGGAACGCCGGCCTAAGGCGCTCTCCGGAGGACAGCGACAGCGTGTTGCTGTTGGCCGTGCTATCGTGCGTCACCCCAAGGTATTCCTCTTCGATGAGCCCCTCTCTAACCTTGATGCAAAGCTGCGGGTTCAGATGCGCGCTGAGATCAGCTCATTACACACCCGGCTCCAGGCTACCATGATCTACGTTACCCACGACCAGGTTGAAGCTATGACCATGGGTGATAAGATCGTTGTAATGCGCAACGGAGTCATCCAGCAGATTGGTGACCCTCTTTCCCTGTACAACCAGCCGGTTAACCGCTTCGTAGCAGGATTCATCGGATCTCCTCCCATGAACTTCCTGGCTGCTCAGGTAACAGAAGAGGGCGGGAAGATTTGGATTGATGAAGGCACCTTCAAAATGGCCATCGAAGGCCGGTACGCTGAGCCCCTCAAGCCCTACGTAGGCAAGGCTGTTACCTTTGGTATCCGCCCCGAGGACTGTCAGTACGATATGAAGGCAGCTGAAGGAAGCTTCATTCCTACCACCGTTGAGGTTATTGAGCCCCTGGGTGCAGAAACCCACGTGTATGTAAATACCGGGAAGCACCAGCTCATCGCCCGAACCGAGCCAAGCATCGCCTTCAGTGTTGGCGATAAGGCCAAGTTCGTGCCGAACCTCGACAAGGCTGTATTCTTCGACGGCGAAACCGAAGAAGCTATCAACCTGTAAGAAACACTCCTTTTGTGGATCGGCCCCGCAGCACCGCTGCGGGGCCTTTTTTTCCTTCGATCCGCATACCACTAAGCACAGCCTGCCCGCCCCCCGGCCGGGTGAGCAGAGAACCCTTGCGAGTACTACTATGACACCCTATACTAACACTATGGAACTACAAAATCTCCAACTACGAAACAGCCTGATTTCCAGTTTAAACAGTATTATCACAAAAACCGAGGAGATTTACCTGGGCTTCGCCAAGGAGTACCCGAAGCTGTTAAAGGAAACCACCACCAGCCTCAGCCGTGCCCAGGCGGTGTGCCGGGAGTTCGCCATGGCCTCAGGCAGCAATGACCGCCTTGGGCTCGCTGCAGCGGTGAATAAAACCCAGGAACTGATTCGCGCAACCATTAGCACCATGAACTCCATGGAAGAGGACGATGACTCCCTTTTTAGCAGGCTGGAGGAGGGCATACAGAGCATTTCAACCCTGGGAGCCAGAATTGAACATATCAAGGAAGATTCCATTGAAATGGAAATCATTTCTCTCAACGCCATGACCGTAGCGCTGAAGGCAGGCAGTTCCGGCAGGGCGTTTTCCTACATTACGGAAGAACTGAAGCGGCTTTCTACCAAGATCATCTCCTTGACCGATGGAGTTACCCAGAGCGGAGAACAGGTTCTTACCAACTTTAACAACCTCCGGGGGCAGATGAACGAGGTCAGCACCTTCCAGGCGCGGCTCTTTGACCGGATCGAGGAAGAATGCTCCAAAACCTTTACCGATTTTTTGAACCAGCTCCAGAATATCACCACCGGTCTCTCAGATCTGGTGGAACAGGCCCGCAGCATCAATGTCCCCCTTACCAAGATTATGGAAGAAACCCAGCACCAGGATCTCATACGCCAATCAATTGAGCACGTCATCATATCCCTGGATGAGTTAAAAAGTATTTCAGCCGAGGACAGTCCTGAACAGATCCTGGACGAGCTCACATTCCTGCAAACCATGCCCCGGCTTTGCATTGCAGTACTGAATGAGGTATCCGATCAGATTTCCACAAGTAAAAAACGGTTTATGCATCAGCTGGCTAACGCCAAGGACACTGTAACCAGGATCACCCAAACCCGTAGATCAGTCCTGGAGGAGGGTTTGTATGGAAACGGCAGGGATCTTCCCGGGTTAGAACGGAATTTTGAGGCACTTCGCTCGGGAATTGCCGAAATGATGTCGAATCTCCATGAGGTCCTGAAGAAGAAGCTTAAACTTGGAGACTTCAGCTTAGAACTTCTCCGGGAGATTCAGGCCCTGAATGCCAGTTTTAAGTACTTTACCAGTCTTATCACCCGCTTTCAGACCATCGACATTGCCTCCCGGATTGAGGTCGCAAAAAACGAGGTGTTATCCCAGATGACCTCGACGGTCCAGGAGATGACAGACCTTACCCGCAGGATCGGCACGGACGTTGACGAGTCATACAGCGCCACCAACGAGTTTTTACTCAGCTCCGAGGACACCATCCACACCTTTCGTGATCAGTTCCAACAGGAAGGAGACGAGGTACGCAGGAAAGAGCAGCTTCTGTCCCTCCAGCTCACTCAGGTAGAGACCCAAAAAGCCAGTCTCACCGAGTCCCTAAAAACCTTCTCAGTATTCACTGACAATTTTCATTCCCTCTTCTCCCGAACCGAGGCATCCATTGATCAACTCGATACCCTCCTGGATGAAATCTCCTCCATCTCTTCAAACCTGGAGAGCATCGAACAAGAGGCACTCACGGCCCGCCGGCAGCTCATGGAGGAGCAGGAGATCCATGAATGGGGTTTACACAACGAAAAACTCAAGCGTATTATTCAGCGGTTTACCATCTTCTCCCACAAGAAGGCTGCGGGTGATCTGGGGGGATTTGAGGTCGGAGAGGCCACAGCCAGCGGAGATGTCACCCTCTTCTAGGGGGCTACCAGCCTATGACACATGACCTGAACAGCCAGATTCATAAGAGTTTTCAGAGCGTTGAAATCACCGACAAGGAATTTGAGCAGTTCACCCGTCTCATTTACCAGCTGACGGGGATTCACATGACGGAGAAAAAGCGCCAGCTGGTGGTATCCCGCCTGGGTAAACGCCTGAAGTTCTACGGTATGTCCAGCTTTTCCCAGTACTACGATCTGTTAACCTCGGAAACCGGACAGCTCGCAGAGATTCCGGAGTTCATCAATCAAATCACCACCAATAAAACCGATTTTTTCCGTGAGGCACACCATTTTGAATTCATCCGGAGCACCATGATTCCCGACCTGGTTTCCCGGGGGGTTACGAACATCCGATTCTGGAGTGCGGGCTGCTCCACCGGTGAGGAACCCTACACCCTGGCCATCACCCTGAGCCAGGTCCTGGAAGAGCTGAAAGCCTCCTCCCGGGTCGATCTCAAGATTTTAGCCACGGACCTGGACACCAACGTACTCCGCCATACCCTGGGGGGGGTCTATCAAGAATCGAAGCTCGGCCCCATCAGTCAGGATCTCCGTAAAAAATTCTTTGCCAAGACACCGGAGGGTTCATACGCCGTTAACGCCAGGCTCCGCCAGATTCTCACCGTACGCCGCCTGAACCTCATTGCGCCCTTTCCCTTTAAGAAGGGATTCAACGGCATTTTTTGTCGTAATGTTTTAATCTATTTTCAACAGGATGATCGGAAACAGATTGTGGCCCGGATGAGGGAGCATCTGCGTCCCGGGGGGATTCTGTTCCTCGGCCACTCCGAGTCCCTCCTAGCTGATACCCGGGGTTTCAAGAACCTCGGTAATACCATCTACCAGCGGGTAGACTAGCGAAAGGAATACCCAACCGTGCATAGAGCCATGAATGAGCGGTTCAATCTGCCATGGATAATTCTTCACCCCGGAGATTACTATGCCACCGATAAGAACGAGCTCATCTCAACCGTTTTGGGCAGCTGTGTTGCCCTGGTACTCTACGATTCGGTACGTGCTATCAGCGGCATGAACCATTTCATGCTTCCCGCCATCCGCGACACCCGGCATTTTTACCAGGAAGAAGCCGGACGCTACGGGACCTATGCTATGGACCTGCTAATAAATGACATGCTCAAATTGGGTGCCAAGAAACAGAACCTGGTTGCAAAGGTGTTCGGCGGAGGACGGGTGCTGTCAAGCCTGGAGAAGGGGTCAGCCAGGCTCTATTCCAGCCGGGACGGGGAGAACCGGTATACCGATCTGGATAGTTTCGATTTTGAAAAAAGTGGAAAGTCCGTCGCGGAGTCCAATATTCAATTTGCCCTGGAGTACATCGCGACCGAAAAAATACCCCTCCAGGCCCACGATCTTGGCGGGTCCACCGGCAGAAAGCTGTTTCTGTTCAGTCAGAACGGTACGGTACTGCAGAAGCGGTTGACCGGTTCCAGTCTGATTCAGAACGTTGCCATCGAAGAAGGGCAGTACCTTAAAACCATCAGCAAAAAGCTTACGACTCCCGATCAGGGTTCTATTACCCTGTTCACCAAGGAATAACCCCTCACCAACGGGTGCTCTTCTTAAAAGAAGGACTCCGGATCGTCGAAAAAATCATCTTCACTGCTGACGCCGTCGTTCTCGAAGACATCCACAGGAGACCGGCCCTCGTTACGTTTTGCATAGAGCTTCAAAATGTACCGAACCTCCTGCATCCGTCCCGCCAGTAGCTCCTGTTCTTCCTGCACTTGCCGGTAAAATTGGGTTGCGGACATTCCCCGGCGGATTACTACCCCGCCATTGCCCTGAAGGTAATCCCTGAGCTCCACCACCCGGTAATAGACCCGCTCCCACTGTGCCAATACCCGCCGCATGGCCAACAATGATCCTACTACCTGGCGTTTCTCCCGCATCTGATCCATGGTGGACCCTAGGGTTCCAGCCCGGTCCTCTTGAATCCATTTCTGGATAATACTGCGGTTTTGCATAATTGAGACGTAGGCGTTGATAAAATCTTCCCGGAGATCAAGGTAGATCCCGGCGAAGTTTTGGATGGCGCGCCCTGCATTTGCCTCCAGTGCCTGGATGCGCTGGGCATTCCAATCCCTTTGAAACTGCTCAAGGCTCGAAACCGCCACCGGAACCTCGGACCATACACCCTGCTCGGCTTGAACGACCCGACCCGGTTCGGAGAAAAAGATCTCCCCGCCCCGGGTTTCGCAGGCAACCAGGCCTTCTTGGGTGGCTAGGAGGATATCGCCGTTCACCGCGGTTACTACATCAAAGGTCGTACCCCGAACCCCCATAACCGCGGAGCTTGTACGTACCTGGAGTCGGCTGTTGGCTGCCATTTTATTAACCTTCAGGTTTACCGCTCCGGTGAGCAGTTCCACCGTGCCCTGCTGATCCTGGCGCAGACTGGTAATATCAAAATACAGGGTGGAATCGGACTGAATTGTTATGGAGGAACTCAGGCCGGTCTCAGGATAAAGGGCAACCTCGGCAATCCCCCCGGGACCAACTTGGATCTGATCGAAGTTTTCCACCGGAAATCCAAAGTCAACCTGGCCGGTCAGGGTATCGGTATCCCGGATAACCTTCACGTCTCCGTCGAAATACACAATTTCTCCGATGACATCCTGGAGAGCAAAAAGCGGTCCGGTACTGCATAGCAGCAGGGCCGCAACGGCGATTCGGAAAAAATAGCGTGTTGGATTGTTCATGTAAACCTCGTCTTTTAGTCGGGGCGGCGCTGCATACCCGCAGATACCCGCCTCCTCGTCATTACTATAGGGCGTTTTTAACTTTTTTTCCAGGTTGTAGGGTGTGATACTCCAAGCTCCCCAGGCGAGGGGCCCCATACTGAGCTTGACAGGGCTCTTAGGCCTGCATAGGATAACCGGACAACCAAGACAGGGAGGAAATCATGAGTCAACGGGTAGGTGTAGCATTGGTAGGCTGTGGCACCGTAGGCGGTTCGACAGCAGCCCTACTGCTCGACCAGGAAGAAAAGATTCACCAGAGAAGCGGCGTGCATCTGGAATTACGGTACATCGTCGATAAGAATTTTGATGTTGCCAGGAGTCTGGAACTACCCGAAACCCTGTTTACCGAGGATCTGGACACGGCACTAAGCGATCCGGAGGTACAGATTGTCATTGAGTTGGTAGGTGGAACCGGTTTTGCCCTGGAACTCAGCCGGCGCGTCTTGAAGGCGGGAAAACACCTGGTAACCGCCAACAAAGCCCTGTTGGCCCATCACGGGGCGGAACTCTTTCCCCTCGCGGAGCAGAACGGTTGCAGCATTGGGTTCGAAGCCAGCTGCGGCGGCGGAATCCCCCTGGTTAGGACCCTGTATGACGGTCTCATGGCCAATACCATCGATGCCATATACGGCATTGTAAACGGCACCTGTAACTACATCCTCACGGAAATGATTGAGAAGGGTCAAAGCTACGATGACGCCCTGGCCCAGGCCCAGGCTGACGGTCTTGCTGAAGCGGATCCTACCCTGGATGTAGCCGGAATCGACTCCGCTCACAAGATCTGCATCATGGCAAGCCTGGCCTTCGGCGCAACGGTAGATCTGGACCGGATTCCTGTGGCAGGAATCAACCGCCTCCAGGCGGAGGACGTTGCCTACGGTAATGAAATGGGATACGTCATCAAGCTGATAGCCTCGGCAGTTCAAACCAACCGGGGTTGTTTTGTCCGGGTCGAGCCGGCCTTCATTTCCATGGATCATCCCCTGGCGTGGGTCGGGGGCAGCTTTAACGCCGTCTCCATCTACGGACATGCCGTGGGGCATACCATGTACTACGGCCGGGGGGCGGGGGGATCGCCCACTGCCAGCGCGGTTGCGGGAGACTGCATCGCCATCGCCGGGGGCGCCTACCCCATCCAGTTCAAACAGATCAATATTTGGCAGGGCAAAACCAAACCGGCAACCCAGCTGGATCCCGCGGAAATCCATCAACGGTACTACCTCAGACTCATGGTACAGGACAAGCCCGGAAACCTGGGCCGAATAACCACGGTCCTGGGCAGCAAGGGCATAAGCCTTTCCTCCATCATGCAGCATGAAATTCCTGAATCGATTCAGGGGGATTCTAACGAGCCGGGATCTGTTCCCATTGTTATAACCACCCACCGGGTCAAAGAGGCAGATCTGCACTCCGCAATCCGGGAGATTGAGAACTTGGCGGCGGTTCAACCCGGTTCGGCGGTAATTCCCATAATTGACGAACATCCCGAGTTCCGGGAATTCTAGGGCTGGATTTCCTGGACAGTCCCCGGTACTCTGTACCTCGGAGCTGCAGGCTTCCGAGGTACGCTCCTGGGCGGCTGGGGAATGAGTGAAGGCTGTGGAACCCCTTTTTGCGGGCTGCGGGCTGCCGGCGGCTATTTCCTATTCTCGAGAATCCAGATTAGCCTTTTTTCCAGGCTGCTGGCTGCCGGCTGCCGGCCTATCCTACTTGAACACCCCTGGCAGATAGGGGTCCAATAGACTCAGAATGACTATGAGCACCAGCCCGGGTAAATAATTGGCTGTGGGCACCTTTTTAAGCTGCAGCAGGTTAATACCGATCATGATGATCATGGCTCCTCCGATACCGCTTATCTCTGAAAGAACCAGATCGGGTACCCCGGTTCCCGCCCAGGATGCTATAGCCGTTAGAATCCCCTGATACACCAAAATCGTAATAGAGGAGTACAGCACACCGGCTCCGAGCCCCGCCGCCAATAGTACCGCCATAAAGCCGTCCATAACCGATTTGGTTAACAGAATGCTGTAATGCCCTTCGATTCCCGCCTGAATGGATCCCAGAATGGTCATGGACCCCACACAGAACAACACCGAGGCTTCCAGAAAGCCCAGAGCGAACCGCGCAGCCCTGGCTTCGGAGTCCTCCATGGTTTGCTCAGCCTGGACCGGGGCCCCGGGTACTGGGCCAGGTTTCCGTGGATTGGATCCCCTCCGCCGGGTGAGTCCTTCGATACTGCGCCCCAGGCGAAGTATGGCCCCTTCGATCCCTATCAGATGCCCGATTATGCCCCCGAATACCAGCGATAGGGTGAGATAGAGTATACGCTGGGTACGCAGGGCCATCATCAGCCCGATGATCAGGGTAATGACGCCGATTCCATAGAACACAGTGTTCTGCAATGGGGTATTGCGCTCCAGTTTCTTTCCACCGGCTAATCCGACAAGACCTCCGAGAATTACAGCGATAGCGTTTATAACGGTTGCAATCATTGCTTGGATAGTAGCCCAATTGCCCCGGATCAGGCAATGATCGGGTCAAGATGATTCTAATAAAACACCCTTTTGAAAGACCCTCTACATTGACCCAAATAGAACGGCTATGATAAACTTTCTCTATAATGATTAGTAAATCTGAGCAGGACAAAATCTATTGCGCAAACTGCCTGCATTGCAAAATCATTCCGACTCCTGCCGAAGAGGGTGAGGGCTGCGTCCTCCGGGTACGCTGTGCCCGGGGTATGTGGAAGAAACGTCTGGGTGAGGAAAAAATCTACAAGTATTTCACCGTCACCCGTCGGAGCATTGAATCATGCCCCCATTATGAAGCCATGGGTGAGGTCAGCGAATTCCTGAGAAACCTGAAAGATTCCCTCCCCCTCAAGGATGAGATCTACGACCCGCTTACCCTGCAGACCCTCCCTGAGGATCAATAGCAGGAACCCTAGGTCTGCAGCCGGAATCTCTTGGTTCCGTGGTAAAAGTCCGCTATACTACCGGTATGAAAACTACCCTACCCATTACACCAATCCTTTTTCTCCTGGCACTGGGAATTCTGGTGGCCCTCAGCGGCTGTGCTTCGGTTCCCGATGAGGTTCCTGAGAACCTCACCGCCCCGGAGCTCTTCCAAGCAGCCCAGGAATATGCGGACCAGGGCAACTATAAGGCAGCCCACGTCTATGTTGATGCGGTGTTTACCCGATTCTCAGAGGATCCCGAACAGCGTCTCACCGCGGAATACCACCGAGCCCATTACCATGCGAAAGAGGGAAAAACCGATCTTGCCCTCCAGGAATTCCAAGCCATTATTGATGAGTATGAAGATCAACCCGGACAGAATGAGGCTGACGCCGATCAATCCGGCGAACAAGGAGCCCTGCCGTCCTGGATATTGGTTCTCGCCCAGGCAAAATTTCAGGAACTGCAACAGACCGACGAGTAGACTGGGGTTAGTGGGGCAGGATAATGACATCCACCACTACCCCGCGGCTCTCCGCCTCGGAAACCACCAGTTCCTTGGTCACCCTTCCCCGGGGTCGGGGATGGGGAGGTGCATCGCCGATCAGTACGATCCGGCGGTTATCCGTTCGCCAGTCAAACTCCGTTACAGCGGTGTGAAGCGCCTCGTACACAGCCTCGGGGATATCCCGTCCGCCGGCGGTTCGGATTCGATCGAGGGTGGCTTGCACGTGGTCTACACCATCACGGAAGCGTACCAGCCGGACCATGTATTCCTCCAGGTAGTCACGGTAGAGGACAAATCCGATCCGGAGGGGATCAAAGCGTTCAACCTGCTCAGCGAGGATGGAAACCAGGGTAGCCCGGACGGCCTGCATATCATCTTCCATGCTCTGGGTGGTATCAATGGCGAACACAAGCTCCAGGGGCCCTGAGGGTTGATCCTCCAGAATTTCCCGGATGGTATCCACCAGGTCTTCTTCACCCAGGGAGTACCGGGTAACACCCGCAGTATCCTGGCTCACCTCAGTGAAACGGTCAACGGTATCGTCCATGTAATTACCCTCTGGGGGTCCCTCGGAGGGTCGTTGCTCCGCCACCCTGATACGGAAGGGATTATCCCTGAAGGCTCCGGAATAATCGGCATAGGGTTTTTCAAAGGCTCTGATACTCAGGTAGGTGCCGTCCAGGACCTGTTCCTCACCATTTCTGGTCCAGGGATAGCCGTATACGATTATATAGGGAATAAAGATCCGGAAGGCCTGGCCGAACTGCTCATCCTCCACCGGGGTAGAATCAATGAGAGAGTACAGCCCCGGGGTGGTAAGAAACTCGCCATCCAGTATTCGTCGTTCGTCTCCATTCTCGGGATGGTATTCCGGATTCCGGTATGCATAACTGGCGACCTCTTTGTTCGGGTCCTCGGTGGACTCGGTAATCAGTACCGATGATATCCCAGGCGTTTTCTGAATGTAGAGGTAGTAGCCGCCCTCAATGCTCTGTTCTATCCGGACATCCTCCGGACCTATTCTGAGGGACGGGGAATCGGGGCTGGACTGACCAAATCCGGGAGCAACCAGAACGATAAGAAACAGATAGAGGGGGAATACTACAGCACGAACCAAGGATTGCCCTGGGCCGCTTGCCCGCCGCCCATTCAGCCGATTCGCGGAATGATCAAAGATTCTCCAGAAATAGGTATCCAAAGCCATACCCGGCTTATCGTCAAATTTCGCCTTCCTGCTTAGATTTTTATCCCACGCTCCGGGGGTAAACCATGCTGCCGTCACGATAGTACCACTACCTCCGGCTTTGCTCCCGGATCGCTCTACCCAACCCGGGGTGGTATACAGGCTTGGGAGCACCATTGCTCGGCCGGAACCATAGGGGCCTTAATCCGGCAGCCCACCCACAATACCGGGAAATCTGGGCTCCCCCTGCCCCAACCGCTCCTGAAAGAAGCGGTACATCTCAAAAAAGGCATCCACAAACTCACATACCCCCAAGGAACGATCGGGGAATACGAAGAAGAACCAGCTCTGCTCTCCAGGAAACGCTAGAACATAGCGGTCTTCAAAGCCGTACCGATAGCCTCCTTCGGCACATAAGCCGGCTTCCACCCCCCCGGAGGAAAGAAACTCAGCCACGGGATCCTCCTGCTCGCCCGAGTTCACCCCATCCAGAGCAGCCGAACCGTCCCGCCGGCCTTCACGCTCTTCCCCTGCTTCAAGGCGGTAGACCTCTAGGGTGGTTCCCTCACCCGATTCGGAAATTAATTGGTATCGGGCGGCATCGTAGACCAACCCATTGGAGGGCAGATAGGGGAACCCTACCAGGTCCAGTTCTACCCCGAGTAAATGTCCCAGGGGATTAACAATCTCCGGCACCTGAGCCCCGGCCCCGGGAACCGCCCAGATCCCGAGAATCATCATAAAACAGATGGTAGTACGTACATTTTGAAGTAAAATCGCCTCCCTCCACGGTATTTATAGCATGAAACAACGAAGCGCCATACCAGCCGCCCTGAGCATGTTTGTTTGGGTGATTCTATCGTCCTGCACCCCCTTCTTCCCCCTGCTCACGGGACAACGGGACAACACTCCTCCATGGATTGAAACCTTCCAGCAGACCGGACCCGGGGAGTTCACCATCTGGTTCAATGAGCCGGTACAGCTGCCCCAGGGCGGCCAGGAGTGGTTGGTCAGCACCCAGAGGCCGCCGACGGCTGCCAGTACCGAGGACCGCCGTCTGATCCTACTTTGGGATACCGATCCGGCTTCCGGCCTAGGGCAACCCTTCAGTATCCAGGGCAGGGTACATGATCTTTCAGACAACGCCCTGTATTTCGACCTCCCTGGATTCGGCTTCAATACCCAGCCTGCGGTGCTTCAGCTCAATGAAATTCGGTCTGTCCATTCGAAAACTCGACCTGAAGCCATCGAGCTGATGTGTCTCCAGGGCGGTTCCTTGGGCGGCCAGACCCTCTGGATCGGCACACCGAACAGGTTCACATCCCGGTTGGTATTTCCGGACCTGGAAATGTCCCAGGGAGATTATGCGGTGGTTTTCTTGCGGACGGAAGAACACATATTGGAGCCCTGTCGCCTCGAACGGTTCCAGGATACCTACTGGGGCTTCCTACAGGCTTCTGATGGTATGTCCGGTACAATTGATGGTTTGCGGTTGAGCCTGGTAAATCCAGATATACCGGTGTTTTTATTACCAGGGGGGCTATCGGATACGAGCCAGGCCATTACCCTCACCGTCAGCCCCATGTATACCTCGCCGGAATCGGTTGTTGATGCCATGATGTACACCAAGCGTGCTGCTGAACCTGCGGAATCCTACGGGGGATTCGGAAGTGCCGCCAGTCTGGAAACAGCGGAAGAGTTGGTAGCCATGAATGTCTGGAGTATAGCAGGAGATACAAACCTTACCCCGAGTCATTTCATATCTAACACCGGCAGCACCTCTACCCGTACCCTCAACCGGGGTTTTGCTCCCCAGGAATGGTTCATAGCTCCCACAGGCGGGGCAACCCTGGGTGGAGAAAATACCACCGACCGGTACAATTCAAATCGATAACATAACAGACAGCTCCCATGCCCGGCATACAGTATTTCAACCTGTTATATAGTGCGCAATAATGGAACTAAATAAAGGGCTCCACAATCTTTTGGAGGGTCGGCTTCGGTGCTGCTCCGACATGCTGCTTAACCATGGATCCGTCCTTGAATACTAACAGGGTTGGAATACTGACTACGCTGTACTGTTGGGCAAGTTCCCCATGGTCGTCTACGTTTACCTTTCCGATCCTCAGTTTTCCGTCAAGCTCCTGAGCCATCTCGGCCAGGGCAGGAGCAATCATCTTGCAGGGCATACACCACTCTGCCCAAAAATCAACTAAGACAGGAACAGGTGACTTCAAAACCTCTTCCTCAAAATTATCCACCGTTAGGGTTACTTCCTGTGCCATTACTTCCTCCGTGGTACTTTCATAGATACACATTAGCCCCTCAACCCCAGCATTTCAAGCCCGTACAAGCTCCTGGGCCACACCCAACAGGGATTCATAACAGGCCTCAGGACTCGCTGCTTGGCTGATCACCCGAACCAGAGCGGAACCGACAATAGCTCCGTGCACATGCCCCTTTAGGGTACGCACCTGCTCCGGGCTCTGGATGCCGAAGCCGGCCAGAATCTTAGCTCCGGTCCTTCCCGCCCTATCCAGAAAGGCCAGGTTCTCTGCCCCAAGCTCGGTTCGCGTTCCGGTAATGCCCGTACGAAGAGCACAATAAATGTACCGGGGATTAACGCCGGCAATTTTTTGTAAGCGTTCCTCCGAGGTCGTGGGAACAATCACCGGGATGACGGTAAGGCCCGCTTTCTCCGCAGCGTTCCAAAGACCCTCATCACTGTCCACAGGCAGGTCGGGGACTATTACGCCGGAAGCACCGGCGGCGGCTGCATCTCTACAGAACCGGTCCACCCCCCGGGATATTACCAGACTCGCGTAGGTCATTATAACTATCTCCGGCCCCCTTCCCGCCAGGGCCTTAACAAATTCAAACCCCCGGTCCACCGAGAACCCCTGAGCAAGGGCTGTTGTACAGGCAGCCTCGATGGTAGGACCGTCAGCCGTCGGGTCGGAAAAGGGAAACTGAATCTCCAAGAAAGACACACCGGCATCTATCAAGGCTCGGGCGGCCTCCAAGCTGGTGGGATAATCCGGGAAGTAGGGTATCATATGGGCCATCAGGTGGGTCATGATTGTTTCTCCTTTGCTTCTATCTCCTGCACCTCGCGCTGCATAAAATCCTTCCAGGTCTGGGGTGTAAGCTCCTTAGCGGTAATGAAAATATCCTTGTCTCCCCTGCCGGACATATTCACGATTACCGTCTTCCCCGGCCCGAGTTCCTTGGCGGTTTTCAGGACCTGGGCTCCGGCATGGGCAGATTCAAGGGCGAAAATTACCCCTTCATTTCGGGCGAATACCCGAAGGGCGTCCAGGGCCTCCTGGTCCGATGCCCGGGTGAACTCTACTCTCCCGCTGGCTCCCAGGTAGGCTAACTGCGGCCCGATGCCCGGATAATCCAATCCTGCACTCACAGAATGGGTATCCTGTACCTGGCCGTCCGAATCCAATAAAAACATGCTCTTGTACCCCTGAACGATACCGAGACGGCCGCCGCCCTCCATTCGAACAGCATGATCTCCCGTAGCAGATCCGCGGCCTCCGGCCTCAACCCCGATCATCCGTATCTCCCGGCGCTCAAGAAGGGGGGCAAAAAAACCGATGGCATTAGATCCACCGCCCACACAGGCAACCATGGCATCCGGGACAATCCCCCGCTCCTGGGTCTGCTCAATCAGCTCTCGCCCGATGACTGATTGAAACTCCCGAACCATATCAGGAAAGGGGCTCGGTCCCAGGGCAGAGCCGAGCAGGTAGTGGGTGTCCTGGAAACTGGAAGCCCAGTCCCGCAGAGCCTCGTTAACCGCATCTTTCAGGGTTTTGGATCCTGTCTTTACCGGAACAACCTCCGCCCCGTAAAGCTCCATGGAAAACACGTTAGGCCGCTGACGTCGGACATCCACCTCTCCCATGTACACCCGGCAGGGTATTCCCAGCTTCGCACAGACCGCCGCAGTTGCGACCCCGTGCTGTCCCGCCCCGGTTTCCGCTATAACCCGGCCTTTGCCCATCCGCTTCGCCAACAATCCCTGACCCAGGGCGTTATTGATCTTATGGGCCCCAGTTGCCGCGAGGCCTTCAAGTTTTATATAGATATCTGCGCCGCCGATCTCACGGCTGGTATTCTCTGCATACAACAGCGGGGTGGGTCTTCCAACGAAGTCCCGTAAGAGATTGCGGTACAGGCGGAGAAACTCCTGATCCTGCATAGCCGTAATAAACTCGACTTCCAGCTCATCCAGGGGTGCCCTCAGCACCTCCGCTACGTACCGTCCCCCAAAATCACCAAAAAAACTCTGCACTATCCTATCGGGATCTGACATTATGAATCTCCTCAAAAAACCGTTTCATCTTCTCCGGATCTTTCCTCCCCGGCTCAGCCTCCAGACCGCTGGAAACATCCACAAGTTCCGGCTCGTAGCCCTCCAGAAAGCCCCGGATGTTTCGGTCGTTCAATCCACCGGCCAACCAGGGGCCCGGCTGTCTACCCGCCGCCTCCAATGAGCCTTCATCCATGGTTCTGCCCGAACCTCCCCGGAGATCCGGGTGGTAGGCATCGAATAAGATCCGGGGGCTCAAATACGCCGAGGCCATGTCTACAACCTTCCGATCCTTCACCCGAAGCGCCTTATACCAGGGCACGGGAATCTGCCAACATTCCTCAGGCTCCTCATCCCCATGGAGCTGGAGCACATCAATAAATCCATTCCGGACAGCCTCCAGGGCGGTCTCAAACTCCGGCCCCCCGGCGTACACCACAGCGGCTTTTAACACCGGCAGATCCGCCAGAGCAGCTGCAGTTTCCATGCCGACCTGCCGGGGGCTGGGAACAAAGACTAATCCCAGAACATCCGCTCCAAGGGAAACCCCTAGCTCTGCATCCTCCCGGTTCGTTATTCCGCAGATCTTTACCAGTGGACCGCCATAGCCCTTACGGCCTCCACCGACACCGAGTCGCAGACTAAACAACCTTCTGGCAAGCACGGGCCAAAAGGACTCCGGGCCCTTCCGTCCAGCCGCAATCCCCTGTTCCAGGGCAGGCCCTAATAGACCGGGCAGCCGGGAGTTCCGAACCGCCGCCTCTCCCACCAGAACCCCGGAAAATCCCGCCTGGCCTGCCCAGAATGCCTGGTGGGCTTGGAAGATTCCTGACTCGAAAACCACCCTGGCCGGCCAATCAATGGCAGGCAACAACACCAGGGGGTCTAGGAGATCAACCTGGAAGGTCTCCAGGTTCCTGGAATTGATTCCCATAAGCTGAGGCCGGAGGGGACGAACCTTCTCCACATCCTCCAGGGAATGGACCTCTACAAGGGCCTGCATGCCCAGCCCCCGGGCCCGTTCAAGCATGGCACCGAGAAGCGGCGGAGTCAGCATGGAGGCAATCAATAAAACAGCATCGGCTCCGGCACGGTAGCTGACATCCACATCCGATACATCCACCAAAAAATCCTTGCGCAGGACCGCTACTCCAGGGAAGGCTTCCTTCACTGCCATCAAATCAGCCAGGCTGCCAGAAAAATAGTCTTCTTCGGTTAAAACGGACACCGAGGTGATGCCGCTTTGGGCATACAAACCGACCTGCTTCACCGGATCTAATTCTTCAGCAATGACTCCCTTACTCGGGCTCCTGCGTTTTACCTCGCAAATAACCAGAGGATCGGATCCGAAGTGAAGCACTGGTACCCTACGCTCCTCAGGAACAGAACAACCCATGGTATGCCCGTGGCTGGCAATTCGTTGACGGCGTTTTTCTACGATCTCATCCCGGATATTCATGAAACGCGACCTCCGGTGCTCTGGAGGGATTTGTCCGATTCGCCAGCCTCCGCCGCCTCTGCCTCTTCCCGAAGACGCCGGCTCAGGAAGATCGTATCCTCAATTTTCCTGGCTACCTTCCCGGATTGCAGGGCGGCTTTCGCTATCTGGTACCCTTCTTTTATAGAACCGGCAAGACCGTAGAGTTTTAATGCCGCCCCCGCGTTCAGGCAGACGGATTCTCGGATGGCGGCAACCCCCTGGCCCCGTACCACCTGCCGGGCAAGCTCCGCATTCAGGTCTGCATCGCCACCGATTAAATCATCAATGGTAAACCCGGAAATACCAATGGAGGCAGGGTCAAAATCGTAGGATGTCAGCCTGCCCTGTTCATCGAACTCCACCACCCGGCTGGTCGTGACCACCGAAAGTTCATCCTCGCCGTCCCGGCCATGGACTACCATCCCCCGCTTGATTCCCAGCATATGGGCGGCCCGGGCGATAACCGGGCAAAGGTCCTCACTGTACACGCCGATGAGCTGATAATCCGCCGCCGCAGGATTCGCCAAGGGGCCCAGAAGGTTCATTATTGTCTTTACCTTGAGTTCCCGCCGGGCAGGAGCAGCGAACCGCATGGCGCCGTGGTACGTGGGTGCAAAAAGGAAGGCGAAATCGTTCCGCTCCAGCAGGGCGGAGGTATCCCCCGGACTGAGCTCTATAACAAACCCCAGGGCCTTATAGAACTCTGCGCTACCGCTCCGGCTGCTCACCGCCCGATTCCCGTGTTTGGCCACCCGGGCGCCGCAGGCCGATGCTACCAAGGCCGATAAACTGGAAATATTGAAGGTCCCCAGACCATCCCCACCGGTACCGCAGGTATCCAAGCACGGTTTGGAACTGGTGATTTTCACCCGCTTGCGCTGGAGCACCCGGGCACAACCGGCAATCTCGTCGGCGGCGATTCCCTTGGTATTAAGGGCAGTCAAAAACCCGGCTATCTGGATATCCGACAGGTTTCCCTCGGTAAGCTCCTCCATAAAGCTCTCCGCCTGCTCGGCTGTAAGATCCTCTCCCCGGCTGATGGCACTCAGAAGCTGGGCGCCTACGAAGGGCTGACGCCGGTAGTTCAAAAAGTTCCGAAGCAGTGTTTTCCCGTACTCACTGGCGATGGACTCCGGATGAAACTGGACACCCTCGAGCACAAACTCCCGATGGCGAATTCCCATGATTTCTCCATCATCCGCCCGGGCGGTAATCTCGAACTCCTCCCCCAGGGTACTCTCCTCCACCGCCAAACTATGGTACCGGGTGAACACCCCCGGGCTGGGAATCGCACGGAACAACCCCTTACCATCCAGGGTTATGGGTTCAGCCTTACCGTGAACAATCTCCTGGGCGCTCACGATCCGCGCACCGAAGGCCTGGGCTATAGCCTGGTGCCCAAGACAAACACCAAGAATAGGCAGCTCCCCGGCAAAGGCCTTCACCACCTCCAGGCTGATCCCGGCATCCTCGGGCCGTCCCGGTCCGGGGCTGATAATGATATGGCTCGGCTTCCAACGCCGAATCCCCTGGACATCAATCCGGTCATTTCGAACAACCCGCACCTCCAAAGAGGTTATCTCAGTCAGATACTGGTACAGATTATGGGTAAACGAATCATAATTATCGATTAATACAATCATCGGGTTTCCTCGCTTTTTTCAGGGTGATTCAACGGCTGCTGCTCAGCGCCGATGGCCCGAAGCAACGCCCCAAGTTTTTCGTTGGTCTCCTCCAGTTCCCGATCAGCCTTGGAATCAAACACAATTCCCCCGCCGGCCTGCAAGGTCAGAACCTCGCCCTGTTTCAATGCGCTGCGGATGGCTATACAGGTATCCAGATTACCCCCGGGCTCCATATACCCCACGACCCCGGCATAAAACCCCCGCCGTTCTGTTTCCAGGGCGTCAATGGTCTTTATTGCCTGTATCTTCGGAGCGCCGGAAACCGTTCCCGCAGGAAAGGTAGCCCGCAGGGCGTCGGCGCCGGTCTTACCCTCAAGTAAATCGCCTTCCACCTGACTCACAATATGCATGACATGGCTATATCGCTCGATTATCATATAATCCTTAACCTGCACCGTTCCCGGTTCACAGACCCGGCCAAGGTCGTTCCTGCCAAGATCCACCAGCATGAGGTGTTCGGCCCGCTCCTTGGGATCCCCTAGAAGTTCCCGCTCCAGATCCAGATCCTCAGCCCGGGTAGCCCCCCGCCGCCGGGTACCGGCAATGGGGCGGACCACAGCCCGTCCCTCCTTAACCTTGCAATGGACCTCAGGGCTTGCACCGAACAACTCGTATTCCCCAAAGTTTAGGTAAAACAGGTAGGGACTCGGATTGGTCCTCCGCAGCCTCCGGTAGGCCTCTAACGCCGGAATCTCCGTCTTAAACTGCAGCCGCCGGCTGGGAACCCCTTGGAGCAGGTTTCCCGCTACCACCTCCCTACGGATGGCCTCAACATTTTTCTTGTATTCCTCATCTGCTTCGTGGCCGGTCAGCCTGACACAGGGATAGGCAGTCTCATCATCCTGCAGATAATTGAAGTTCAGATCGTTAATGCGGGCCTCGGTTTCCTCTAGGGCGGCATGCAGGTCAATGCTGTGTTCTTTGTAATTCAACCCGATGATGTACAGGAGATCCGTATAATGATCGAAGATGATGAATACGTGTCCAAAGAGAAACCGGGCCTCGGGGAGTCCGAGACTATTCGGTTTATCCCGGAAGGGTATGGTGTCGCAGTACCTGGCGAATTCGAAACTTAAAAATCCGACGCCTCCCGCCGGAAAGGGAAAGTCCTGGTGAGGGGGTTTATGCTGGTTTGCAAAGTATAGGAGTACATCCAAAATGTCTCTGGCGCTGCTCTTCAGGCGGTAGCGCTCTAACGGCCGATCCGCAGGACTAAAAAACACCTGACCGTCTCTCTGCTCAACCTGAAAGGCCTCCTGTACCATGAGCACGCTGTAGCGCTCTCTTCCCTTCTGAAAACTGGAGCTCTCCAGAATGATCCGGGCTCCGAGCTTTTTGGCCAAGGTCAGTGGTGTGAACCTCTCCCCGGCAACTATTTTTACAACCTGATTCTTCGCATCCATGAATCCTCCGCTCCTCATCGTATCTCAATACAAGGTTTAGCATCCCCGTTAATCCCTGACCTAAAAAAAAGGTCCATCCCGAGAGCGGATGGACCTTTAGGACACAGCAGCACCCGGGAACAATCCTACATGGGGCGCCAGTTCCAAATGTTACTGAGATTTCGCTTGCAGTGTTTCTCTATACAGTAACGCTTCATGGGGTTCAGCTTAAAAGGAAATTCCTCCGGGGTCAAGGCTTTTTTTTTCCAGAGACCACAAAAAAGCCGAAACACCTCGCGGCATTCCGGCAATCAGGAGCATACTACCATCTGTCCAAGACTACTCAGACCAAAGAGGAACTCATCAACTCCCATCCGCGGGTTTCGAGCTTACCAGAAGGGTTGTAACCCGGATTTAGCTAGATAACCATCGCCTCGGGGCGTTCGGCCGCTGCCTTATCGGTTTGGGTACCGTCATCGGGGAGGCTATTCCCATCCTCGGTTCCATCTACTGCAGACTTAAGGGCCTCGGTTTCCTGACGGCTTGCCTGGGGTTTGAATTCAACCTCCCGGGCTATAACCTTAACCTTACTCCGGTGCTCTCCCTCGGGGGTTTCCCAGCGGTCCTGTTTCAACCTGCCGATAACCCGCACACCGCGTCCCTTGGTCAGATACTCACCACACACCTCAGCAAGCCGGTTCCAGGCCTCGATCTCGAAAAAACTCACCTCTTCGGTTCGGTTTTCGCCGCTTCCAAAATACCGGTTGGAGGCTATGGAGAAAACCGTCACCTTTGTACCCTTGGGGGTAAGGCGCTGCTCCGGATCCCGGGTTAGATTACCCTCTATCAGTACCTGATTAAAATTGCTCATTTCTGCTTCTCCTTGAATCATTAGGTTGCTTCCGACGCGTCATACCTTATATCCGTGAGAAACAGTGGTTTTGCTTCAAACCGATGAGAAAAAAGCAGTTTTTTTTGCTGACCTAGCGGAAGAAAGGAATGACCACCCGGTCCTGGCTCAGGGCAAATCCACCCGGAACTGCTCCGGCTGCCAGATGTTCGTTCAGGGCGTTGTAAAATGCCTCCCCGTCGTTTGGATAGACCTGAACAGCCATCTGACTATTGGCTAACAGGGTATCGGAATCAACAAAAAGCAGGTGTACCTGATTACCCAGAGCGTTTACCCCGAATAGAATTCGGTCTTCGTCGAATTGGGTTTTGGTTACATCCCCGATGATCGAAAGCAGGGCTTCATCGCTGTCCGAGGTGGCCGTAACAATCCGCCAGCTTGTAAACTCGTAATCGGTTTTCAGAAACAGCACATGCATATCCTCCCCGGTCATGGAGAAATCCACAGGAAGCCAGCCCTCCTGCAGGAACCCGGACACCTCGGCATTAACCCGGTCCAGGGAATCGATAGCCACCAAGGCCCACTGATCTATCTCCTGATCCGATTCATGGAAGAGCACCATGATGGATTCTCCGGGGACCACATGTAGCCCCGCAGGTACATACCCGTCCTGGATCTCCCGGTTCACCAGTTCCTGAATATCCTCGGCATAGGGGTAGGCGTTCAGTCGCCAACCCTCTCCCTGGATGGCAGTCTGTCCGATAACCAGGGCTGCTGAGCTCAGAAGCAGTATTACAGTTACAATCTTTCTCATTCATCATCCTCCAACGGCTGGGTAACAATTGACTATACGCCAGGGTAACAAAAAAGGCTGCCCCGCACCAGGCAGGACAGCCTCACAAGAACCTAACTAAGGTCTAACTTAGAAAGAAACCTTGGTTTCGAAGGTGATAACACCGCTGTCGTCTCCGAGATCGGTGCTCACATACTTCAGGGTGAAGGTGGTCAGGTCGATAACAGCCATGCTTACACCAACTTCAAGAGCGTTTGCAGCAGCAGTGTGCTTGAACTCAGCATAGGGATCGATGTCGCCCAGGTCGAAGTCGGCACGTACACCGAGACCGAGATTTTCAAGATTAGCCATTTCGAATACTACCAGGAGGTCTACAACAGGAATCAGGGCTCCGTCGAAGAAAGATGCAGTAAGGTCAATGCCCATGGGATCGGCACTATCCATACCGAATCCTACAGTAAGTCCTTCTTTGAACTTAGGATCATCAGCACCGAAGGCTTCTTTTTCGCCGTCGCCAAGCTTCAGAGCAAGACCGGCACCAAGCTGCCATGCATTGGAGGAGTTGAAATCAAATCCAACAAGGATGGGAACGATGCCCAGGTCGTAACCGGCCTTAATACCCAAGCCCCAAGTATTATTTTCCAACTCGAAATTGAAGGCAACTTCAGCGGTCAGGTTTTCAACAGCGGTAAGGGCAACACCAGCGTAGAAGCTGTAGTCGTTATCAGTATTCTTGTCAGCAGCAATCCAGTCATATGCAGAGCTTACGCCCAGATCAAGGGTAGCGGCGCCGAAGTCGAAACCGATTCCAAGACCCTTGTGCTCTTCTGCAACAGCTTCAGAAACATCAGCTACAACAGCAGATTCGATCTTGAGTCCGGGATTGATTCCCATACCGGTAGAAGCCTTGTTCACGGTCTTGTCGAGACCGAGGATGTTCAGGCTGATCATGTCGGTCAGGTTCAACTTAGCAGCGTCTACAGAAGCCCGGAGGGTAAAGTTACCGTCATCGGAATTACCCATAGCATCAAACTTCAGGGTGATGAACCCGGTGGGAGCACCTTCGCCCTTAGACTCGGTGGTATCCTCGGGTACCAGGGTGATGGTCAGCTTTGCCTCATTGGCATTTGCAAGACCAGTTGAGGTATCGTTCAGGTCGATACCAAAGGTAACAGACGCGTTTCCTTCGATAGCAGCAGTGGGCACCACATCAACAGCGAATGCGCCAGCGCTTACCAGAAGAAGAGCAGCAAGTACGAGAGTTAACTTCTTCATTTAAGTTCCTCCTTGAAGGTTGCGGGGCTGAGGCCTACGGCCGTCAGGGTTTCCCCTTATTCTTAGGATTTCTGAATCAGTATAGCAACCAGCTGAATTTACTGTCAAGTTTTTTAGCTAGGGGCGCCCCGGGGTAATTGATTAGTATTCAGTTATAGCCGCTGTTTCAATTTTCACAAGTTGTCTACTTTTAGATACAGCAGGATGGCAATACGGCATCATACCGGCCGAGGGCGGGGAGCGAGGATTGACCTGTCTTCGGGGTACGCCGTAATATGGAGGTCCTAAGGAGGATTGAGATGGCTGCAGGTTTTACCCTAAGTGTGTACCCCTGGGTGTACAAGGCGAAGTATGACGGACAGGGCTGGGTGGAGGAATTCCAGGAAAAGCCACACCGCACCCCCGAAGAAGAAGCACGGATGGGAGACAGCGACCGGGCCAGCCTGCTTTCACTGCGCAACAGCTTTCCCGATCTTCCTCTAATAAATTACACCAGCCAATACGGCATGGGCTGCTTTGAGGGCCTCAAGGCCTACCCCCAGCCCGGGGGCGGATTGAAGGTGTTCCGCCCCGACATGAATGCATCCCGCTTCGAGGCCTCCATGAAGGGGCTGAAAATGCCCGGCTACCCCGGGGACCTCTTCGAGAAGGCCGTCATCCAGATCGTGGCCCGAAATGCAGCCCTGGGGTTCCGCCCCGAGTACTGGAAAGAATGGGAAGCCAACCACTTCGTTACCGCCGATTCGGTGTATCTGCGTCCCTTCTCCCTGAGCGAGGGCGGCATCGGTTTGAACCTGAGCTCCTTTCCCTGGGTTGTTATCGCAGCCACCCCGGTGGGCAGCTACTTTGATCCCGATGCCAATTCTAAAGCGATTACCACCGACATGGTCCGGGCAACACCCAACGGCACCGGTTGGATAAAATGCAATGCCAATTACGTGATCCCCACTCTGGCCAAGAAACAGGCCATTGCCCAGGGCTACATGGAGGCGGTGTTCCTCGATTCCCGGGAGGGCCGGTTTATCGAAGAGGGATCTAGCTGTAATATTTTCTTCCGACTGAAGGACGGCACCCTGGTAACCCCTGCAGTAGAAGACCGGATTCTCAATGGTATTAACCGTCGATCGGTTATTCAGCTGGCTCTGGACAAGGGAGTAGCGGTGGAAGAGCGCCCCATCAGCATAGACGAGGCCATGGAAGATGGGCAGGAGTGTTTTGTAACCGGGACCGCCGCAGGGGTCAGCTACATCGAATCCCTGACCCATCAGGGGAGAACCTCGGTATTCAACCAGGGTAAAATGGGCGACCTAACCCTCGATCTGCTTAAGACCCTCAAGGGGATCCAATACGGGGCGGTGGAGGATGTTCATTCCTGGATGGTGGATGTACCCCTGGAGCGTGAATAGGTACGGAAATGCCGGGAGCTGCCCCCCGGCATTCGAATCACCCTAGAACAAAAAAACCAACCCCCAGAACAACCGGCAACCCGCCGGCCTAGAATACCTCTGCCTGAAGATCCTTGCGCAGGTCGGGATCCAGGAGCACCTGATCCTCGAAGCCGGGCACCAAGACGGAACGCAGGTTCAGGTAGGCAACACTCCGGGTATCGGCCCGCACCGCCGTATCCAGGTCGCGGTTCAGATTCTCCGAGAGCTCGGTGGCCTTGGAGAAGTAGTACTGGGCCTCCACCTGGTGCTGCCCACGCTGGGGGCCGGCCATAAGAGCCAGGTGATGGAGGGCTGCTCCAAGATTGTTGTAGGTCCGGATGGTAAAGTCGATGAGCCCCCGGTGGGTAGAGTCCTCCTGTACGAGGAAGGTAGAGATACGGTCCCGTTCCTGGACGAGGCGGTTGGCGAGGATCCGGTAATGGGCCACCGCGGCGGGGTAATTTCCCTGTTGGTAGTAGGTGTTCGCCTTGGCGTAGAGCAGATTGTTATTCCGGGTTAGGGTCGAGCCTTCGGCCTGGTTGAAATAATCCAGGGCATCGGTGAACTCTTCTTGCAGGTAGTAGATGTATCCTATTTTATACGATAGATCCCGGCGCAGCAGGGTCATTTCCGGAAGCTCGGACTGGCCGAAGCCGTTCTGCCGGGCCTGGAGGAAAAACTGCAGGGCCGCTGGGTAGTCGTTGCCCTGATAATAATAGAGATCGCCCAGGTTGGCGTAGATCTTTCCGTAATCGTGGGCCGGTTGAACCCAGGCGTTATCCCGTGCGCGCTCGTAGAGGGCGGCTGCCTGGCGGTAGTATTGCTCGGCGGAGAGGTTGTTTCCGGTTCGCTGGTAACTGACTCCCAGGCGGGTGTGGGTGTCTATTTCCTGGGCCGCCTCGAACTGGTTCAGGGGGCGGTTCTCCCGGGTTTGGGAAAACAGTGTCTCTGCGCTGTTCAGGGCTTGGAGCTCCAGGTCGTATTTTCCCTGCTCTGCGAACACCCGGGATAGATTATAGTGGGCCTCGGGAATCCGCGGATCCTGTTCGATGGCGGCTTGGAGAACCTCCTGGGCCTCCTCCAGTAGGTCAGGGAGGGTCAGGAGCAGGCGCTCTTCGGTGGAGATTTCCCGGCCCTCAAAGGGATTGCGTTCCCCGGAGAGGTGGCGATCGACGTAGAATCCCCCGAGCTCCGCATAGATGCGCGGGTTTACCGAGGCCCGGGGATCCAAGGCGAAGACCTTGTGCAGCTCAAAGGCCCCGGGAAGGTTGTCGGTACGGATAAAATAGAGCATGAGGCGATAGAGGAGCTGGTCGGTTTGGCCGTACACGTTGGTCAGCCGGACGTAGGCGAACCGTGCCTCGTCGTACCGTTCTTCCTTGGGCTGGGGTTCCCGGGTGTACCGGGCCCATTCCATGTACACATCTCCGTAGGCCAGGAGGGGGTCGAAGTCGTTCTTCGATTTATTGAGCAGGATGGACAGGGTATCAATGGATTCCTGGTAGTCCCGGAGGGTGTAGGCGGCGAAGTCGGCATATTCAAGGATGGCGGTGCGGTTCTCCGGATTATATTCGATGGCCTGGCGGTACTTTTCCTGGGCGAGGCTGTACTGCCGTTTTCCCGAGAATTCCTGGGCGTATTGAAGGAACCGTCCTTCATCGGGCCAGATGGTAAATGCCCGGCCGAACAGCAGGTTTGCCCGGGGATACTGATCCGCCTGAATGTTCTGAATACCCTGGTCGTACAGGCTGGCGGCATAGAGGGGCTCGTAGACATACCGGTAGCCTACAAAGCCCAGGAATCCCACAGCCAGGGTTATGAGGGCGGAGATTCGAATGACCGGCCATATCTTCTCCCGGAACTGATAGGCGAAGGTCTGCTGTTCCCGGGCGAACTCCTCCCCGGTTTTCTTTTCATAGCCCCGGGGAACCTGGATTCTTCGGCCGGTCAGTTTGTTTACATGGGCTGCAATTTTTTTAGCCGATTCGCCGGCAACCAGGGCTTGGATGAGGGCCTTCTGTCCCTCGAAGGGCAGGTCCTGCTTTGTCAGGGCTTCCGCGGTTGCTAATTTCAGGTTAAGGGGCAGGACGGCCAGGGTGGATTTTAATGCCCCGAACTCATCATCGCTGATGCCAAACCCCTGGGCCTCATCGCTGCTGGTGGCCATCCCGAGCTCTTCATCGGGCAGGGGCTGCTCGCCGGGAACAGAAACCTCTTCGTCTCCCAGCAGGCTCTGTTCATCGTCCAGGATTCCGAACTCCGCTCCGAAGTCCCCCATACTGAACTCATCGGAGAATTCCTCGTCACCCCCGAAGCCCTCAGCTCCGAAGGCATCATCAAAATCGGGGGGTTCTTGGGGGGATTCTTGGGCAAAGCTGTCATCCAGGGAGGCCTCACCCGGCTCTCCCAGCTCACCGGGCCCCTCTGATTCTCCGAAATCCGCAGCACCAAAATCGCCATTGCCGAAGTCATCGCTGCCGAAATCGTCAGCGGTAAAGTCATCGGTTCCGAACCCGGCCTGATCAAGATCCGCCAGATCCGATAGATCGTCCAGGTCACCGGCTGTTTCAGGAGTTTGGTCATCCTGGTCGAGATCAGAAAGGTCTGCCAGGTCGTCCGGGGGTTCAGGGGATTCTTCAAGGTCCGCCAGATCAGACAGGTCCTCCAGGTCATCGGGGGATTCGGCAAAATCGTCCAGATCCGCCAGGTCATCGGGTAGTTCAGAGGGTTCATCCAGGTCACCGAAGCTGTCAAGGTCATCCTCGGACGGGGCGGGCTCCCCGATCTCTTGAGGTGGGGCCCCCTGCTCGGCGTCATCCTCTGTCGGCATATCTGCTTCAAGGGAATCCAGGTCGGCTTCGAAATCCGCCCCGGAAAAATCCAGGTCTGCATCGGATCCGAAATCGAATCCGTCATCAGGACCTCCGACATCCAAGCCGGAATCAAGATCTTCCTGGGATGCCAGATCCTCGGGGATGGAGAACTCCGATTCCTCGGAGCTCTCGCCGGTCCCAAGGTCCTCCAGGGCTTCCTGGTCCGAAAAATCAGGCGGGGTCGCAGCCCCTTCGGTATCCATATCAAGGTCGGCGAAATCCGGGATATCAAAACCGTCATCGGAATCCGGTGCCGATCCCTCTTCCAGGTCGGCAAAATCCGGGATTTCAGTTCCAGCCTCTCCCTCAGTTCCGGCTCCGAAATCTATGTCGGTGTCCGGTTCGGGGCCGGTTTCCAGATCCGTGAAATCCGGGAACCCGGTCTCTGCTGATGGTTGGTCGGGCTCTGTTTGTTGGTCTGGCGGCTCTGTTGCTTCGCCCGGCTCTGAAAACTGTTCGCCCGGCTCCGTTGATTGACCGCCCGGCTCGACACGGCCCCCGGGAATCTCATCACCCTGATCGAAAAAGTTCTCGTCTTGGGACGGCGCCTCCTCGAGATCCTCATCCTCCTGGGGGGCAAAATCGTTCAGAAAGTCATCTAGGAGGCTCTGTTCATCCTCCCCTGGGGAATCAGCTTGCTCGGGAGCATCGGTTAGTCCCAGGGCATCAAGATCCAATTCATCGGATTCTGAACCGCCATCATCCGAGGCGAATAAGTCGCCAAAATCAAAATCCGGACTCTGGCCGCCATCCTCTGATGCCTGATCCTCCCCTCCGCCGAGGGTTGAAGAGAGAAAATCGTCCATGCTGGGGTTTTCTTCCCCCTCGGGGGTTGCCGAGGGCTCTCGGTCTTCGGAGGACTCGGCCTTCCCGGAGGAATCAGCAGCTCCGGTCTCCGGAGCGTTGGGATTCTTCCGTACCCGCAGGCGGTTGCGGGAGGCCAGGGCTTGGGCCTGCTCAGGGCTGGGGGGATCAAGGATTTCCACCTCCTCCCCGCGTTCAGCCTTGATCCGGTCTTCTTCACCGGTCTGAATGAGTTGCTGATTGAACTGTTTCAGGTCTTCAATACTAGGCATGCCCGGATGCTCCGTCTCCTCTTGCTCAATTGTCGGCTATTCTACAGTATTCTCAAGGATTCTTGCATATCTGTCGACAATAGATTTCGTATGAAACACCTGTTCCTACCGGTCTGTATCTACCATCGGCGCCGAACACCGACCCTAATTGCGGCAATGCTCGTGCTGATAACCGGCACCCTACCACTGTTTTCTCAAGCAGAACCGGTACAACCCGGAGACTACTCCGCCCTGCCCCGGCAAATGTCCGTTGAGGATCATTTATTTATTCTCGGACTGTCCCGCGCCCAGGCGCCGGTCCTCCGCCCGGAGCAGCAGCAGATCATCCTCACCTATGAGCCCGCCCGGCAGTCCGAAACTGTGGGATACCGGAATCAGATCCAGTACCGGTCCCGGGGGCCGCGCCAGGTAGCAGTAGCCTTCGGGCATGAACAGTACCGGGTCCTCCACGCCATGGATCGCAGCCCCGAGGGCGTATTCTTTTTCTTTTTTGATTACGAAGACAGCCTGCTTTCAGAGATCCGTACCCTGGAGTACCGTTTTGTGGTGGACGGAGTATGGATCAATGATAAAAACAATCCGCACCAGCGCCGCCTACTCAGCGGCATCCAAATATCCCAGGTTCCCCTGCCCCAGGCACCGTTAATTCCCAAGGAAACCCCGGTGGTCTCGCAAACAGGCCCCATGAGCCTCCGGGAGGTCACCTTTCTCTTCGAGGCACCCTCGGGCAGCCTGGTTTACCTCTCAGGAACATTCAACCAATGGGATCCCTACCTCCACCGCCTCAAGGAGATCCAACCCGGGGTATTCAGAATCACCCTGAACCTTCGTCCGGGCACATACTTCTATTATTATGTAACCGGGGGCAGACGGATAATAGATCCACTGAACCCCTCCATGGGCGCCGACGAGGAGGGCATTGCCCTTTCCAAGCTACATATACCACAATAGCCCCATGACCATTGACTACCTACTATTTGACCTGGACAACACCCTGTACCCTGAATCCAGTGGTATGCAGCAGGAAATACACCGCAGAATGACCGCCTATGTAGCCCGGTACCTGGGTATCTCCGAGGAGAAGGCTGCTGAAGCCCGCCGATCAGGATTTTTAAACCACGGAACGACCCTCCGATGGCTGCAATTGGAGCACGGCTTGCGTACCACTGTTGAGTTCCTTGAGCAAGTTCATCCAGAAGATGTTGAGCCCTTTATTCCGGAAAACCCAGCTCTGACCAGCTTCCTCGACAGCCTGCCCTATCCCAAGGCCGTCTTCACCAATTCACCCCATTTCCATGCCCAGCGGGTATTGGAGCGCCTGGGAATCCGGTCATGTTTTACCCACGTTTTCGACATTACCTTCAACGATTTGGAGGGAAAACCCCACCCAGCCTCCTATCGGCGGGTTCTATCGGCCCTAAACGTCCCGGCCGAAAAAACAGTCTTCATTGATGATGCGCCCAGCTATGTTCAGGGCTTCATCGATGTGGGGGGCATAGGGGTTCTTATTGATGAATTCGGACGCTATGGTGATTTGAATGCCCCGCGCATCCCCAGCCTATGGGAGCTTCCCAACCTGCTGACCGGATTACCCTGACCGCCGACTCCCGCCTCCGGAGGACTCCCTTGAAATCCCGACTTTTAATAACAGCACCCTTCGGGTATACTGCAGGACATGCAAACAGTAAAACAGCGGTACGGGCACGTTGCAAAACAGCTCATCGCTAATTCAAAACATTCATCATCAGTAACCAGTGACCGGGTTTTTCAAGAAGCAAACCAAAAAAACCGTAAACTCATCGATGAGGTAGTGGAGGAGCTCCTGCTTCCCGGTAGCCGCATCGAGGGAATTCATGAACTACACCGCCTCTTCGAGCTCGCCCAAGAGGGGAAATCCTGCTTGCTGCTCATGGAGCATTACAGCAACTTTGATATTCCAACCTTTCATTACCTGATTAGCCAGTCTACCCAGGCCGGTCCGAAGGTGAGCAACAGCATCATTCCCATGGCCGGTCTAAAACTCAACGCCGAAAGCGACTTCGTGCGGGCCTTCACCGAGGCATACACCCGTCTGGTCATCTATCCCTCCCGGAGTCTTCAGCCCTACGAGGGCACAGACCAATGGGCCGAGGAAAAAAAGAAGAGCAGACAGATAAACATGGCGGCTCTGCATGAAATGGTCCGGAGAAAACACGACGGATACATCATCCTCCTGTTTCCCTCGGGCACCCGGTACCGTCCGGGCAATGAGGCTACCCGGCGGGGTCTTCCCGAGGTGGATTCATACCTCAGGGCCTTCGATTACGTTCTGCCCGTGGGAATCTCCGGAAACATCCTCCGGGTGAACCAGGAAGGAACCATGGCCGATGACTTTATCACCGAGGATGTGGTAGTTTTCTCCGCCGGAACGATATCATCTGCCGAGGATTACCGAAAACGCGCCCGGGAGGCTGCCTCCCCGGAGGCTCCGGCAGCAGAGGTAAAGCAGGCCACCGCCGACCTGGTCATGGCAGAGCTCAAATCCCTGCATTTCCAAGCCCGAAGCCTCCGGTCAGTCCACCTGCCCGCCAACCATCCCCCGGATGAGGACGGATATACACAGGATAACTGACCCGCCCGTACCGGAATCATCCTGAGCTCGCCAAGGACTGCACCATCCGCCGGCTGCTGCAACAGGCCTAGGGCCTATTCCCCGCAGATCCAAACGGCCGCGGAGGTGCGGAATCCCTGATCCTCCAGAAAGTTTCCCAGGATATCGGCATTACCAGGAAGCTCGAGGATGATCTTCTCCACCGGATCCCGGCATTCAAAGATCTGTCCGATCAGGGCCTTGGCAATGCCTAATCCGCGATATTCTACTAGTACATAGAGTTGCTTGATAAAAAGCCACCGCCGGCCGGGCTGAATCTCTTCATACTGGCCCCAGGCGAAGGCGGCCAGTTCGTTCCCGGGGGTCATCAGGCGCAGCAGGAAGTCGTCCTGGGGGCCCTGCGGGGCTTGGCCTTCGGCATTGGCTTGTGCATAATGGCCGACGGGCTGGGGCCCCCGGAAGCGGTTGTACCAGAACTCAGCCTCCACGGAAGTGGGATAGGCATCAAAGAAGGCTTGGCGGTCCCAGGAGGTAATCTCCTTCCACACAGCATTGGAATCCTCCCCGGAAAGAATGGCCGGCCTGAAATCAAAGTCGTCAAAAACCAGAACCTGGGTATCCTCAAAATCCGGTTCCTCATACTCTATCCCCCAGGTTTCCATGAGATTGGCGTACCAATCCAGCACGACATCCCGCATCTCCTGCTCTTTAAATCGGAACCAGAGACGCTCGACCTCGCGGTGCTCCCGTAGGGTGTCCTTGAATTGTCGAAAAACCCTCCGTCCGGCCTGCAGGATGGCACGGAGCCGCTCCCGGGCAAGGGGGTTGCGAAGGCCCGCTACGAATTTCTCCATGAGATTGTAGCCGTCGGTGCTGGTCCATTCCGGGATGGGAACATACCGTTTTGATTCAGGGTCTTCAAGGATGGTGTCCGTCTGGCCCTCATCGAAGCTCAGAATTTCCCCGGTCTCCATATCCAGGAAAAAGTTCAGTTCCTGGTTTTCCATACCGAACACCACTTGATCAAGTAGTTCTCTGGTTAATCTCACCTGCATGCTGCTGCCTCATTTCTTCTTCGAGTTCCATTAATTCTTCGATTTTCTTCGGGATCTGATGGAAGGGCACCCGGGTTGCCGGACAGAGCCGACGGTGGCCCAACATCACACATCCGTCTTGAAGGCTGGCCGCGCTGAGTACAAGGAGGATGGGTATGCCCAGGCGTTGGGCGTCCTTAAATTTCTTCAGAACGGGAATTTTGCGGTCATCGTACAGCACCACGTCCTGCACCCGGGTGTAAACGTGCCCCGCGATCTGCTGGATGGTGTGTCCCCGGCCCACCACAACAAAGTAGGCCTTAAATGGGGCGATACCCAATGGCCAGAGCAGTCCCCGGGTGTCGGTGTTAGCCTCGGCAATGGATGCCATGAGGCGGCCGATACCGATGCCGTAGGAGCCGAGATGGGGGTAGATGAGGCCGCCCCGGGGGTTTGGCAGGGAGAATTCCATCCGGCGGCTGAAGCGTGAGCCCAGGCGGATGAGATGGGCCAGCTTGGTGACCTTTTCGATCCGCAGCTCACCGCCGCAGTGATAACACCGGCAGCTCTCATCCACCCTGGCGATATCCCCAACCAAATCGGTGCTGTAGTCCCGGCCGAAGTTGCTGTTCACCCACAGTTTGCCGTCTTCGTTACCCCCGATTACCAGATTTGTGGAATCAGCCATAACGGAATCGGCCACTGTCCGTAGACCGGCGGCTGTCTTGATCTCCTCGGATAATCCCAGGGGGGAAAGGTACCCCGGCTTGAGCCCTAACTCAAACAGCTCATCCTGGGTCGCCTCCCGGATAACCGGCTCATCCAATACCCGGCTGAGTTTATCCAGGCTGACCATTTGGTCCCCCCGGAGCACCGCCATGGCAAATCCCCCCATGGTCAAAAAAACCTGGCACCGGGTTAACCGGTACCGTGGTACCCCGAGACTCCTATGTAACTCATCGAGACAGGCATCGCCGGTATGCTGCACCGGCTCCAGAGCAAGCAGCTTTCCGGTCCGATTCTTAAACAAGCCCACTGCCACATCCTGATTGGCCGCATAATGACAGGACTGACAGATCACCACCCGATGTTCCCCCCCTCGAAAGGGCATCAGAAATTCGTACGAACCGGCTCCGCCAAGAAAGTTCGCAGCTCCCTCAGCAACGAATACCGCGATGCCGCAACGCCGGAATATCCGGTGAAAGGCTGCAAAAACCCGGGGGAAGAAATTATTCAGTCCCGCATAGGAGGGATGAATACTAAATCCGTCGCCCATGATAAACTCACGCCCCCGAACCAGTCCTGATCCGGGATGACTTCCGTCTTCATCCCTGAACTTGAGCTGGATTTGATAGAGAAACCGAGGCAGCTGCTCCGGATCGGTTATCACCTGGCGGATCAATGCCAACAGGGCTTCCTCATGGCTGGGAGCAAGCACCAGGGAATTATCACTCCGGTCCAGGAGGTAGGTCAGTTCCTCCGAAGCCACAACATCACGCCCGGTTTCAGACCAGAGCCCCGCGGGGGTCACCAGGGGAAGTAAAATCTCTTCCCCGTCCAAACCCTGAAATTCGTCCCGGATTATCTCCTCAATATGCTTTACCACCCGCAATCCCATGGGCATAAACGCGAAGAGACCCCGGCCGATGTCCCGAACGTAGCCGCCATGGAGCAGGCCCATCATGCCCCGGGAAAACCCGCTGTCGTAGGGAGCTTCGGTGTCTTGGATTAGGATACGGGTGTACTTCATGTACCTGTATTGTAGGCTGGGATTGAACCCGGGTCAATTCTGGGCGGTCCCCCAGGAAGAGAATGGGGTTCAATTACGGAAAAACCGAACCCCCATCCCAGCCCCCGCCGGAAGCCTAGTTCCCCCACCCCAAGGAGAATGCCTCCGTATTGACATTAGCCCCCCGAACAGCCATAGTAAAAAGACCCTCAAACCCGATATATATAGGAGAAAATAATGAGCTTAATTGAATACGTTGAAGCGCGTGAAATTCTAGACTCCCGAGGAAACCCCACCATCGAGGTGGACGTTGTCCTGGAAGACGGATCCTTCGGCCGGGCCGCAGTTCCCTCAGGAGCATCCACCGGCGAGTTTGAAGCCGTAGAGCTTCGTGACGGCGATAAGGGCCGTTACCTCGGCAAGGGCGTTCAGAAGGCTGTGGAAAACGTGAATAACGTTATTGCCGCGGAAATTGAAGGCCTGGATGCCCTGGATCAGGTGGAAATTGACCGTACCATGATAGAACTGGACGGAACTGACAACAAGGGAAAACTCGGCGCGAATGCCATTCTGGGTGTCTCCATGGCCGTGGCCGTAGCTGCAGCCGAGTATACCGGACAACCCCTCTACCGATACCTTGGCGGTGCATACACCACCACCCTTCCGGTACCCATGGCGAACATCATCAACGGCGGAAAACATGCCGACAACAAGGTAGATTTCCAGGAATTCATGGTGGTACCCTACGGCGCTGAAACCTTCCGGGAAGCCATGAGGATGACAGCTGAGGTTTTCCACAACCTGAAGAGTATTCTGAAGAAGGACGGCCACAACACCGCTGTGGGCGATGAAGGGGGATTCGCTCCCGACATCGACAATGACCAGGCCCTGGAATACATCGTAAAGGCCATCGAAAAGGCTGGTTACAAGCCCGGAGACGACTTCGGTATCGCCCTGGACTGCGCCAGCTCCGAGCTCTTCGACGAAGGTGGCAAGAAGGGCTACAAGTTCTGGAAATCCAACCCCGATAAGCTCTTTACCGCCGATGAAATGATCGAAATCTACACCAAGTGGCTGGACACCTACCCCATCGTCTCCATTGAAGATCCCCTGGATCAGAATGACTGGGAAGGCTATGCAAAGATGACCAAGGCCCTGGGGAACCGGGTTCAAATCGTTGGCGATGACTTCTTCGTAACCAATCCCACGCGTCTGGCCAAGGGCATTGAAATGGGTGCATGTAACTCCATCCTGATCAAGGTGAACCAGATCGGAACCGTAACCGAGACCATCGAAGCCATTGAAATGGCCCACCGTGCCGGTTATACCTCAGTCATCAGCCACCGCTCAGGCGAAACCGAGGATACCTTCATTGCAGACTTGGCCGTAGCCCGGGGTACTGGGCAGATCAAAACCGGTTCTATGAGCCGGACCGATCGGGTCGCTAAGTACAACCAGCTCATGAGAATTGAAGACATGCTTGAAACCACTGCAGAATATCCTGGTAAGAAGGCATTCCGGAGCATCCGCTAACTGATAGGATCACGGTGCAAGCTTCAGACCAATCAATGCACCGACGGAACAACCTGTAACCTGCAGAACCTAACCGTTCAGCCCCCGGGCTGGACGGTTTTTTTTTGCCCCAGGTACTCGCGTTGCCCCCGGTGCTTGCGTTGCCCCGGGAAGCACCCCTCAGCCCCTGCGGTATTCCACCCAGGAAGCGGCCCTCCACACCCCGGGGTCAAACCCGGTATACTCCCGGCATATGAACGGTAAAAACCCCCTACACCAGCTCCTGGACCAGCTAACCGCCCAGGGTACCCATATCATTAATCTGGTGGACAGCAACTTCCACGACAACGGGTTAGTCCCCGACCCGGATCTGCTCGCCCGGGAAGCTGCGTCCTACTTTACCCATCGCCGGTACAACCCCGATCCCCGGGGAAGCATAGAAGCCCGCCGGGCCATCGCACGCTTCTACGCCCGGGAAGGAATCACCCTTCACCCGGACCGCATCCTCATCACCGCCTCGTCCAGCGAAAGCTACACCCTGCTGTTCACCCAGTTGGCCGACCCCGGAGACCGTCTGCTCCTCCCCCTTCCGGGCTACCCGCTCTTCGAGGAGCTCGCAAGTTTCGCCGGCCTGGAACCCGACTACTACCCCTTGGAACCCGACAGGGGATTCCGCCCGAACCTCTCAGTCCTGGAGAGCCTCATCCAGCCCACAACCCGGTTCATCCTCCTCATCAGCCCCAACAACCCCACCGGCGCCGTCCTGGGCCGCCGGGATCTGGAAGACATTTTAGAATTGGGAAAAGAATACGGAATCATGATCATCTTTGATGAGGTGTTCAGCTCCTTTCTCTACGGTGATTCGAATGCCTGTGATCCCCCATCCCCGGGTGAACCCCTCCCTGACCCTACCCTTCCGTCGCTTCCCCGTCCCCTATCCCTGGATACCCCGGTTCCCAGCTTCACCATCAACGGCATCTCGAAGCTCTGTGCCTCCCCGGATCTGAAGCTCAGCTGGCTAGTGGTGCATACCGGCGGGACCGCGCCGGCAGAGCCCCCCCAGCCCCCTGGGACGCCGACACCGAAGCCTACACAGGGCTATCCTGAGGACACGCCCCTCCGACAGGATGACTTTTTACCCCTCGATCAAATCCTCCAGCGGCTTGAAACGGCGAATGATGTCTACCTAAACTGCTCAAGCCTCTCCCAGGCCCTTCTGCCCGGCTTGTTGGCACAGGTCCATCAGGACGGGGGTATAACCCATCGGATTGTACGGCTATTGCAGCAAAACCGGGAAACCCTGCTCACGACCCCCGGTATCGATTCTCTGCTTCCCCACCAGCCTCAAGGAGGCATCCACTGCATCCTTGCAGTACCGGCCTGCCAGGGAGACGATGAGGGCCTTGCCCTGGATATCCTCAGTACCCTCGGAATTCTCGTGCACCCCGGATACCTGTACGGCATAGACGACTACCCCGCCCTGGTCATTACCCTGTTAAAAGACCCGGCGGTGTTTAAACCAGCCATAGAGAGTCTGGTGTCCTATCTGAGAACCCTGGGAGATGCTAATAAATAAGCGTGAAATCCTATCCTCCCTGTATTATCATTGCCATGGGGGTGGGTATTCTTAAAATCCAGGAATATCCACAAAATATCACAACATAAAGGAGTTGGAAGTATGAAGGATTTACGCGTAGGCGATGTAATTAGTAACGCCCTAACCCGGGGAATTCAGAACCTCGTACCCATTCTGTCAAACGCCGTGTTATGGGTACTCACCATCTGGATCCCATACATCAATGTTGGAACGACTATCGGGCTTGTAGTGGGGTTGCCCGCCAAGGCGGCGAGAAACGAACCGATTTCGTATACCGAGATCTTTAATCCCCGGTACCGAAAGTACATGGGCGATTATTTCCTGGTTACCGCCTTCGTATGTCTTGGAACCCTCATTGGGACAAGCTTCCTCCTGGTTCCTGGAATTATCCTGTCCTTCGCATGGCTCTTCGCACCCCTATTGACCGTGGATCAGGGAATGTCTCCCCTGGCGGCCATACAAATGAGCAATAACCGGACCTATGGCCAGAAAAAAACAATCTTTCTGACGTATCTGGTTATCGCCATTATCTCCGGAGCTATCACCGGTATTTTGGGATATATCGCCGGCGCCATTCTCGGCGAGGCCGTTGCAGGAATTGTAGGATTTTTTGTAATGCTCTTCACCGTTTCCTTTTCGATTTCGGCCCAGGGCTACCTCTACGCGGTGCTGTGCTTGGAGGAAAATCCCGAGGATTAAGGGCGGCCCGGTTTGGCAGGGTATCTATGGCCTGCAAACCGTCGGAACCGGGTCCTCGGCCCCTGCGCCCCGGGTATGGGGACGAAACGCCTCGTATGTGCATCAGAGCCTGGCAAATCACCCCCGCACCCCGGGTATGGGGACGAAGGGCTGCAGTTCCCCCCGGGACTGCAGCTTTTTTATGCCCCGGGGGTGAATCAGCCCTGATCAGTTGTTTACCCGGCATTCCGGGGAACCAGAGGCATTCGAATCCCTTTACCAACGAGGCTCCCTACACTCTGTTTTGCAATTGCCTCCCATATTCCCATGAATTTTTTCTTGACTAAACCGGTTTACACCCCTACACTGACACTACTACCTAATAAGATAAACCCCCGCTAAGGAGGAGGCGTATGTCTACGCAAGCGTTCAAACGGGCCAGCGGTATTCTGCTGCACCCCACGAGTTTACCCGGAAACTACGGGATCGGAAGTCTTGGAAGAGAAGCATATCAATTTATTGACACCTTGGTGTTGGCCAAACAATCCATTTGGCAGATCTGCCCCCTGGGACCTACAGGATACGGTGACAGCCCGTACCAGTGTTTTTCAGCCTATGCCGGAAATCCCTACCTCATCGATTTGGAGGATCTGGTTTCCCAGAAACTTCTCCAACGCAGTGAGCTGGAGAAGTTGAGCCACCTGCCTCAGGATACTGTGGATTTCGGCGCGCTTATTCCCTTAAAGCTGGATGCCCTGAGAAAGGCGTACCAGCGTTTCGTTGAAAAAATCCAGCGATCCGATGCCTCGAGTCGGTTGGCAGCCGAACGGTTTAATCGGTTCTGCCACGAAGAGAAGGATTGGCTGGAGGATTTCAGCCTCTTCATGGTGATTAAGGATAAATTCGGAGGCGTCAGCTGGGATCAGTGGCCCGAGGAGTTCCGGAAACGGGATTGGGCTGCCCTGGACGCGGTACGCTCCGAGCGTGGTGACGAGATTCAGTTCCACAAGTTCATGCAGTTCGAGTTTTTCACCCAGTGGAGGGCGATACGATCCTATGCGAATAATAACGGGATCAAGATCATCGGCGATATGCCCATCTTTATCGCCTATGACAGCGCAGATTCCTGGAGCAACCCGGAAATTTTCCTTTTCGACGAGGAGGGACGGCCCACCCACGTAGCAGGGGTACCGCCTGACTATTTTTCTGCCACCGGCCAGCTCTGGGGCAATCCCCTCTACGACTGGGACTATCTGCGGAAAACCAACTTCCGTTGGTGGATTGATGTACTGAAGGATAAGCTCTCCATGTACGATCTGATTCGGATCGACCACTTCAGGGGATTTTCCGCCTACTGGGCGGTTCCCTACGGTGAGAAGACCGCCATTAACGGTTCCTGGATTCCCGCGCCGGGAAAAGAGCTGTTTACGGCGGTTAAACAGGAGATCGGCGATGCCCCGGTAATCGCGGAAGATCTTGGGGTTATTACCCAGGATGTGAAGGAGCTCATCGAATTCTGCGGATTTCCGGGAATGAAGGTGCTTCAATTCGCCTTTGATTCCGGGGAGGAAAATGACCACCTGCCCCATACCGCTGATCCGAACTCCCTCATGTACACCGGTACCCATGATAATGACACGGTGACGGGTTGGTACACCAACGCGCCCCAGCGGGATCAGGACTATGCCCGGCGGTACCTGAAGTCCGGAAGCTCCAGCGGTAAGGATATTCACTGGGATTTTATCCAGGCGGCCATGGCCTCGGTCTCGTCCCTGGCGGTATTTCCCCTCCAGGATGTTCTGGGTCTCGGCACTGAAGCCCGGTTCAACTTCCCCGGTACCCTGGGTAATAACTGGACCTGGCGTATGAAACCAGGCTCACTCAACCGCCGGTTGGTGGATCGCCTGGCAGATCTGACCCAGCTCTACGGCCGGTATTAACCCAAGCCTCTCTGGAGAGTATTACATGGCATTAAACACCGATTTATCTCTGCGGAATAGCACAATCTATTCCCTGTATTTGCGAAACCACAGCCCGGAGGGAACCCTTCGGGCTGCTCAGGGAGATCTAGCGAGGATCCGGAATCTGGGCACGGACATCCTTTGGCTGTTACCCATCCATCCCATCGGAGAAAAAAACCGCAAAGGATCCGCCGGCAGCCCCTACGCGATCCGGGACTACCGGGGCATAAACCCGGAGTACGGAACCCTGGAGGATTTCACCGGATTCGTGGAGGAAGCCCACCGCCTCGGCATGAAGGTGATGATCGACGTGGTGTATAACCATACAAGCCCCGATTCGCTGCTCTTTGAGCAGCACCCCGAATGGTTCTACCAGAAACCCGGGGGTGGTCCCGGAAACCGGGTCGGGGAATGGTACGACATAATCGATCTGGATTTTTCCAACCAAGACCTCCAGGATTATCTCATTGATACCCTGGAATACTGGCTGTCCCTGGGTGTCGACGGCTTCCGCTGCGATGTAGCGCCCCTGTTGCCCCTGGAGTTCTGGATGCTTGCCCGGGAGCGCTGCGAGGCACGGAAACCCGGAGTCATCTGGTTATCCGAGTCGGTGGAACCCCGGTTTCTCCTGGAGATGCGGAACAGGGGCTACGGCTGCCTGTCCGATGGCGAGATTTACCGGGCCTTCGATGTAGCCTACGATTATGACAGCTTCGATGTTTTCAAACTCTACCTGGAGGGCCGGGCGGATTTTGAGGACTTTATCGATGTCAAACGCAGGCAGCAGTACATCCTACCCGGGAATTACCTCAAGCTGCGGTTCACCGAGAATCACGACCAGGAACGCAGCCGACACTGGATTCCCGATCCTCGGGCCCATAGAAACTGGACGGCCTTCACTGCCTTCGAACAGGGGACCTTTCTGGTCTACGGCGGGCAGGAGGTTGCAGACCCCCACCGTCCGGACCTGTTTGACAAGGATCCTGTCCGCTGGGAAACCGAGCCCGGGTTTGCCGGATTCATCCAGAAGCTTACCAAGGTCCGCCGAGATCCAATCCATTGCCAGGGGTTCTACCAGATTCACCGGACCTCCACCCGGGGAGTAGTGGTTGCCACCTACCGCAATACCGCCGAGGACCTTTCCGTCTCCAGGCTGCGCCTCGGTATCTTCACCCTAGAGGACAAACGAGGAACCCTCGATCTCACCGAGGTACTGCCCCAGGGGCTGCTCAATCTTGAAGCAAAAAACCTCCTGGACGGTGAACCGGTCAGACTCACCCAGGGGAAAACCTCCATCCCCCGGGAACCGGTAATTCTAGACCTCTTGTAATCGGGCCCCTTAAAACCCTACCCGGCGGCCGCCCGCCTTACCGGCTGCCGGGATTCTGGGAATCACCTCCGAAACGACTGCTCTGATTATGCCCTGCCCTCGGTTTCTTCGCGAGTTTTGACAGCTATCCGCAAAATTCCGTTCACACTGTACTATAGTGGAACTATGCGTTGCGCAGCGATAATAGAACCCACATTCAAGGCCCCGGACCTGGCATTCATTGAAGGTATCCGAGAGAAATACGACGGCGATCGGTTCGGATGGATCCCGCCGCACATCACCCTTGTCTATCCTACAGCCTACCTTCCCCCTGAACTATTTCTTCTGGAAATCTCCATCCTCAGTCAGGGAGAGCGCCAATTTCCCCTGGAGTTTTCCCGGGTAATTACCACAAACTGCCAAAACTCCCCCGCCTGGCACGTGTATTTGGTGCCGAACACCGGCTACGAGGCCTGCACCAGACTGCATACCCGGTATTACTCCGATAAATTGGCCGGTCAATGGCCGGAGCATATTTCCTTCGAACCCCATCTCTGTGTCGCCAGGTTTCAGGGTGATGCCGATGATGCCCGCCACCGAGCAGAGGTCCTGGCGGCCCAGTTACACCGCGACCTGCCCCCCATGACTGCCCGAGGGGAAACCCTGCGGATCGTAAAGGTTCAAGATCCCGATGCCGACGATCCCCTGGGCGAGGCATCGGTAGCCCCGGGCCGATCACACCTGGTTGAAATCGGCCGGGTAGTCCTCGACCCCTGAGCGTACCGGGTGTCCGGTCTGGGATGCCATCGCGATGGTGAAGGCCGACCTCAAACCCCGAGCCTACCTTGTGACGGCCGCCCGGGTAAGCGGCATGGTCATACACCGCAGCCCGCCCCCCGCCCGTGCCAGCTCAAGTCCCGGCAGGGTGATGCAAAGGGGGCGTTTCTCCATCAAATCCCTGGAGGAGAGGACCTTCTGATCGCTCATTATTGAAAACCCCGCATGAGCCAGGGTCTGAATTGTGGCGGGATTGTTCTTATAGGCAATCACGAGGCCCTCATCGAGGGAACACACATTGATCCCGGCCATCCACTGCTCTCTCTGCTGGACTGTGGCATCCCCACCACCTCCCCACAGGGGCTCCAGGGGATGTCCGGCCGCTTCCAGGGCTTGAAACACCGAATCATACTCATAAAACCGCGGGGGTTCTCTGTTCTCCCAGGATACACCGGTTACCCGGACACCCCGGACTCCCTCAAAGAGGGGCCGGTACATCAGGGCCTGGGTGGAAGAAACCAAGGTGAACACCATATCAAGATGAATCATGGACCGCTGATGGGGGAGATGAACCAAAATAATCCGATGGGGTACGGGAGGATTCGATTTCCCATTCCGCCGGCTCCACAGGGAAGAAATCAGACTATCAACACCCCGGGGATTTGTACGCTGACTGAGTCCAACCACGATGGTGGATCCATCCAGCACCAGTACATCGCCACCTTCAATGGAGCCGGAGAGCATGTGCATCCTGGGAATCGAGCCGGTA
Organism: Spirochaeta lutea; assembly: GCF_000758165.1. Classification (NCBI taxonomy): domain Bacteria; kingdom Pseudomonadati; phylum Spirochaetota; class Spirochaetia; order Spirochaetales; family Spirochaetaceae; genus Spirochaeta; species Spirochaeta lutea. Next base: position 156,847 of record NZ_JNUP01000065.1, on the reverse strand, counting down.
TCCGGGGTGATGGATTGGTCATCCAGCCGCCAGGCACCCAGGGCGAGGGCGGTCAGCAACCCCTCCCTCCTCCGCACCGGATGTGCCATGGCAGAAATAAACAAATCCGACCCAATGACAAACCCGGGATCCCGGGTAAAGAATAGATTCGGCAGGGGTGGGAGATCGTGGGTTTCACCGGACAGGTAATCCTCAAGGGTATCACTCCGCTTCTCCCTACCGCCCACGAGCCCCTGAATCAACTCCTCCACCGATGCCTTCATGAGCCAGGTATGAAGCCGGGCTGCCTTGGACCGGTGCAGCCCGGCTAACAGGCCATGATGCACCAGCCATCGCCGGGCCAACCCGCCCTCGTCCCGGAGCTCAACAGCCAACCGATCCCGGATAAAAACCGGCTCGGAAAAGACCTCCATGACCTTTCGAAACCGACGGTATTCCTCCACCATGGGTTCGAAGGGTACCACATCGTAGAACAGGTTCTCCGAGGCGCGATCCGGGGTCATTGCGGCTACCTCCCGGCCCGGGTTATGAAGCAGTACCGACTGGAGACGACCAACCTCATTGGGTATACTCAGGTTCATGGTACTAGTGTACCGGGTATTTCCCGAATAATGGAACTAAATTTCGGATGAATCACCCGAGCCAAGGCGAACCGAGGGCGCAAGGGTTATTACATTGCCCCTCGGCGGCGCTACCCCGGGAGCCGCACCTCAGGCAGTCCTGCCATATCCGGGGTTGCCTAGGGTCGTTTGGTCCCTATCCTAGATACACCCGGCACTCCCAAGGCCGGAGCCTCATTTTTTTGGCAGGAGCCGACCCCAGTACAGGGCGTCCCGTTTCTGGAAGATCATCATCAGAATCAAATTCTCCGCTGTCCCCGCCCAAGGCGGCTGCGAAATCCGCAACACCGGTGGTACCGCCCTGAATGGCCCCGGATTCATCGGGACACAGTCCCCCCAGGGATTCCTCACCGGGCCCGGGGGTCCCGGGTACTGCATAGTTTCCCGCCTCCAGGGAGAAGCCCGATAGGGAACCATCTTTTACAGCCTCAGGCGGTGTATCCAGGTATTCAGCCTGGGAAAGCAGCCGGGGGGATAGGTGGTAATCCGCCTGGGTTCCCGTCCAGTTGATGATGACAAGAGCCAATGTCTTCTCCCCGGCCCGGGGCTGATCCTCGGATTGGACCGGGGAGGAATGCCCCAGTTCCTTCGATCTTGCCGGATCCTCGGTAAAGGCCGGGTCTTCCAGGTACCGGAGGTAACAGATAACCCTGGAGTGGTTGGGATTCACGGGTGCATAGGCGCCGCGACGCAGCACGCTATACCGTTTTCGCAACGCAATAAGATCCCGGTACCACGACAGAATCCCTGCACCACCAATACTTCCTCCGGGTGCATATTCGACACGGCCTGCTAACTCGGCTCCCACGTTAATATGGCGGTTCTGTTGGGGCACAGGAATCCAGGGCTGAACATCGGCTTCACAAAAACCTGCATTAGCCTCTCCTGACCATTGCATAGGCGTCCGGCTATTGTCTCGATTGCGGGTCTGAAACACGGCCATTACCAACTCGGGATCCTCCCCCGATACCAACCCCTCCCGATATCCCCGGAGGGCATGGATATCCCGGTAATCCCCGATGTCCGGGAAATAGGCATTGGGTAGTCCGATTTCTTCTCCTTGGTACATGAAGGGTGTTCCCCAGGAGGTTAACAGCAGGGCCGCTATTGCCTTAGCGCTTTTTCCCCGCAACCACCGGTCATCCCCGAAGGAAGAAACCTGGCGGGGCAGATCATGATTCGAGAAAAACTGGGCATCCCAGGCCCCGGGTTTTAGGGCTGCATACCATTGACTCATCAATCCGGTGAGAGCTGAAGCGTCATTAGGATTTTCCATGTGGACATGGGCAAAATGGAAAATCATATCCAGCTCATTCCGGTCCGAATCAACATACAATCTGGCGGACTCCGGGGTAGTTCCCCCGGTTTCACCCACCGTCAGCACAGCCCTGGGCTGGAATACCCGACGGTTCATCTCCTGGAGGTACGCATGGGTCTCCGGGGTGTTTTTATAGAGGCAAAATCCCCAGGGTTCCTTGGGGACCGGGGCATCGGGCCAGTCTTCCGGCTTCCCGATATGGTGAACAGCATCCAGCCGAAAGGCATCGACCCCACGGTCAATCCACCAATGGGCAATCCGGAACATCTCCTCACGCACCTCAGGATTAGCCCAATTGAGGTCCGGTTGTTTTTTTGAGAAGATATGGCAGTAGTACTCCCCAGTCTGGGGATCAAACTCCCAGGCCTTGCCCCCGAAGTAGCTGTCCCAATTGTTGGGAAGAAACCCTGTGTCTACCCCGGATAGCCGGGGTCCCCTGGCCCGGCCGGCATACCCGCGGCCGGCTTGATCAAAATCGATCTCCTCAAATCCCTCACCGGGCCCCTGGGAGGGTTGTGCCCAGATATACCAATCCCGTTTTGGGTTATTCCGGGAGGACCGGCTCTCCAGAAACCAGGGATGCTCGTCGCTGGTATGGTTCATCACCAAATCCATCATAATCTTCATCCCCCGAGAGTGAGCCCCCCTCACCAGGGCATCAAAGTCATCCATGGTACCGAACTCTGGCATGATGGTCAGGTAATCGCTTATATCGTACCCGTTATCATCGTTGGGGGAATCGCAAAACGGACTCAGCCAGAGTACATCAACACCGAGATCCTTCAGGTAATCAAGCTTTTCAATAACGCCTCCGAAATCCCCGATCCCGTCCCTGTTGGAATCCTTAAAACTCCGGGTATAAATCTGGTACACCACCGAATCTTTAAACCAATCACTCATCTGCTTCTCCTTAAGATGCTTCTGCATTTGTAAACCCGCAAATACTATGAAATACCTCACCCGCCGCTACTCTGCGGTCCATCCGAACCCTAGCCATCCCCTGCTGCTCCGCCAGCCTCGGGCTACTCTTCGCTCTCTGCCCCATCAGCAGCCTCCGGCGACATGTCCTCTCCAACCCCTAGAACGGTCCCCGACCCGTCCCGGTCTGAAACAGTTCCGGTAGCCGCAGAAACGGCAGCCCCGCTTCCCGGCCCCCGGGGCTCCGGACTACCCAGGGCAATCTTCAATCTCCCAATAAATCCGCTGACCCCCTGGGTAAAGGGATTCCGCCCCAGAATAAACCGCAGCAGATTCACCATTCCCCGGATAAACTCATCCAGAATCATGGTCACATACATTCCCACCAGACCGAATCCCTGCTGTACTATCAGGACATAACTAACCAGCAGAACAAACACCGTCCCGAAAATCTGGCTGAATAGCATCCACCGGGTATCTCCCGTCCCCCGGACCGCGTTGCCCACCACCACATTCACCGCCTGGAAGTTGATGAACAAGGCCGCCATCCGAATGATGGTCCGAGCCTGCTCTAACACATAGGGGTCGTCGGTAAAAATCCGCGCCAACGGCCCGGGAAAACTAGCCATAATGCCCGCCCAGATGATACTCACCAGGATGCTGAGCCGCAGGCATTGGAATCCCCCCCGAAGAGCCTCATCCCAATCCTCCCGCCCCCACAACTGTCCCACCACCGTGGTAGTCGCCCGGGCAAACCCCTGGTAAATAAAATGTCCCAGGAGCTGCACACTCTGGACCAGACTCAGCACCCCCACCGCCATGGGATTCACCCCGTTGAGCATCCGAAGGAGAACCAGCTGTCCCACAAACCAGAGCAAACTCTCCACCCCGGAGGGCAGACCCAGAGCAAGCCCCCGCTTATACCGGATCCAGCTGGGCCGGAGAATCTCCTCCAAACGGTACCGGAAGGGCAGGCGTTTCGTCCTAAGCACAAAGATCGTCAGGGTCACCGAACCGGCAGCATTGGCAATCAGGGTAGCCAGGGCGGCCCCTTCCAACCCCATCTCGGGAAACCCCAGATTCCCGAAGATCAACAGCCAATCGAAAAGGATATTCAGCACATTCTTGAGCATGCCGACAAACATGATCGGCCGGGTATGTCCCACCCCCTGAAGGGTACTCGCCGCGGTAATCTCCGCCCCGAAAAAGATAAGAGACACGGACAGGATACGGACATAGGTTACCGCATCCTGCTTAATCGGCCCCGACGTACCCAACAACCCGAAAATCGCATCCGCTGAAGTAAACCAGAGCAGCCAGGTCAGAGCCGAGAAGATTGACGAATACACAAAACTTGACTCGCTCACCTCCCGGGCCGCATCCAGGCGTCCGGCCCCCACATGCTGGGCCACCAGAATGGTTATGCCCATGGCAGCGAACATCAAAAATATCGAAACGGCATTGTAGGGGATGATCACATTCCCGATGGCCGCCAGGTAGCGGCTATCCAGGTTCCCCAAAAAAGCCCGATCAATGAGCACCTGAAAATGCTGCACCATGTTCTGAATGATGATGGGCAGGGCGATGGAGAAAATCCACTTCCGCCTGGTGCGCAGGGTCTGCTTATACAATTGTTTATGTGCGAATCCTTGCATCCTCGTTTCCTTCCATTCCAATGTAAAGGGTGATTCCAACGCCCCACGCCTCAAAGACGTCCCCGCTTAACCCGGCAGCCCCCGGGAATCCTTGGAGATGTCATGTTCCAGCGGAACAAGACGCCGCCAGTAATTTTCCACCATCTGTTCCAATAAAAAATCATCCATCCGCACCCGGTGGTTTACAAACCGCAGGTACAGCAGCTGTTGTAAAAGCGCATCAAGCTCAATAGCCGTGGCCTCAGGATCAATATCCTTCCGGAGCTGCCCGGTTTCCTGAGCCTTCCGAAATACATCGGCTAGGGCCTGGTGTTTCATGCGATCATATTCGTCCAAGCGCTGCTGATACTCCGGGCAGCGCCGAGTAGCCTCATAGAGGAACGAATAGAACTGCAGAATGGCATCGTCCTGGCTGCTTCCCACCGTATCCATAATCCAGGCCTTACTGGAATCCAGCTCCTTAAACCCTTGGTGAATGCGATCCCGCAGGCTCAGGGTCTGGTCGGTCATCCACCGTGGAACTCGGGAATACTGGAAAAAACTATCCAGGGCATGCACATACAGGTCATCTTTTCCGGAAAAATGATGATACAAGGCTCCCTTGGTAAGACCTGTGGCCTTACATATATCCGCCAGGCTGGTACCCCGATAACCCATCTTCATAAACAGCTTCAGAGAAATGGCTAAGATTCGTTCCCTGCTTTCTTCTCCGCGTCCCATATCTTCCCCTCAAACATACATACTGGTTGGTATGTTTTATACCGAAGAAGAATGGTCTGTCAAGAACGTAATAACTACACCCAACCATGCGCCAAGGTACCGGCAGCGATGGGATGGCACCCTCCGGTACCCGGGAATGGATCCTGAATCACGAGATAGTGATATAGGTGAGGATGGCACTCCTAGTGCGCAAAAGGTTGGTAACCACACCGGATATAGCGAAGCAACCTATAAGTCCACCCGGGGGTGGTTTCGCCGGGGTGCAAAGGAACAACCTTTTTACACCCTATAAAAGGCGCTGAAGACCTGGGAACCCCGGAATTTGCCTCGGGATTGATGTTCCATGAGGTACAGTCTTGTGTTAGGGAGGGGCGGCGGGATGTGGCCTTGAAACCCGAAGAATCATACCTTCAAGGATCCTGCGAAACGCTCTAGGCAATCGCCTCGATGTAATTGCAGGGTATGAAAACAGAATACCGGCGGTCGGACTCGAACCGACACGGAGTTGCCCCCACCAGATTTTGAGTCTAGCGCGTCTACCAATTTCGCCACGCCGGCCTGTTTCTCTGCAGGTTGGAAGTGTAGACGAAAACCCGGGGTCTGACAATCCCGCCGGGAAACATGCACCAGGTTTTTCTTGCGCTTACCCAAAATCCCGCCTACCCTTAGGATAACACCATACCCAGGAGTCTGAAAATGAAGCGAAGTGCCCCCCTACGGGTTATTTCAGACCGGCATCAGGACGTTGCCGATATCCATATAAATCCCAACGACGGCTTTGACCTCGGCCTCATGACAACCCAGTATCCCATTATGTTGGAACTGGGCGCCACCGAAGAGTCCCTCGGAACGGGAAGCATCCCGGCCCTCTCCGGCATCATTTATCTGAAAAACGAGGTCGCACATAATACGGTCATCTTGAATAGCAAAACCGTGGCCGACCTAGGACTTAAAAAGGCCCAGGTCCGGCTCCTCTACCACCAAGGCAGAATGAGTATCGTTCCCGGATAGATTATTCTTCTAGGCCCGGGGTATGAATAGATTCAAATTGTCCGGCAAACCTGATAGAGTGATCCCATGCAGCCCGGGCCCTCACCACCGCTGAACCATCGGCGTAGATTCTTGGTTCTCCTCACTATCCTCGTACTCTCGGGATGCGCCTCCACTCCGGTCAGCCGCCGAGCTGCACCTATCCCCTCGTTTCCCTGGCAGAATTACGAACCCAGCCTCCTGGTCCTTGCCCGCATTGCAGCGGATACCATTCCCGACACCTACTCCCGGGTCTTCGCCCTGAGCCGAATCGCCCAGGAAGCCTTAGTGGCCCAGGACCGGTGGGCTCCCGGGGATGACCAGTTACAGCAAAATACCACCCAGCTCTCGCAAGGACGTGAAATCGGATTTGATTCTCTCCAGCAGAGTATTGGGATGGCCCAGGAGATCGATTCAGCCCTACGCCGAGCTGAACTATTTTCAGCCCTGAGCGGTGATTTTCTCGGATATCAGGCAGCGGAGCAAGCCCTCAGCCTGCTGAAACAGGCTGCAGATCTAGTCTTCCCCCTATTCAATCCTGATGAGGCCCAGGGGCGGGAAGTACAGATCCTGGAAGACCTAATCTACGCTCTGTTTAACACCGGCACAGCTGGATATCCCCTGTTGCGTCAGGCTGTGCAGCGGATATATCTCATTCAGGACTATACCCTCAGGGTGCGCCTTTTAACCCGGACAGCCCGGGAATACCAGCAGCTCGGGTCCGGGCAACGCGCCGGAGTTCTTCTTCAACAAGCATTAGCAGGGGCATCAGCCATTCCCCACCCTGCGGATCGCTTCCAGGCATACGCCCAGATCGCCCTGAGGTTCCAGGAGCAGCAGGATAGTCAGGAAGCCCTGCGCTACGCCGAAAAAGCCTACTCAATCCTGGAGGAGCTTGCTATAGACACCCTCACACCTGCTCAGCAAGAAACCGTCCGTCAGGGCATTCAGGATCTCATTCCCATGGGGTATGCCGGGCAGACGGGAGAATACATCCAGTATTTTACCCAAACCACGGAACAGCAGGAGCTTTCTCTCTATCTGGCGGAATACTATTTTGAACAGGGTGAACCCTTTGCAGCGGAAATTTTTCTCCAGCAGGTCCTGCAGCGTTCCCGGCAAATCCCCGGGCCTCAGGCCCTGCAGACCCAAGCCCTCACCACCCTGCGTATTGCCGGGCTATACCTGGAAAACAACGACCCGCTGATCGCCCAATACTATGTAGAGCAGTTGATCCAAGAGCTGCAGCAGAACCCAGCGCTTCTGGACGATTTCGGAAAGGCAGATCTGTTTGTTCTGGCTTCTCGGCTGGGGATTACGGACGCCGCCACCGCCCTGCTGGCCCGTATCCAGTCCGGGGCGGTTCGAGCGAGCGCCCTCTCCCGGGCCTTAGAAGCCCTCGCCCAGGAAAGCGGTTCTCAGGATCAGGCCGCCACCCAACAGCGCCAGATGCTCTCGGACCGGCTGGTGGCCACCCTCAACACCCTGGAGAACCAGCGGGATCAGAGCCTGCTCAACGCCTCCTTGGCCCTGGCCCGGACCGGCCAAACAGACGCTGCCCTGGAGCTTCTCGGAACCATTCAGGACCCCTACACCCTAAGCCTGGCAGCCAGTAACCTCTTTTCAATTATTCCCCCGGGAACTTTGCAACCTCAGACAGATCGGCTGCGGAACCTCTTAGCTGAATGGGACCGTCAACCGTCCTAACCCCCAACCCCATCTCGGTTTCTTCTATACTAACCGCCGATCTTGGTACCGAAAAATTCCTGATCCCGGAGAATCTTCCCAATGTTTGCCAGATCTCGCCCCCCTGCAGCGACCACCTTCAGTCCCAGCTGACGGGCTTGCTTGGTTGCTACTGGATCAAAGGGCAGATTGCTCCCCGGCTTCCAGTCCTCGCCCACTAAGGCCGTAAAATCCTTCCAGGAAATAGAACTGAGGGGAACCGCATCAGCATCGATCCGGGGGTCGGCAGTATAAACCTGCTCGATATTGCTCAAATTAATAACCGTATCAGCGCTGTAGCGTTCGGCAAGTTTCACCGCATCAAAATCCGTAGAAAAACCAGGCTTCCAACCGGCCCCCACCAACACCCTGCCGCTGAACCTCACCTCCGGAGCCGTGGGATCAGTCACCACCGGATCATCACACAACCCCTCATGGTGAAACACGGCGCGCACAAGTTCCGCATTCAACCGGGTTGCCATTATACCCACCCAGTCCTGGTCCTCCGAACATTCCCCGCCGGTCAGCACACGGTACGCCTCTTGGTACCTCCGTGCAGGAGCCCCCCCGCCGACGATTAATATCAATCTACGCCGATCATCCTCCCCCAGGTAGCTGCGGACCTCATCCACAAACGACCGGACAAACTCGGCATCCACCCCGTCAGGCGCGACAATAGACCCGCCAAGTGATACAATCTTTACCATGTTCTACTCCTCGTTAATTCTCGGCAATCCTAGGGTAAATACACCAAAGAGGCAATATATTGACAAGCCTAGCGCTTTTCGGAATAGTGAGACCTACGTCATGAATATGAAACGAACCCTCCCGGCCCGACTATTTCTCAGCGCACTCCTCCTGGTCCTGCTTTCACCCCTGGCTGCCCAGTCCATTATTACGGCACCCATGTACTTTGACCAGGTAGCTGCAAATTACCGCGATCTCAACGACTATGTTGCTGATTTAGTGCTCCAGGTAGAATCCGAGCGCATGGAAGGCCAGATCTACTACAAAGAACCCAACCTCCTACGGATAGACTTTACAGATCCAGAGGAACAAGTCCTGGTAAGCGACGGATCGGTTCTGCAAATCTACGTGCCGCGCTACGATGTAACCCTGAACCAGGCGCTGGATCCTCTGAGCACGACCTCACCCGGCGGTATAGCCACCGCCCAGGGATTGGATCTCCTACGCCGGAACTACACTATCGCCTTCCTGGACAGCCCGAACCCCGTACCCCTGGATAATCTGGAAGAAAACCCCCGGGGCTCCAGCGAACCGGTGGTCAAACTTCTGCTGCAGTGGAAAAATACCAACGAGGGATTCCGGGAGATTGAGCTCTCCATCGATTCTGATCAAATGATCCGCCGCATATCAGGTCTCACCGGGGACCGGCGCCGGGTAATTCTTACCTTTACCAACATACGGACAAACCAAAACATCCCGGACGCCCGATTCAGATACGAATCTCCGTCCTCGTCCAATAATTTCAACAACTTTTTATTCGGTACGAACTAAGCAGAACCAGAGGGAGGAACAGCAGGAATGGAATCAATCGGTGATAAACTCCGCACCAACCGGGAAGAGCGCGGTTACAGTATTGAACAGGTAGCCAGAGACACCCATATTACCAAGCGCTATCTCGAGGCCCTGGAAGAGGAGAATTTCACCATCTTTCCCGGAGAATCCTACCTTCTCGGTTTCCTCAGGAACTATTCCAACTACCTCGGCCTTAACGAGGGAGAAATGGTAACCCTCTACAAGAATATGCAACTTCAGGAAAACCCCTCCCCGGTGGAGGAGCTGCTCTACCCGAAATCGAGACCCTGGGGAAAGATCATCTTTATTCTAGCCTTCATCCTGATAGTCGCCGGCGGTATTGCCGCGGTTCTGCTTCTAAATGATTCCGATGCCCCCGAACCCCAACCCATCCAGGGTGTACAAGCCCCCGCTACCGGGGACCAGGGCAGGACTATCGCCTTCACGGGAGAAATTCTTGAACAGCTGTTCTCCGAGGGCGATCAAATCCGGGTTAGTCTGGAAAACCTGGAACAGACCATCCTCCTGGAAACCATCACCGACCAGGAGATTTTTTTTTCATCCCCCGGGGGTGATTTCCGCCTATCTACGATGGATGCCGCGTTAATCGACCTGAACAGAGACGGCGAGGATGACATCAGAATTCAAACCAAGGGCAATACCGCCCAGGAAGGGGATTCCCCCCAGTCGGTGATCCGCATCGACCGCTTTATCCAGCTGCCCTCGGATGCCCCCTCGGATCTCCTGGCAGAGCAGCAGACCGGAACTGAGTTTCTTCCGGGCAGTAATCCGCCGGAGGACGCCCCGAACCTCGGCCGCACAACCCTGCCGGGCCGGGTGCAATCCAGCCGGACCATTCTGGAACAGCCGTCCCCCTCGGCAATCAGGCTCATCGCCAGGCCTTCCGCCCCGGTGCTGATCAGAACCATGGACGACCAGGGACGCACCCAGGAGCGGTACCTTGAAGACGGAGACATCCTGGAATCCTCGGCCGCTCAGTGGATCCGGATATGGACCAGCAACGCAGGGGCCTCAGGCATCGACGTAAACGGTCAGGCTGTCCGGCTTGGCACCAGTGGGGAACCCACCGCCGCCATGATCGCCTGGAACCAAACCCCGGGATCCCAAGCCAACCGGCTTGAACTCATCCCTATGTACTAAGCCTACTATGGAAGAACTACATCCAACCTTTTTCCTCGAAAACCTCGGATGCGCTAAAAACCAGGTTGACGCTGAGATCATGATATCCCGCCTGGAAGACCGCGGCTGGAGGCTGACGGACCAGGCCGGAGATGCCCAGTACATCCTCATCAATACCTGCGGGTTCATCCAACCCGCCAAGGAGGAGAGTATTGAGGTAACCATGGAGTATCTCCGGGACTACCCCGAAAGCAAGGTAATCCTAACCGGCTGCCTCGCTCAGCGCTATCCGGAGGATCTTTCCCAAGACATTCCCGAGGTGGAGGGGGTGTTCGGCAACCATTCCGTACAACGTATCGCCGAGTTTCTCGAAGACCGCCTACCCCGGGGTCAGCGGGTCTTTATTCCCGGGGCATCCTATGGACCGAATCCGGAGCTCCCCGCCCCGGAATTTGATTCCCGGCACAGAACGAGGCTGTTATCCTATCCCGGATCTGCCTACCTTAAGATTTCCGAGGGCTGCCGGAACCGCTGTTCCTTCTGCGCCATCCCCCTAATCAGAGGCTCCCTCCGGAGCCGGACAATTCAAGACGTCACCCAGGAGGCCCGGGGGCTCTTGAGCCGGGGAATAAAAGAGCTCAACCTCATCGCCCAGGATCTCAGCGATTTCGGGCGGGACCGCGGTCCAGCAGGCCGGGGCGAATTCCCGGCCCTGGTAAAGTCCCTGCTGGAGCTTCCCGGAGATTTTTGGATCAGGCTTCTGTACATCTACCCTGAACACTTTCCCCTTGAGATTCTGGAGATCTGTAATCAGGACCCCCGGGTCCTTCCCTACTTCGATATTCCCATGCAGCATGCTTCTTCGAAAATACTCAAGGCCATGGGCAGGCCGGGTACAAAAGAATCTAACCTTGAACTAATCCAGAGGATTCGGGAGCGCCTTCCCCAGGCTGTTATCCGCACCAGTATCATCACCGGATTTCCCGGTGAGGACCAGGATGACCTGGGGGAACTCATGGATTTTCAGGATAGGGCGCGCATCGAATGGCTGGGCGTATTTGCCTACTCCCGGGAGGAGGGAACCCGGGCGGCGGCCATGGGCAATCAAATCCCCCCGGAAGAAGCCCTGCGCCGAAAACACCTCCTGGAAGACCGTCAGATTCCCATCATGCATTCCCGGATTGACCGGTTTATCGGTTCTCCCAGCAGCATGATTATCGAAGACCTGGTTCCCCAACGGGATGGCCAAGCCGCTGCCGCCCTAGGCCGGACTCCCTTCCAGGCTCCGGATGTGGACGGTCTCACGGTTCTCCCCGCCCCCCCGGGACACCTCAAACCCGGCATGGTTGTACCGGTGACCATCAAAAAGAGAAACGGCGTAGACCTGATAGCCCAAGCCCTGTAAACTACTCCCATGGAAGATACAATTTTTGATAAAATTCTCCGGAAAGAAATCCCGGCAGATGTTGTCCATGAGGATGAGCACATTCTCGCCTTCCGGGACATCAATCCCCAGGCCCCGGTGCATATCCTTGTTATTCCAAAAACACGGATGGTGAGTTTCGCGGACCTGAAAACCCAGGATCCCCGGGTAGTCTCTGACTTCATCACCGGTGTAAGCTCCCTAGCCCAAAACCTCGGCCTGGAGACCGACGGATATCGGGTGGTTTTTAATACGGGAAGTAACGGCGGCCAGGAGGTACCCTACCTCCATGCCCACATCCTCGGAGGACGGCGACTTCAGTGGCCTCCGGGCTGATCCGCTGAGGGAGGATCATGGTGTCTGCTCAACAGCCTAATACCAGTCTCGATGCCTTTATTCAGGGCCTGAATGAGGTTCAACGCCAGGCGGTAACCCACACAGGAAATCCCCTCCTCATTCTGGCCGGTGCCGGTTCGGGAAAAACCCGGGTTATAACCGGGAAAATTGCCTACCTTATTGAACACATGGGGGTGGATCCCCGATCAATCCTGGCGGTAACCTTTACTAATAAGGCGGCCCAGGAAATGCAGCTCCGGGCTGCGTCTCTTACCCCCCAAGCCGGCCAGGTTCTGATAAAAACCTTTCATAGCTTCGGCTCCTGGCTACTCAGGCGTAATGCAGCTCTGCTTTCTATGGCTTCACAGTTTACCATCTACGATGACGATGACCAGCTGACCCTGCTGCATAGCTTGTATCCCGAAACAAACCGCAGTCAACTCCGGGGACTATCCAACCAAATCTCCCGAGCGAAAGACTTCGGCCTGGGACCCCATGACCCCTTGGAACAGATATCCCACGATCCGGAATTTCCCCAGGCCTACCAGGCCTATGAAAAACGTCTCCGCGAAATCGGCAACGCTGATTTCGGCGATCTCATTCTACGCACCACGGAGCTGCTCACCCAGCATCCCGAGGTTCAGGAACGAATGCACCACCGGTTCCGGGTTATCCTGGTGGACGAGTACCAGGACTCGAATAGTGCCCAATTCAAGCTGCTCAGCGCCTTGGCCGGCCCGGAGGCATATATCTGTGTGGTAGGCGATGATGACCAGTCCATTTACCGGTTTCGGGGGGCGGAGGTTCGGAATATTCTCGAATTTTCCCAGCAATTTCCCGGCACGGATGTCATTCGACTGGAACAAAACTACCGGTCCACCGGCCATATTCTTGAGTTAGCCGGGGCCGTAGTGGCCAACAATCAAGGCCGCTTGGGAAAGGTCCTGTGGACCGCCAAGGGTAAGGGAGAACTGCCCCGCATCTTTCTTTTAGACGATGCAGAATCCGAGGCTCAGCTTGCCACCAAGCTGTTGCAGACCGAAATTGAAACCGGCACCCCCCTGTCCGACACCGCCATCCTCTACCGGACCAATGCCCAAAGCCGTCTGTTTGAAACCGCGTTCCTCCAGGCCGGAATCCCCTACCGCATTGTAGGGACACTCCGCTTCTACGAACGGGAGGAAATCAAGGACAGCATCGCATTCCTCAAATTTCTGGCCAACCCGAAAGACGAAGTCGCCTTCCGGCGGATTATAAACAAACCCGCCAGGGGTATAGGCGCTTCCAGCCTTGCAAAAATCCTGGAGCGCCTCGGGCCGGCCAGGGGCAACCTGCTCCTGGCCACAGAATACACCGTACCCGAGGTTTCCCCGCGGTCCAAGAAATCCATCGCATCCTTTCTCGCCATGGTCACCACCCTATCCCAGCCCCCAGAGAAGGGCGAAACCCTGGCAGCCTGGGTCGAGACGGTGATCCGAGAATCCGGATTGGCCGAATACCATGCCCAGCAGGATACGGTAGCCGGAACCCAGAAGGTCCAGAATCTTGAGGAACTGGTTAATGCCGCCAGCCTGTATTCGAACACCCCGGAAGGGCTCACGGAATTCCTCGAAGCTGTGGAGTTAGATGCCGCCCGTAGCCGGGACACCGAATCAGAAAACGGCGTTACCCTTATTACAATGCATAATACCAAGGGGTTGGAATTTCCCAAGGTGATTATAACGGGCATGGAAGAGGGGCTCTTCCCCCGTTCCGATGAGGATGAGCAGGAGATCGAAGAGGAGCGCAGACTCTTCTACGTTGCTGTTACTCGGGCCCAGGAGCAGGTACTGTTCACCAGCTGCCGCAGCCGCCGTATTCACGGCCGGATCGTCGATACCATGCCCTCCCGGTTTCTCTCTGAAATTCCCGAACACCTCCGGGAAATTGATGATCAAACCCGGTTCGCGGTCCCTCGAGGCTACCCGGCAGCCCATACTACAGTCCGACGCGGCCCGTCATCACCCCAAACCCGGAACAGCTTCACCTTCCCCAAGGGAACCCGGGTGTACCATGACGATTACGGATCCGGCGAGGTCGTCAAAGCCTGGGAAAACGGTGACAACGAGGTCGTCATCGTTCAATTTGAAACGGGCCGGAGCGGTCAGTTTATCCCGAAATACTCAGGGTTGGAGAAAATTCAATGATACAAGATCCCGATACCCCGGGGGTTCCCCATGAACGGCTTTTCCGGCTTCCCGCCGTAAAACGGGCCCGGGGGTTCTATTTCTACGCTCCGGATGGCACCCGCTATCTGGATCTATGGCAGAACAACGGCCTCGCCTACCGTGGCCACTCTCCCGCCGGGTTCACCCAGGCTATTAAAAACCGAATCAGCACCAAGCTCTTCGGTCCCCTGCCGAATTCCCTCTTCCTCCGGCTTACGAAGGGGTTAACGGCATTCTATCCGGAATATGAGCCCCGGATATTTCCCAGTCAGGAAGCCGCAGTCCTCGGCCTACAAAGCATTGGAATCACCCTAGACGATTATGCATTCAGCCGTTGGCAGCCCACTGCCACACCGGAAAACCAGGAGATAGCCTTCCACCGACCCGATACCCCGACCCCCGGAACCGGGCTGATCCTCCCGATCCTGCCCCAGCTCGCAGGGTATTTCGGTCAGATTCTCATGGTTCGGAAGCAGCATCCCCTCTTGAAAGCAATCTCCAGCCCCGGGGCCTCACCAATCCAAATTGAGGCCATGCTCCTGGGATTAGCCCTCTTCTCTCCGGAGATAAAACCCGAGGCGAAACACCGCCCCCGGGGCCAGAACCGCGATCGATCCCAGGTGCCCCCGCCGGAATCTTTGCATACTCCAGGATTTCACCGCTCCGGACGGTACCTGATTCCCCGGCTGGATCAAGGCCAGTACTTTGCATGGTACAAGGCGGCCAGGGCCCAAAAATTTGTTTTTAACCCCTACTGGGGGGGGGTGAGTATCCTTCCGGCCCATGCCTCCAAGGGAGAATGGGACAGACTAAAGGCCCTGTTTCAGGAGGTGCCGGCATGACTGCCTTTCTGATCGAACTGCTCATCCGCATGGTCTTTTCGGGGGCGGCAACCTTTACTGCCATTCTGCTTTGGTCACGGACCAGGGATCCAGCGTGGATGATGGTGATTCTAGGCATGGTCCTGCTTTTCGGCGGCATCGTGTACGATCTGCTCTCATTCTTCGGAATCATCCAGTCGGTGGTGCTCCAGGGAACCCCCAGGCTCATCGCTGAGGGGGTTCTAAAAAGCCTCCCCTTTCTGTTCTTCTTCATCGGCTTTTTCATCGCCGCCCGGAGACGGAGGTAAAAGTCGCTGGGATTCCCTGGGGCATGAGCAAATGAGGCAGGATTACTTTTACCGCTGACTCCCTAGAGTCCCTTGACTTTTCAGCGGTTTTCCGCTTTCATGATACAACCTGTACACTAACTGGAGGATGAAATGGTCGCATTGATTGTAGGAATTGTCTTTATAGGATTTGCAGTATTTTCTGCTTTCCCTCCCCTCGCATGGTGGGATGAAATCCTCAATTTCCTGAAGGGCGGTGTGCCAGTATTTGCACTTTTCATCGGTTTGATCGCCGTGTTTATCGGGATTGCGGATATTAAGGACCGAATTGAAGCTAAAAAAGAAGAGGCTGAGGAAGCGAAGGAAGATGCTGCTCAGTCTGAAGAACAGTAGAGGCCGGCAGCCCCTACTGTTCCGATATTTCGGCATCCCCGACTAATCACTGCTCCTGATTTGTTGGGGATCATGAGGAATTTCCGAGTGGCCCACTCCTTTCCCCGGTGTATCCTCGGTTAGCACCTCATACCTCCGAAGTATCAAAAAGAGGTTCGGAGCATCCCATTGGGGATGTCTGATCATGAAACATGAATATTATTTAAAGGGCGCATTACATGGAAACGATATTTGTTAAGCCTAAAGACTTTGACCGGAAGTGGTACATCGTCGATGCGGAAGGAAAAACGCTGGGAAGAATTGCTTCCGAGGTGGCGTTTGTTCTCCGGGGCAAAAATAAGCCATACTACACCCCCCACCAGGAGTGCGGTGATTATGTGGTAATTGTAAACGCAGAAAAGGTTGTTGTAAGCGGAGATAAGCTTTCAGCAAAGAAATACTACCGACACAGTGGATATCCCGGCGGTCTCACCACTACGCCTCTCAAGGATATGTTGGCTAAGAAACCAACCTTCCCCCTTGAAAGGGCTATTCGCGGTATGCTGCCTAAGAATCGTCTTGGAAGAAAGCTCTTCAAGAATCTTAAGGTGTATGCAGGACCTAATCATCCGCATACTGCTCAGCAGCCCCTTCCACTCGAAATTTAGGACCAGGAGTAAAACGTGGTTAAGAATCTTTCAAATGCAATTGGCAGAAGAAAAACATCTGTTGCCCGGGTTTACCTTCGTCAGGGATCGGGCGCTATTACGGTTAACGGAAAAGCCGCTGACCAGTATTTTGATAGCCCCGAGATGCTTTTCGTGGTAAACCAACCCCTGAATGTTACCGATACCCTTACGAAGTTCGATATCGTAGTAACGGTACGGGGCGGCGGTAAAGCAGGTCAGGCTGAAGCGGTACGGCACGGGCTTTCAAGAGCTTTGGTTGCCTATGATGAAACAAACCTCAGCAGTCTGCGGGCTAACGGGTTCATGACCCGGGATCCCCGTATGGTTGAACGGAAAAAGTACGGACAACGCGGTGCAAGACGGCGGTTCCAGTTCTCCAAGCGATAATCTGGTTATCCGTTCGATTCATAAAACAAGAGGAACCGTTCCCGCCCTCCGTGTGGAGGTCGTGGAGGGTTCCTCTTTTTTATGCCCACCCGCTCTTGCCCGGGAATACGGCCTTCGCCCAGGGGTAGTGCTCGAGGCTGAGACGGTTCAATCCCTTCAAACCCGGAGCGAAGAACACCTAGCCTATCAGAAGATCCTTGATCTCTTAGCCCGCAGGGAGTATACCCGAAAGGAACTTGAGCTCCGTCTTATTAAAAAGGGCTTTTCCCGAGAATCCAGGGATCATGCTCTGAATCGTGCTGTAGATCAAAAGATCATCAGCCACAGTCGGTATTCTGAGGATTGGATACGCGGTCGCCTGCGGAAACATCCCGAATCGACAACCCTCCTAACCATGGGCCTCGTGCAACGGGGCGTGGACAAGGCCACGGCCCGCAGCATCATAACGGCCATGTTCGAAGAAGAACCCGATTTAGAATACCGCTTATGCCTTGATGCCGCCAAACAGCTATCAGCTAGAAATGTAGATGGCGAAAAATTACCGAAAAAGCTTCTTTCCCGGGGATTCTCCATGGCCGTTATTCGGCGAAGTGCACGGGAGATCGAAAAAATAACAGGATTGCCAATTCACTTAAAATTTTGATTGACAAATTAGACAATTTTTTATTAGTATGTAGGTAGGATATTAAGAAAGGATAGGGACTATGGCAAGAACAGACAAAAAGATTCGTATTTTCTCTGCTCTCGAAGTAGCCAATATTTGCGGTGTGGTCAACCAAACTGCAATTAATTGGATTAAAAATGGCTACTTGCAGGCATTTCAGACCCCGGGTGGTCAGTACCGGGTCTACTCCGAGGACCTTATCAGCTTCCTTACCGAACGTGGAATGAGGATGCCTGATGAGTTACACAAATTTCTTGAGGACAAGCTCTCCATTGATACAGTCCTGATCGTTGATGACGAGCGGGAACTGAATGACAGCATCAAGAAGGGCTTGGAAATAATCAACGAAGATTATACCATTTACCAAGCCTTCGACGGATTTGAGGCCGGTAAGCTCAGCGCTGAGAAGAAGCCTCATCTCATCATTCTAGATGTGGATCTTCCCGGGGTGGACGGCGTACGGCTCTGTAAATCTCTTCGTGATGATACGGGAATTGCCCAGCCGGTAATTGTCGGTATTTCTGGAGATGCATCCACAGAGGCAGCCATTACCGAAGCAGGTGCAGATGCGTTTATGGCAAAACCCATCGATATTCAGGCTCTTTCAAACAAAATTGAAGAGATTGTAGAAGAGCGGAACAACAGCGCTAAAAAACGCTAATCTCAAAGTCTGATTGGAATTTGGTAGGTCATATCTACCACGATCCATCACCAACGAGCCGTACCATCCCGCGGCGTAACCAGCTCAATACGGGAGTAATTAACAAAGTAAGAAAAAGGCCCGATGCTGTGTATCAGCAATCAGGGCCTTTTTTATTGCAACCTTGCATCCTCGTCGTTTCTCCGGCAGCCTAGCCTCAGTACTTCTTTTTATCAAAGCCACGCTGGGCCACCAAACCGAAGAGAACAAACAATACCCCAGTACCTCCGAAAATAATCGGCAGACCGTAGAGTCCCCAGGTTGTGGCGATCATAGCATCACCGGGATCTTGGGTACGGTACAACACCGGCACCTCCTGCCCCTTTTCATAGGAAACCGAGGTTACCCCGGCAGGGGATTCGAAGCGGTAGGCCCGGCCGTCATTGGCGGAGAATTCCACCGTGGGATAGTAATGAAAGCCTGTGCCATCGTCCATAAACAGTACCTGGTTCTGAACCACCCGCACATCCACCACGAGACCCATGGTCTGCACACTGCTGGATTGAAAAACCAGCTTCTGAACAAGTACTGCCCCCCCGACACCGATAAGCACGATACCGAGAACATAAAAAATTCTTGAGAACAACCGTGATAACGTCAATACAACCTCCTATTAGGGTATAGTAATTCTGAATGAACCCCGCCGGCCATGAACCGTCCGGAAATCATCTCGGTTATTCGGACCGAAGGCCCAAATAACCGGGTAGGTTTTTCCCCGTTCCAAGGCCCTGTCCATGGAATCCCCGGAGTCCAGGGGAATCTGAAACTCGAACCATGTGCGTCCGGCGGCCTCACCCCCTGCCAGGAGGGTAACATCATCACTGCCCCCCCGGGCGGTATCAGGACCATGCATGGTATCCGCAATGCCGTAATCATCACGAATCGTAAGCTCGCCGTCTTTCGCATACCCTATGGTAATGTTTGCGTCTCTCATCCTCCGGGAGGGATTAAATCCCACAGCCAGCCAGCCTGTAGTCGGGGCGCTCATGTACACCTGTAAAGCTTCCCCCTGAACCTTAATGCCAAGGTTATATCCCTGGGAGCTGAAATAGTCGTAACCCTGGGCGGTAATCTCAGCCTGGGAGGCCGCCGCCCCGAGGCCCGTCTGTCCGAAGCTGAGCGATGCCGGTATTAGGCTAAGTGTAAGAATAAACAGTAATCCCTTTCGGTTCATAGCACCATCCTTGTTCCGCCGGTGCCAGAAACCATGCGCCCCCAATGCCTAAGGCATGGCAACACCCATCTTCCTCCACCGGCTTCTTGTATTTCTGACAAAAATAATACGCTTTACCCGGGGGTTCAACCCAAATCTTTATTAAGCACTACCCTTTGTGTTCTGGTACCACTCCGCGGCGGTCGGCCCCGGTCACATGCAGTCCCGGTCACTGATAGCGCTTTTGGTCCCAGATGCGGTGTCGCGGAGGGGAACCGTCACAATCCTTCGCGGATCAGAATCCTTTCATCGTGCGCAAAAGGTTGTAACATTGTACCCCGGGGACACCACCCATGGGTGGACTTATGGGATGCTCCCCTATATCTGGTGTCGTTTACAACCTTTTGCGCACTACGGAATCCTTTTAAAAATCAAAGCGCTCATATAAGAGGTTCTTTTTTTCCACCCCGGCAGCCAAAAGATCAGGAACCAGTTTCTTCATCATCACCGGGGGGCCGCAGAGCATTACACCCCATGAGTCCAAATCGGTAAGCCGGGTGTTTAAAAGTTCAGTGGTCACAAAACCTGAAACCCAGGGATCGGACAAGACCTCATGATTATCTGTAGAATGAGAAAATACATGCAACACGGACAGGGCCCGCATGGAAGATTTATAGCGCACTAACTCATCCTGGAACCCCGCATCCTTCGGTTCTTTGTTTCCCCACACCAGCATGACACGGCGATCAGGATCATGCTCAGCCAAGAAAGCCAGCATACTCAGAAAGGGTGTAATACCGATTCCCCCGGCAATGAACAGCAGCGGGGCGGACAAGGGAAACCTCACATGGCTGAACCAGCCGTAGGGCCCCTCGAGAACCAGCTCATCACCAACAGTGAGATCGGGAATATCCTCTCCGGAGAAATCACCGATAGCCTTCACTGAAAAACGCAGCTCCTCAGAAGATGGAGGGGCACTGATAGTAAAAGGGTGAACCGGGCTCTTTTTGCCGGCCTTTTTAATCTGAACCAGCATAAATTGCCCGGGGAGGAAGTCCTTGCGCTTGCCTGCCGCACGGATACTCACTACATCGTGGGTCTCCCGGTGAACAGATTCCACCAGGTAGGGATCGCGGTTTTTCCGAATCTGGATAACCAACCGATATCCGAGAGAAACCCCGTACAAGCCAGCGCAACCGATCCAGAGGGCCAGAGCCAGAGGCTGGTACCGAATGGTTGTCCCAAGTACCAAACTATGAATGAGCATCAGGGGCACCAAGAAAAAACCGATCCGGTGAATTCTCCGCCACGAATCATAGGAAATCGCAATGGAACCCCGCAGAAGTGCCGGAATGGCTACCAAGAGCAACAGCACCAGGGTGAAACTTCCCAGTAACTTAGGAAGATCGCCGGGAAAATAGAGCATTAAACTTCCGTAGACGCTCAGCTGGAAGATAATATCAAAAACGCCGTGAATGAGGGCGGTAACCAGTACCCCGATTCCCACCAGCCGATGGTAGCCAAGCAGCCGATCCTGACCGAATCCTCGCTCCAGAAGCGGCAGTCGGGAGGCCAGAAACACCTGGAAGGTGAGTAGCACCATGGCAAAAAGTCCCATGAGCCGTTTCCCTTCATAGAGCAGGGAAAAATTCCCCTGGCTATCCAAGAACAGCGACGCAGCCGCCAAGACTAGCAAACCGGCAAGAACCAGGGTAATAATGGATCGCTTCATTCTGCCACCTCCGATGCTGACTAGTATAATAAAAAAAAGCCTAGGCTGCCGGATGACCTGCCTAGGTTTTTACGGTGATTCTAAGGGCCAATTGCATAAGTCTATTGCAAGTGCCATGGACACGGCCTTCACCCCGGGCTTGCTGTTCCACAGTCCCACCATGCCCGGTGCACCCTACAGGGTACTTCGCACATACTATCCGGCCGCCCCCAGAACATCCTGACAGCAGCCGAACTCCCTCCCTCGTGCGTAAAAGCTCGCATGGTTCTTAATCCCGGAACTTCCTCAATAACAGTACACCGTTATGTCCGCCGAAGCCCAAACTGTTGGACATAGCATATTCGATGGGCCCGTGGTATCCCCGGTGAGGGACGTAGTCTAAATCGCAGTCCGGATCGGGATTATCCAGGTTGATGGTGGGCGGGAAAAACTGATCCTCAATGGACTTCGCACAAATGATGGCCTCGATGGCCCCTGCAGCCCCGATGCAATGGCCGGTCATGGATTTGGTTGAACTCACCTTCAGGGAGTAGGCGTGGTCCTGAAAGACCGCCTTTATTGCCTTGGTCTCCACCGGATCGTTGATGGGCGTCGATGTTCCGTGGGCATTGATATAATCCACCTGTTGGGGCGAGACCCCTGCTGTGTTCAGCGCCATCTGCATAGCCTGAATCGCCCCCCTACCCTCGGGATGGGGTGCAGTCAGGTGGTTCGCATCCGTGGTAGCCCCCACACCCACAACCTCGGCGTAGATTCTAGCACCCCGTGCCCTGGCATGTTCCAGCTCCTCCAGAATCAAAATGCCGGATCCTTCTCCCATGACAAACCCGTCACGATCCTTATCAAAGGGTCTGCTGGCCTTTTCCGGGGTATCATTGTACCGGGTAGACAGGGCATGAATGACATTGAAGGATGCAATCCCCAGTGTCGTGATGACGGCCTCTACCCCGCCGGTAATTACCACATCGGTAACCCCGTCTTGTATGGACCGAAGACTATGTCCTATGGCATCCGTACCCGACGCACAGGCGGTAGCAAGGGAGTAACTGGGGCCTTGGGCGTTTAAGGTTATGGCGATATTCCCGGGTCCGATATTCGAAATCAGTTTCGGAATCGTCATAGGAGGAACCCGGCCGGGTCCCTTATCCATCAGGCTCTTGTAGGCGCTTTCCAGGGTTTCAAATCCCCCGAAACCGACACCGAGAATCACTCCAACCTTAATAGGATCCACATCCCCGTCGGTTAATCCCGAATCCCGCCAGGCTTCCAGGGCGCTAACCACTGCATAATGGGAAAAGGCCTCCATCTTCCGGGCCTCGGTCCGATCAAGATAGTTTCGCACATCAAAATTCTTGATCTCCCCAGCAATTTTCGTGGCGTGATTGGTGGTGTCAAACTTCGTAATGGGCCCAATACCGCTCTTCCCGGCCTTAATTGCCTGCCAGAAATCATCGGTGTTATGAGCCAGGGGATTCACCGTGCCCATGCCGGTGATAACAACCCGTCGTGCCATACAGTGCCTCCACAGCAATAAAAAATACCACCCCGGTCCGGGAGGGTTCTTGGCAGTTCCCTCCGGACCGGAATGGCCTCGTAGCTATTACATTCCCAATCCGCCGGTAATCTTTAGCACCTCACCGGTTACATAGCTGGACAGGTCGGAGGCGAGAAAGAGAATCACCTTCGCGACCTCTTCGGGATCTCCCAACCTTCCCAGGGGAATCTGGGAATACAGCGCCCCTTTTTGCTCTTCGTTCAGCTTATCCGTCATGGGCGTAACGATAAATCCGGGAGCAACGGCATTCACCCGTACACCCCGGCTTGCAACCTCCCGGGCAAGACTCTTGGTCAGACCGATGAGGCCTGCCTTGGATGCCGAGTAATTGGTTTGACCGGCGTTTCCAATCACCCCGACGATGGAAGCCACATTAATAATCGAACCGCCCCGCTGTTTGATCATCTGACGGCTCACCGCCCGGCTGCAGTAAAAGGCGCTGGACAGATTCACATCCAGTACCGACTTCCAGTCTTCGGTTTTCATCCGGAATATCAGGGTGTCCCGGGTAATACCGGCGTTATTCACCAGAATATCGATGCTGCCGGCCTCTTTGGCTATCTCATCAAACACCTGGTTTACCCGCTCTTCATCGGCAACATTGGCCTCTTTGAAGAAGGCCTGGGCACCGTGCTCCTGGGCAAGCTTCTGGTACTCCCCGAGGTATTCCCCCTCCTGGAGGTCCAAGTAGTAAATACTTGCGCCCTGGTGCAAAAACGACAGGACGATTTCTCGTCCGATACCCCGTGATCCCCCGGTAACAACCGCGGTTTTTCCTTGTAACATCATGGTAAGCTCCTCTTGGTGGAGATTTTACGGTAACTTTGGCAGCTGGGAGAAAAAAACATTTTCATACCAAGCTGCTTTTTTTTACCCTTCAGACCATACACCCTAAGATTGTCCCGTGGGAAGGCGTATTCCTGAATTTGATTCAATAATTACATTATTTCCGGGTGGATTCAAGCCCCACAACCAGTATATAGTACTGGCCATGGAAAAAACTCCGACACAACCCAAGAGCAATAGCAAATATCGGCTGACGGTCATCGGACTCATCATCTTTGCCGCCCTGGTCTTTATTGATCCCTTCGGATGGTTCACCCCTCCCAGCGTATTCCGACCAGGGGTGAAGCCTGAGAACGCCCAGGAGTATGCCCGGGTAATCCGGACCAGGGGAGAAAACGCCCAGGACTTCCTCATAGATGCATTGCAAACCCATGATGTAGTCTACCTCAGCGAACTCGGCGGCCTGAAAGAGGAACCTCTTTTCCTTGCCCAGACCCTACCCCAGGCGGTGGATCAGGGTGGAGCCGATGTCTTGGGTGTGTATTTTCTCCTCGCCGAGGATCAAGACGCCATCGATGCCCTGCTATCCGCTCCGGAGTTTGACCAGGAGAAGGCCAAGGAGCTTCTTTTTAACCGGCTGCCCCTCTGGGGATACCAAGAATACCTGGAGGTTCTTAAAGCAGGCTGGGTAGTACGCCAGAGGGAGAGCGCCAGGGCCCAATCCTTCCGGATCCTGGGCTTGAACATCCGCCAGAACTACTCAGAAATTTCCTCCGAAGATGACATGAAGGATCCAGCCAAGGTCAGAACGATCCTAGAACCGGGCATACCCGACCTGGCTATGGCCGACACCCTGACAGGGTACCTGGAAGATCATCCGGATTCAACGGTTTTGGCGTACACCACCCGGGAACAGGCCATGCCGGAGGTTGATCTGAGGATGTACACCGAACAGATGGAGGGTCTTGGGTACCCTGACCAGTACCAGTTTGCCCGGATTCTCCACCGCCGGGGATACCGAGATGTGGCGCATATAACCTTCCATTCACCCTGGCCCACCAACAACACCCAGAATCGCAGTCAATATCCCGCCGAAGGCACCGTTGATGCGGCCTTGGACATTCTTCTATCCGATGCCACCATACCTGACCTGCCAGTTGCCGTACCGGTTTCGGGCACCGCCTTTGCAGAGGTAGAAATAACCGATACAATTTATGCGTACGGCTTCGGAGAAGACGAACAGGGAACCCTGTACTTTGGAGATATGGCCGATGCGTTCATCATCCTGCAGAGGCTAAACCGCCTTCATGGTGCAACACCGATTCCTCATTTCGTTACAGCAGAAAATTTTGACCAAGCAAAAGAAACCTTCCCCGGTCCAATAAGCAGCGATATCCGCATAGAGGATTTCCAGACCTTCATTCGGAAATACGCGGAAAACCGGAGTAATATTCTCTCCGACATGAAGTAAGCACGGTAAGGAGCATACAGTGAATGCCTATATTAGAAGTTTAGGCGCATATCTGCCCCGGCGGATAATGACGAACAACGACCTCGCCAAGGTGGTAGACACCTCGGATGAGTGGATTTTCAGCCACACGGGCATCAGAGAACGGCGAATTGCAGAGCCCGAACAAGCCGCCAGCGATCTGGGCGTCCACGCGGCCCGGGCGGCTCTGGAACGCGGAACACTGTTATCCCCGGACGGTCAAGCCATCGACCCCCAGGACATAGACCTGATCCTATTAGCAACCTCGACCCCCGACTATATCGGCCTACCCTCCACGGCCTGCGTTGTTCAGGACCGCCTTGGGATAGAAAAGGCCGGAGCGGTGGACATGGTTGCCGCCTGCTCAGGATTCATTTATGCCTTGGAAACCGCCCGGAATTACGTCGAATCAGGATCGGCTCGGAACGTCCTGGTAATCGGCGCGGAGGTGTACAGTAAAATCGTAAACTGGAAGGACCGGTCCACCTGCGTACTCTTCGGCGACGGGGCAGGCGCCGCCCTGGTCAGCCCCAGCCCCGAGGGCTCGAGCTCCCGGATCATGCGGTCGGTTCTGGGATCCCGGGGAAGCGGGGTGGAGCATCTCCTCCGCAAGGCAGGGGGCACCCGCAAGGCCTTCGTGCCCGGCGAAACCCCGGAAGAGGAGCTGTACCTTTCCATGAATGGGCGGCAGGTCTACATTTTTGCAGTCCAGGCGATCATCGACACCATCAAAGAACTCCTGGAGATTAACGGCCTGACCTTCGACCAGATCGATCACGTAGTCCCCCACCAGGCAAACCGCCGGATTATAGAAGCCAGCTGTAAGCGCACCGGCTGGCCGGAGGAAAAGTTCTTCATGAACATGGACCGCTTCGCCAATACCAGCGCCGCCAGCATTCCCATTGCTCTGGACGAGATGATTTCTAAAGGGATTCTAACGCGCGGCCAAACAGTCCTGACCATAGGATTCGGCTCCGGGCTAACCTACGGGGGCAATCTCCTGGTGTTCTAAGAACCGATCCCCCGGAAGAACAAGATCCGGCCTCCCCGGACCTCAGTCCAGGGGAAACACCTCCCCGCTTCGCAGGGAGATGAGCCGGGCACCCAGGGAGACCGACTCCCCGGGCAGACCCCGGCTCCCTCCCCGGTCCGGATAACCCGGCAGCCGGAGATTACGGGCAGCCTGGGAGTACAGGGCAAGCTGAACCCGGTAATGCTCCGGAACCAGGTGGTGGTCCGTTTTAAAATCCACCACCAACCGCTGATCCGGCAGATCCACCACCAAGTCTATAATCCCCCGGACAAACCCCTTCACCGTGGTTACCCCGCCGGCCCCGGGGTCGGTCGATTGGCCTTGAGATTCCCGGCGGCGGGTAGACCGGTCCTCACCGGTTCCGGGGTCGGCAAAGAGCACTGGAAGCTCCGGGTAGAGATATACTCCGGAGCGTCGTCCCAACCCCTGCCAGAAGGTGCCGTCAAAAAATCTCCGAGCCAGGGTCAACCCCTCCTCCCAGAGCGCTTCTGGATCCCGGGACTGCTGTAATGCCCTGGCAAGGGACCGGGGGATGAGATCCTGCTCGCCGGGGGGTTCGTAGGTGAAGCCCGTCCGCTCAATGAAGGAATCACCCGACATTCCCGGATGTACAAGACGTCCCAAACTATCCACGACAGTCCGTATCCCAACCTCAATGCACCAGTGGCTGAGACTGCCTACAATCTGAGCCCCCTCCCAGGACTGCTGTTCCTCCCGGCGATCCTTGGTGTTACCGGCCCCAAGGCTGCTCGACTGGACGGGGGACGCTTCGGCCCAGGGCGATAGAATGGTGTCCCGGAGATCCTCGGCGTCATCCCCGGGGAAGGAGCTTCGTAGACTCTGCTGAATATCCGTGGTGGTCCGCACTGCCGGGTTTGTTTGCCACCGACGGATGCGGGATGCCAGGGCATTGGAATCACCTTGAGAAACAAACGCCGACAGATCCCGCCGGTACCTCTGCCACTGTTCACGGGTCACCTGATCGATCCGATGGAAGACCAAACCGTCTGAAAACCTATACTGCTGGGGAATTAGGTCCTCCAGCGGGGTCTCGGTATCCTGACGCTTCCAGGGCCATTCATCCCGGGCAAAGTAGGCCCAGGACAGGAGGGCTAAAAAGGTCTTGGGCTGCCGGGGATTCTGGTTGTTTTGATCGCTCCAATACTCTTCCTGGGTAAGACCGGCCTTGTTTTGGCTATTGTGAGTACCGAAGATGAACAGATGGTGCTCCGCACGGGTACAGGCAACGTAGAAGAGCCTGCGCAGTTCGGCGGCATCCTGAAAGGTTTTCTGCCGGGCCAGGGCCTCAATATGGGGATTGCGTTCCGCCTGGCCCTGGGTAAATCCGCCGTTGAGCAGAAGCCGGGGGCGGTTTTCCCCGTCCCTGGTCACAATACCCGCCTGGCTGGCGGCCCGGTCGGACATACTCCCTCCCCCGGTGTTGGTGAGGATGACCACGGGGAATTCCAGGCCTTTGCTGGCATGAACGCTCATGATGGAAACTCCCCTGGCCTGGGGAAGCAGTACCGGCAGCTCGTCGATTTTTTCAAACCTGCCGAGGTTGCTTCGGATATCCTTCAAAATTATCGCCAGGGGTCGGTCCGCCTGGGCCTGGAGATAGGCACGGAAGAAATCAAAGTGCTCCAGGAATACCTGGTTTCCCGGGGAGCTGCAGACTAATCCCTTGTAGCCGCCCTGAATCCAGAGGATGTCCCCGAGGGTGCCGGGTTCCTTGAGGTCTGCGGCTTCCAGAAGGCTGGCGTAGAGTGCCTGGAAGCTCTGCCAGTTGTGCCGGTCGGCCGGTTGGGAGAATTCGGGAATGGCGGCGTGTTGGGTGTCCTGGGAAAGGAGCTGACGGGGCCGGATGTGCTTTTGAGCCCGGACCCATTCCAGGAGTTCATCCAAGCCCTGGTAGGATAGATTCAGAAACGGGCTGCGGGACGCGCCTGCCCAGGCCTCGGTGTCGGTGGGATACACCACCAGCTGAAGCATGGCGTAGAAATCGTGGGCCAGGGCATCCAGAAACAGAGACCGAACCTGCTTAAGCCGGTAGGGAATGCCGTGATACCTGAGCATCCGTTCCAGGTCCATCTGCCGGGAACCGGACTTGTACAGAATACCGATATCCTCGTATCGGACCGGTCGCAGGGTCTGCAAATCCCTGTCCCAAACCGGGGTTTTCTCCTGGATCAGCCGGGTGATCCTTCTGGCGACCGCCAGGGCCTCGGTTTCCCCGGGCGATAGGGGTTCGGCGCTTCCGTCCGAACCGTCACTGGGATCGTCACTGGGATCGTCACTGGAATCCCTACCCGGCCCCGGAAATGATCGATAATCCGGCTGAAGCCAGAACTCCAGCAGCCCAGGCGGCGCCTGATCGGTATCCGGCCGGGATTGGATCGGACGGAACTCTGCCTCAAAGGCCTGGTAGGCCGGGTCCATCATGGGATGGTGGGAAAACACCCGGGAGAACAGGGTATTAAAATACCGGATCAACTGAGGATGGCTGCGGTAGTTTGTACCAAGCATAATCTGGCCGCCGGCGAGCTCCTCCTTCAGCTGTTTGAATACCCGGACATCCGCGCCCCTGAACTGGTAGATGGACTGCTTTTCATCCCCCACAAAAAAGAGGACATCCTGACGGATCTCGTCACCCCGGGGAATGCGGTCCTCGGAAAAGCCGGGCTCAGCAGCCAGGAGAAATAACAGCCTCCGCTGCAGGTCGTTGTTATCCTGGAACTCATCGATCATGATGTAGCGAAACCGCCGGCGGTAAAAATCAGCCAGGTCGGTATCCTCCTGGAGGATGGCGATGGATAGAATAGTGAGGTCTGAGAAGGACAAAATCCCCTGGGCACGCTTCTGGGCCACAATCTCCTGGCGCAGATCCTCCAACAGCCCCGATACATGAATCAGGTCCCCTCTATTTACCAGCACCCGGATGATCCCCGGCAGAGCCTTGTAACTGTCCCAAATCTCACGGTAGACCTTAATACCGGCCGTAAGGCTCTCGGGAAACCCCGTCCGGCGCATCACCGGTTTGGGAACCTCGGGCCAGCTAAAATCCGGTTCAAGACAGTCCCGGAACAATACAGCTCCCTCCCACTGCTCCATCTGACCTAGAAAATCCATGTTCTCCAGGAGATTAGCAGGGGGTTTTTTCGCCTTCGCCGGGTTTTGGGCGATTAGATCCTCGTATCCCTGCTCCAGGAGCTTCCGTGCCTCCCGGGCCTGTTCCGCCATTCTGTCAATGGACCCGATCAACTGGGTTTCCAATGCCTGGAGATCTTCCTCTGCCGCCGCCGGCACCGAGGATACGAGATTCCCGGGTACGGTCAGCTCCATTCCCAGGGGCTGTAAAACCTGGTCGATTACCCCCTGAACACCGAAGGCCTGAACCCACCTATGCATCACCGGATCATCACCGTTATGCAACAGAAACCCCTGCACCGCCTGGTGAACCAGACTCAACAGCCGCCCCTCATCCACGGTAAAACTTGAAGGGATTCCAAAGCGCGGCGCACCGGAACGGACTATCTGGGTACAAAAGCTATCCAGGGTGCTGATCTGCCCCCGTTCGAACTCCAAAAATCCCTTCATCCATGCGGGATGTTCATCCTTCCGCTTGGAGAGCTGGCGATAGATCCGTTCGTACATTTCCTGGCTTGCTTTTCTTGTGAAGGTCAGGGTCAATATTTGATCCACCCCTACCCCTTCCTGGGCAAGGAGGGTTAAAAAGCGCTCGGTCAGCACCGTCGTCTTACCAGCCCCAGCACCGGCTGCACAAACCCCGTTCCGTCGAAGCTGCACCGCTGCCATCTGATCGTCATTAAACCGGCTCATTCTGGTCCCCCTCGTTGCCCGGTACACCCCTGGGCGTGGTACTGGTTCCAGGCGAATTCTGTGCTGGGGCGGGTACGCCGGATCTGCCGGATGTATGACCCGGCCTCGGATCAGCGCCGTACTGCAAACCGAACCGGGTCCGGCAAACGCCCCTGAACCTGCACGCCCCGCAATCACCTTCCCGGCTGGGAGTAAAATCACCCCTATCAATCCGGGTTTGCAAATCACCGAGGCGGGATAGAATGTACGCCTGCAGCACCCCGAGCTCCTTCGGCCCCGCCAGGGGCTGGTTGGCTTTCTTGCCGGTAAAGGGGGATTTTTCATCCTCCAGTACGGGGATGGTGGCCTGACCGTCCCCGGGATACCGGTCGTACACCAGCCGGTAGCGCTTGTCCCCCCGGAAACCCAGGTACACCAGGGCGCAGACATCCTTTATTGCATCCTGATCCCCGTCACTCTTGCTGCGGTAGACCCGGGGGCTCACCACCCCCCTGGGCTGAACCAATTCCTCCGGGGGAGCAACCAGGAGAGCGTACAAGGGCAGCTGCATACTCCCCTCGGATTCCCCGGAGCCGTCTGCATTGCCGAAATTGCCGGATTCATCTGCCCCCGCCGGGGTACCATCCCCTGGGCTACCATCCCCCGGTGAGCCCCCGGGGACGGCATCCTCCAGGAGGCTACCCTTGATCTTTCCCATGGTGTACCCGTTTACGCTGCGCTTATAATCCACCACCACAGCCTGCCCGGTTTTGGGATGAAGCAATACCGCGTCTATCCTACCGGAAAGCCCCAGGGCGAGGCGATCATCGACAATCCCAAGGGAGGTCAGCCGCTTCCACTCAGCCTCGGGTTGGGCAACCCGGAAGCGGTCAAAGCGTAGCACATCCTGGGTAAGCACCTCCTGACAGGTCTGGAGAAATGCCTGCTCCAGCAACCGAGCCAGCCCCGGTGCCATGCCGCCTCTCAGTACCTCCCGGGCCAGGGCCGTTACCTTGGGAAGGTAATGGGATTCTAGTCGCCCAGCATCGATAATGCCGTGATCCTCCCGGCGCAACCAGTCAAAAAACTCCTCAAAGACCTGATGGTAGAGCATGCCTTCGATGCGCGGGCTCTCAACCTCAGCCGCCCAGTCATCCTGATCAACCCCCAGGCCGTATCGAATGAGATATGCCAGGGGACACTGGCCGAAGAGCTCCAGCTGGGCATTGGACACCCAAAACACCCCACCAGCCCCCGCATCAACCCTGTCCTGGGTCAGCCGCCCATGGAGGGTTGCCCTGGGGGCGGGGCTGAGGGGATTCAGGGGGATTTGCATGTGTTTCCACCGCTCCACCCCCCGGTACTCCGGTTCATACACCGTACGATCCATCAGGCTGGTGCTACCCCAGGTTGTGTTGCTAATCCGATCCTGGGCAATGAACATACCCGCCGGAAGCCGGTGGCCCTGGTGATTTTCCCGGGAACAGGTAATCCTGACCCGCCGCCCCGATTGCTGGTAGAGATGCAAAAAATCCTCGGTCAGATTCCTGTACAAGGTACCCTCTACCAGCCGGATCTGGTCCTCCCGAAGAAAATCCAACCCGCCGGTGGTTACCGTTACATCCTCCTGGTTCATATTCATGATACAGTGAAATTCTCCGGGAACCCCCGCGGCCACCCTATAGGGGTACACCGATATGCCCCCCTGATCATCCTGGGGCACGTATACCGCCGTCTCAAGCCGTGCCAGCCAGAACCGGAACGGCCCGGGAACATGCAGGCCTAGCTCCGCCTCCGTCCTGGATAGGTCGTTCAATACCTCCCGGCTCCGTTGAAGGGCGGCCTCCGCAATGGCGCTCCAACCCTGAGAATCAATAAAACCCCGAAGGAACCCCTCCAGATGCTCCTGGACCTTGGCGAAACTCCCCGCGCCGGTAAGCCCTTGGACGGCTCTTCGCAGCCGGTTCAGCCAGTCCTGAATCTCCCGGGGTAGTCCGGATTCAATCTCTTCTGGGGTATACAAGGGTAACCGGCTCACTGCCCAGGACCAGCCCTCAAAATCCGTGAGCCCCAGCCCCGCCTGCACCCCCAGGGCGAGCAATCGGTCACCCAGCTCTGGCCTCAGCCAGGGAATCTGGGCGTGTTTAAGAAGGGCCTGGGTTGCCTCCAGACTACCCTGGGACCACACCCACTGAGCGAGTAGGGTGAATAGCCCGGGACCGGGAAATCCGGAGAGACTCTTCCCCCGCCGGGGCCGCAGCGGCAGCCCGCGGCGCTCAGCCTCCCGCATGACCTCGTCCAGGGCTGATTCATACCCGGCCAAAGACAGAACCATCTCCTCAGGGGCAGTACCGGCCTCCAGAGCCTGCTCAACCCCATCGAGCACCGCGCCAACCTCTTCGGCCAGATTCGGGAAAACCTCCAAGGAGATTCCATCCCCTCCCGGGGAGGGACCCTTGGCTGGGTACTCTTTGTCATCCCAGATCGCAATCCGCGGATGCCCTTCAAGATGGCCCTGATACTCCGCCCAATCCTCCAGAACCTGGGGAAAAACAATCAGATAATCAAATATGCACTCGGGGTTGCGGGTAGAAAGCCACCGGGGTTCGTAGTACTGATGATCAGCCAGAAACTGGGCGTATCGCCGGTAGAGCAGCTGCCAATCAGCCCAGAGCCCCGGGTCGGTGGTTTCACGGATAGCCCGGGCGAGTTCCCGAGATCTATCACCCATCCTCCCTGTGCTGAACAGGAGTCCCAGCCCGGGCACCATCCGCACCAGGGTTTGCACGAACCCCTGGTAATCCTGGGCGTACTCCCGGGGCAGCACCCGGGACAGTTGGGGATTCCGGGCGTTTTCGGCCAGAAAGGACTCGGCAAACAACGACCGGACAAGCATATTCGCCGGTCTCCGGCTCTGATCTCCCCGGAACACCTCTTCCTTGAAATGGTCCCAGGAAACCACCCGGTCCAGCCGCACCGTACCCATGCCAAACCGAGAGATCAGCGCCCTGGCCCAATAATCCACCCCAACCTGGGATGGGAATACCACCACCCCGTTGGGTTTCTCCTCCCAAAAGCTCAGAATCCTCTCGGCCGTTTCACGAATCACTCCTACTCCCCGGAGCTATAATCCGCTGACCCGCCGGCATAATCCACCACAGCGCGGTCCTCGGTATGGGCTGCCACCACATCTCCCACGGCAACATGTTCGGGATGCACCCGGTAATTCTGCAAATCCTCCCAGGACCTAAACCTGGTAGTCAGCACCACATCAAAGGAACTCGGACCCTGTGTTTCATCCAGTCCGACATCAAGAAACTCAATTCCCGGAACCCTTCCTGGCAGGGATTCCAATGCCTCCTTGATGGTCCGGGCTGCAGCCTGCTTCTCCGCCGGATTCTTTCCGGCTGTCTTCCACATTACGATATGAGTAATCATGGGCATATTGTACACAGCTTACGGAGAATCATAAACATAAAAAACCGTACAGCCCCCGGTACAAACCTCCGATACAAAGGGTAACGGGAGGAAGTCATGAAAAACACCCATCATACCGGACGGCAATTCAGAGTACAGGGCATGGCAGGGGTTGAAACCACCATATCCATCCTCGGTGAAAACCGCTCCAGCTACACCATTCTTATGGTCAGCACCACCCCCTACGGCACCAGCGAGTCCGAAGAGACCCTCACCAAGGAACTCTTCGAATCCTGCATCCGCACTGGGTATCTCGAGGAAATCCACGAACCCGTATTGACAAGCGCTTGATAACCGGGCATAGTACAACAACCTTTTTGGGGGTATAGCTCAGTTGGCTAGAGCGCTTGCATGGCATGCAAGAGGCCATGGGTTCAAGTCCCATTACCTCCAGTTATCCTGAAGCTCTTATGGAAAAAACACCGGCCCATTCGCCGGTGTTTTTTTATCCCCGGGTGATTCTACCGGTTAGATAGTGCGCAAAAGGTTGTAAACTACACCAGATATAGCGGAGCAACCAATAATTCAACCCATGGGTGGTGTCGCCGGGTTGCAAAATTACAACCTTTTGCACACTATATACCGGTTACCCGCCAGAACCATCTCCAGAGCGGTCCATCGAAATCCAGCATTGAATACCCATCCGGATACTTTTATACTTGTCCCCATGAGCGATATATCGGATCTTGATAATCTCTTTGAGGACGTACTCAAACAAACCGTTGGCGAAGAGGATGCACCGGATTTTTCCGACCTCTTTTCCGAGGATTCATCCCAGGATACCAGCACCAAACCCGGGACCACCTTCAAAAAAATGGAAACCGTACTGGGCGAACCAAGACCGGTTTTTACCCAAACCTACTATCAGGACCTCCTCACCGGCGAGGGGGACATCTCTAAACGGGTCCATCAGCTCCTAGGCGCATTCCTCAAGGCCACGGATCCTCAGGACCGGTCAGTGCACCGGGGACGCCTGGTACCCGGCGTATGGGATCTCTACCGGAGTATCGCCGGGAAGGTCAGTACCCGGCAATTCCCTGAACCTAAAAAAATGCTACTGCGATTTGCCATCCTACTGCCCACGGCCATAAGTCCCGAGCAACGCAAACTTATCAGTCAGATCCCCGATAAAAATACCAGCGGCGAACCGATTTTTTACCAGGATGAATGGCTTAAAGAGGTGTCCTACGGCAGGGTTACCCCCTCCGCCACCGATGAGACCAAGACCCCTTCGAAAAACCAGGTGCGGCAGATCAACGCCCAACTCGAAAAGGCCCGGGGCCGCTTCGAAGCCCAAACCCAGCTGCTTCAGAATCTCACGGAAGAGATAAAAGCCCACGAGGGCTCCCTCATGGACTCCGCTCGGCGCATCACCTACCATGACAGCCTGCCCGGCCATGACGCCATCATCCAGCCCTACACAGAGCCCCAACGCGCCAGTTTCTCCGAAATTAACTCCCTGCTCCGGCAGCTGAGCAACCTCAACCGGAAGCTGGGAATCGCCCAGAACGAATTCATCAGTATCCAGGAACAGTTAGCCGTCCTGGAGGAACAGGAGGGCGATGATTCTGCCCAGGCCACCGCCGACGCCAAGGCCTCCGAGGAGGAGATGAATACCCTCCGGCAGATGGCAAAACTCTGCGTCGGACGACAGGGTAACCACTTCCCCATCCTATACAAACAGTACTACCACGGCAGTATCCGGGACACCGGCACCCGGGAGCAGGTGCTGAATACCATCGCCGAGGTAGAATACCTGGACCCCGGCCTCTTCTTGCGCACCTTCAAACAACAGACCAACCGCATAGTCCCAAATATTATCCTCATCCCCTGTTACGGAGATTACGGAATCTGCTGGGAACCCTTCGAACGATTCAACCGTGCCACCAGCCGGGGACGGCTAGCCATACCTATGTATCCCAAGGATCTCAGGACAGCCGTCATTGCCGCCCTAGGGGACCTGCGGTGGCAGGTCGCCAAGGAAAAAGCCCAGCATTACTGGATGGAAGAAGGCCTGACAGGTTGGTACTACCAGTGGTTCAGCGATAATAAACTCAAAGGAGATGTTAAGGATCAGTTCATCCAGGACTACATCCTCTGGATCTCCAAAGAATCCGAGGGAACCCAGAAACTAGCCCGGGAGACCCGGGATATATTCTGGCGCTACATGCCCTTCCCCCAGGAGGTCCGGGACGTCCTTAAAAACCGCGGATTCGTCTATGCTGAACTGGCTAAAAAAGATATGAATCGCTCCATGTCCGACGGCTATTGATCCGATTTATGGATACGCATCTCGATCCATTGGTGGATTTTTTTTCGGTAGATAAACCCGAAGCCGAACAGCAGCACAGCCAGCGCTAGCGCTGCTATGGCGATACCGTACTGTCCGCCGGACACAGCGCCTCCCATGATGCTGGATCCGAGAATCCCCGGCAGCCGGGCTGCCATGGAGATAAGGAGAAACATGCCGAATCTCAGTTTAGAAATTCCCGCCACGTAACAGAGAAGATCCTTTCCCGGCAGTCCGGGAATAAGGAAGAGAAGGAAAAAGCCCGTCTGCGCCCGGGGACTGGCCAGAATCGTTTCGAATCGCTGAACAGCCTGAGGATTAAACAGGCTCTCTACAAAGGCCCGTCCCAACCACCGGGCCAATAAAAAATTAATCCCCGACCCGATGAGGATGCCTAACAACGAGTAGGCCATCCCGCCGAACACCCCGAACAGGTAGCCCCCGGCAAACTGCACCACATCTCCGGGTACAATAAAGACAAACACCTGGATAATCTGAACGGCCATGTACAGGAAGGGCGCCTGCCAGCCTGCCTTCACCAGGATTTCCTCCATAGCCTGTTGGTCGGTGAACACGGAGAACAGGGTCTCCCGATGAACAATCCCCACCACTGTTATCCCCAACAATATGACCGGGAACGCGAGGCCCTTTACTATCCGAGCTCCCCTATGGGAAACCCCGGGTTTCTTTTCATCATTCATGAATATTACTATAGCACATGAGTACAACAAACAGTTAGGATATGGGGGAAATCTCCATACAGCCAAATGCCAAAAACAATGAGGAGCACTATGAAACCGTTATCAACCATCATCACCCTGCTACTCGGAGCACTCGTCCTTCTGACCGGGTGCGTAACTTCGGAGCAGGGAATCACCCCCCCTGAGCAGCAAACTCAGGAACCAGCAGCACTTCCGGAATCAGCCGTAACCGGAGTGTTAGAAAATGGATTAACCTACTACCTCTATCCCAACGAACATCCAGAAAACCGGATATTCCTCCAGCTTGCAGTAGATGCCGGAGCTGTTCAAGAAGACGAATCCCAGCGCGGGATTGCGCATTTTGTAGAACACATGGCCTTCAACGGCACCCGGAACTTTTCCCAACAAGCCCTGGTAGACTATTTCGAATCCATTGGTATGGCCTTTGGAGACGGGGTAAACGCCTTCACGGGATTTCAGCAAACCGTATACATCCTGGAAATCCCCGGCGACGATCCCGAAATCCTCACCACCACCCTCCAGGTCCTGGAGGATTGGATGAACGGGTTGAGTTTTGACCCCCAGGAGGTCGAAAAGGAGCGGGGCGTCATCATGGAAGAATGGCGCCTAGGGCAGAACGCCCAGGGACGGCGAGCAGACTTCCTCCTACCCGCGGTCCTGGAGAACAGTAAATTCGCCCGCCGTCTTCCCATCGGAATCCCCGAAGTCATCCAAGGGGTGAGTGCCGAAGAACTAACATCCTTCT
Source organism: Spirochaeta lutea (assembly GCF_000758165.1). Lineage (NCBI taxonomy): Bacteria > Pseudomonadati > Spirochaetota > Spirochaetia > Spirochaetales > Spirochaetaceae > Spirochaeta > Spirochaeta lutea. The sequence continues at coordinate 119,496 of NZ_JNUP01000065.1, read as the reverse complement.
ATGACACCTGGTACATCCCCACAAGAATGGCGGTATCCATCGTCGGGAGTATTGAACCCGATACCATGGAAGATCAAATCATCACCGCATTCCAAGATACCTGGACCGAGGAGGAACTCCAGGCCCAAGCCGATTCTCCTGCCCAAGCCTGGAAGGATCCCGTCCAGCCCCCGTACCAAGGCATAAAAAGCTTCCAATGGGGAGATCCGGAATTTCCCTACGATATTGTGGAGCTCTACGGGTATCAAAAAACCCCCGACACCCAGGATTACCCAACCCTGGCACGCCAGGAGCTGCTCAACAGCCTCACAGCCACCGCCCTTTCCTTCCGGCTGAGCGAAGCGGCCCGAAGTTCCGAGCCCCCATTCCTGGGAGCTAATTTTGCCACCCAGCAGCTGACCCGGGGAAGCAATCTCGTCTCATACCTGGCCATCGCCCAGGGTGGGGACCTCACCCGAGCCCTCTCGGCACTTCTCCAGGAAACGGCTTACCTAGAACTGCAGGGCATAGACCAGGCGGAGTTTCAGCGGGCTAAATCCAGGATCCAGGCTGACCTTGAGGCAGCCTTGGAGCAGGCAGGCCGCACCGAATCCGGCCAAATCGTTGGACAATTCACCCAGCATTTCCTCACCAACAGCCCCTACCTGGGTCCCGAGAAGCAGCTCCAGACCCAGCTTGAGACCCTTGCATCTATTTCTTTGGGTGATTTCAATGCCCATGCCTCCCAGCTGCTCTCCCTGGAACATTACCGGCTGCTACTCTCCCTATCCGAGGCTGATCCCCAGGTTGATACGAGCCAGTTGGAAGCCCTGGTGAACCAGCGGGCGGATCTGGTACAGACAGCAACTTCCCTGGAAACTCTGGACACCCTCATCCCCGTCCCTCCGCAAGCAGGAAGCATTGTAAACGAGGAGCTGAACCAGGAAACCGGGATTCTGACATGGGAACTCAGCAACGGTATGACCGTCCTCCTTCGTCCCTCCACAGAAACACCCGGAGAAGTCCTCTTCACCGCCCTCAGTCCGGGGGGACTCAGCCTGGTGTCCGAGGAGGATTATTGGACTGCCTTGTTGGCGCCCACCCTTCTCGCGGAAAGCGGCCTGGCGGATTTCAGCTACAGCGCCCTGGAAACCTACCTGGCCGACAAAGCAATCTCCCTCCAGCCCTACCTGGGAGATTATTTTGAGGGCCTTTCGGGCACTACCCGTAATGCCCATCTCGAGGAATTTATTCAGCTCATACATCTCCAGCTTTCCCAGGTCAGATCCGAGCCAGGCGGAATTCAGTCCATCCTCAGCCGCCTGAGAACCAACATTGAAAACCGGGACAAGGATCCCCAAACGATATTCTCCGATGAGATCAACCGGCTCTTCGCTGACAGTCATCCCCGGGGCGAACCCCTGAGTCTCGAAACCCTTGCAATGGTTGAGCCCCAGAGGGCCTTGAGTCTATTCCAAGAACGATTTTACAACCCCGGGGACTTCACCCTGATCTTCGCCGGCGATCTGACGCCGGATCAGCTCCGGCCTCTGGCTGAAACCTACCTCGCGAGCCTGCCCCCGGGGAAGGACCGTAGCGAGAACGCCCGGGATCTGGGAATCCGGGCTGCTGCAGACGAACATTCCCTCCTGTACCGCGGCATCGAGGATAAGGGGCTTATGTTTATCGCCTATAATCAGGATATCCCGTTATCCCGGACCCAGCAGCTCGCCCTGGAGGCGCTGAAGGAGACAGCCTCCATCCGCTTGCGCAAGGAGATCAGGGAGGATAAAAGTGCCTCCTACGGGGTAAGCGTATCAACCGGTCATCAGCCCGTGCCCTACCCGGATACCTGGTTCACCGTAAGCACCGGCTTCGAACCCAGCCGCCGGGAAGAACTATTCCAGGCTATCACCGAAATCCTCGCAGGGTTGGCGAAGTCGGGTCCCAGCAGTGAAGAACTCACCACCGTCCGGCAGGTACTTATACGTGGCCTGGAAAACCAGGATGTAGAAAACTCATTCTGGCTCAGCCAAATGGAGCAGTCGGTCCGCACGGGATCCCCAATCCTTACCCCGGCCCAGCTTACAGACCGCGTCCAAGCCCTCACCGCCCAGGACATCCAAACCCTGGCCGCAGAGATCTTTGACCAAGATACATCCTTCTCAGTCACCCTGTTGCCCGAGCAGCAGAAACCCTAGGACCACCGGTCTCTAGGCTCTTGCCGGATACCACGTTTATCCCTATCCGGCAGTACTTAAAAAAGGCCCCGGGTTCATTCCCGGGGCCTGCTTTTTTATCTAGTGTGCGAAAGCTTGTAGCATTGCACCTCGGCGACACCATCCATGGGTGGCAGTATTGGCTGCCCCTCAGGAGGGCCGTCCTCTATTTTTCCTTGTTCCGTTTGCGGGGCTTAACGATAGGATCAAAGTAGGTATCAAAGTCAATCTTATCTGCAAGCTTGTTTACAAGAACGTTATAGAGAACATAGGTCAAAATAATGGATGCAAAAAACAGAAAAATCACAATAAACTGCGAGACCGACGGATCTACCAAGGGAGCCAGAAATCTACCGTAGAGCACGAAGGTACCGATGAACAGAATAAGCATGAGCAGGATGTTCACCACAGTGGCGCCTAATACAAATAATACCGAATTAACCTTTTTATTCACGGATACCTCCCAGTTCCTTTTCGTGTTTCTTCCCTTCGCCGAGCCCGAAAAGCAGGTTCAGCCCCAGTAAAATGGCACAAATCACCACGGTGGAATCTGCAATATTAAAGGTCGGCCACCGTTCCAACCCGAATAAGCCGTAAAACTTCACATCGATAAAGTCAACAACCCCGAGGGGTCGGAAAATTCGGTCAATCTGATTCCCCAGACCGCCGCCGATAATCCCCGCCAGGATCCACCGCTGAAAGGTGCTGGGCTCCCGGCTCAGCACCAGATAAAAACCCAGAGCAATGAGCATGGAGAGGGGTATCACAATGAATACCACGACCCGCAGCCAATCGGGCATGCCCGCCCCGAGACTGAAGGCCATACCCAGGTTCCGGACGTGGATGATCCGTAAAAAATCGCCTCCCCCTACCTGGTGCCCCACGGTATTCAGGGGAATAGAGGATAAGATCCATAACTTCGATAATTGATCAGCCAGAATTAATCCCGCACTTAAAAGCAGGGGGATCATCCGTTTTCCTAGATGATTTTCGTTCAACATTCTTCACATCCTTACGTTTTATGTAGTGCGTAAAGGGTTGTAATCGGCACCAGGTATAGTCTATCACCCCAGAATTCCGTCCATGGGTGGTGCTGCCGGGGTACAATGGTACAACCGTTTGCGCACTAGGTAGGTTCTACAGCAAATTCCTATAGCCCGGTGGGTACATGGATAAACCGGACCTCGAGACCAAGCTCCGCCTCCGCCCGCTGCATCATCAATTTGGGACCGAAAACCTCGGTCGCATAGTGTCCGGCAAAGATTACATTAATGCCGGCTTCAAGACAACGGTGGTATACCACATGGTTTGCATCACCGGTAATAAAGAGATCCAGCCCCTCATCAATAGCCTGGTCCACCTCAAAGGGTGCCCCGCCGGAGATGATTCCCAGGGACCGAACCTTCGAGGGTCCGAAGGGCAGCACTGCGATGGCCTGGCCAGGATCCCCGAAGAGCTGCTGAACCACCTGTTCTACCGTCCGGGCTTCGGGTAGCAGGCCCTTGTACCCAATTTTAACACCATGGTAGCTGCCGAAGGGTTCCCGTTCCTGAAGTCCGAGAACCTGGCACATCCCTGCGTTGTTCCCCAACTCAGGGTGGGCATCCAGGGGTAGATGGGCCGCATACAGGGCAATATCCTCCTTCATCAATGCATGAATCCGGCGATAGTGGGTTCCCACCAAGGGCTGTTCACGCCCCCAGAACAGGCCGTGATGTACAAATAACAGCTGGGCACCCCAGTCGGCGGCCCGGGTGAAGGTTTCCAAACAGGCATCCACGGCAAAGGCAGCCCGGGTAATCTCCCGTTGTCCGCAGCTAACCTGTATACCGTTTATGCTATTGTCGATCCCGGCCATCTCATCAATTGACAAGTGGCCCCGCGCCCACGTATCAAACTCTTCAATCAGTATTCCCATGATTCGCAGTATACCATAGAAATTTCCCCGGTTCTTGGGTACATTCAAGGTGTGACCAAAAAGAATACCGCCGAACAACACTGCAAACTCACCCCAGAACGGGTAATTTTTACAATTCAGGAATCCGAGCTCCCGGAGCTCCCGGAGGATCATGAGACCTTCGGGGTTATCGGCCAGGATAGAGCGATCCAGGCTATTGAGATGGCTCTGGCCATCCCCTCCAAGGGATACAACATTTTTGCTACCGGCCCGGCTGGAACAGGAAAGCGGACCGCTATTCAGCATATCCTGGGGAAACAGGACCTGCAGAAGGAGCAGCTCCGGGATATCGCCTACGTCCATAATTTCTCCCAGGAAGACAGCCCCCGGGTGCTCATCATGCCAGCTGGAGAGGCCTCGCGGTTCAGGAGCGCCATCCGGAAAACCATCCTGGACATCCAGGCCCTCGCCCAAGAAATCCAGCACCGATCCTCCTTCCAGCATGCCAAAGAGGAGTTTCTCACCAAAACAGAAAGCCAGGAGAACCAACTCCTCTTCAATTTTGAAGACCGCCTGCAACAGGAAGGATTCAAGATCGTACAAATAGAAGAGAATAACGAGGAAAAAGCCGATCTAGCTGCGGTGGTAAACGATAACCTGACCAATATCCAGGATCTGCACCAAATGGTCTCCGCCGGAGAGCTTGAACAGAATCAGTACCAGGATCTCAGGGAAAAATACTCCCAGTTCATGGAAGAAATGAAACAGCTTTTCACCTCTATCCAACGAAACCGCCGCAGAACCGAGCAGTACCTCCTGGAACTCCACCGGGAATCCATAGCCCCGGAGGTCCACCAGCGCCTAAGTTCCCTGGGAAAGGACTTTCCCTACCCCTCCATGGAGGAACACCTGGAGCAGCTAGGACAGGATATCATCGAACAACTCCCCATTTTTCTTGACGACCCGTCCCGAACGAATCAACCAGGCGACGCACCAGGCTCGGATGATCCCTCTGAAGAGCCGTCCGCCGGCACCTCGGCTAAATCCCCTCGAAGCACGGAACGAAACAAACCGGGACGGCCAGGCCAGCAGGCCCGGGACCGGAGAGATTTCATGGCCCGAACCTCCCCCCAGGCACAAAGCAATCCCGGCAGTGGGGCCCCGGGTCATGGCGAATCTGAACATACCCCGGGTTCCGAGAATGCCCGAGCCTCTACCCGAAAACCGGGGACCTCCCCGTCCTCCCAAGGCAAGTCCCACCCCTACCGGATAACCGGACTGCCGGCCAGCCTAACCGCTCTACCGGACGAACTGCTCCGCTACGATGTAAACATCCTGGTGGATCATAGCAAAACCACCAAACCGCCCATCATTTTTGAAACCTATCCGGATTTTACAAAACTATTCGGAAGCATTGATACTCCCAGCGAAACAAGCCAAACCCCGGGGACCACCCAGACCGAACGCCCCGGGTACCTGAGCCTACGTCCCGGCAGCCTTCTCCGTGCCAACGGGGGCTACCTGATCCTCCAGGCTGAAGACCTGCTCATGGAAGAAGAAACCTATATAAGCCTCAAACGGGCCCTGCAAAACTGTTTCTTGGAGATGCGTACCAGCCCCAACCCCTACGGCCACGGGGGGTCCAACCTGAAACCCCAGCCCATCCCCCTCAACCTAAAGGTTGTTATTCTGGGCAATGATATGCTCTATGACCTGCTTTACATGCAGGATGAGGATTTCCAGAAGCTCTTCAAGGTTCCGGCGGAATTCGACTACATCATGGACCGCAACAACTCTACCACCCGGGAGTACATCCACTTTATCCGGATGATTCAACGGGAAGAATCCCTGCTGCCCGTGGATAGCTCAGGTGTCGCCGCCCTTCTGGAATACGGCGTCCGCCTGGCGGAACTACGATCAAAGCTTTCCACCCAGTTCAGCCAGATAGCCGATATACTACGGGAGGCGAACTACTGGGCGGGGAAGATTCCCTTGTCCACTATCACCCGCCAAGCCATCAATAAGGCTCTGGAGGCCCGGGCGTTTCTCCTGAATTTACCCGAGGAGAAAATCGATGAACAGATCCGGACCGGGGAACTGCTCATGCTCCTGGAGGGAACCGCTATAGGCCGGGTCAATGGCCTTGCCGTACTGGACCGGGGATACTACAGTTTCGGCCGACCCACGGTCATCACGGCCCAGGCAGCACCGGGCACCGACGGAATCATCAACGTGGAACGGGAGGCCGGCCTCTCGGGAGAGATCCACGACAAGGGAACCTACATCGTTGAAAGCTACATTCATGCCACCTACGCCAAGAGCTTTCCCTTTTCTATGACCGCCCGACTCTGTTTTGAGCAAAGCTACGTTGAAGTTGACGGCGACAGCGCGAGCTCCACCGAAATATACGCCCTGCTCTCTGCCATCGGATCCATCCCCCTGCGTCAGGACATTGCAGTAACCGGATCGGTTAACCAGATGGGGGATATCCAGCCGGTAGGGGGGGTCATCGAAAAAATAGAGGGCTTCTACCAGGTTTGTAAACAACACGGTCTTACCGGAAGCCAGGGGGTAATCATCCCCGCACAAAACATCGAGTCCCTCATCCTCAACGCCGAATTAAATCAGGCCGTACAAGAAGGCCGGTTTCATATCTGGGCTATTTCCAATGTGAACCAGGGCATCGAAATACTTACCGGGATGCCCGCAGGCAATCGAACCCAGAAGGGAGTATTCCAACAGGGTACGGTCAATGGCATCGTAGAAAAAAAATTACGGGCCATGTCTCGAATTTCTAAGGAGCATGATTCGCAGTAATCTAGTATACTCTAGACCTAAGGCTCCAAAGAAGGCGGAATGTGATGACCATTGACCCTGAAAAAATAAAACTCGCAGTCAGAAACTCAATCCCGGTTACGATCAAGACCTACACCCTGCCATCCGAGCTGGAAGCCCAGCTTGAACAGATCCTGGACGGATTTCTAAAAGAGATAGGTCAGGGCGATTTGAAAGATCCCCTGTACTATTGCCTGCGAGAGCTGGCGGTTAATGCCAAGAAGGCCAACACCAAACGGGTGTACTTTCAAGAGAAGAACCTGGATTTACTGAACAACGAAGACTACCAAAAGGGTATGCAGACCTTCAAGGAAGAAACCCTGAACAATATCTCCCACTACCTGGAACTTCAAAAAAAGGCCGGCTTGTATATTAAGATAGTCTTCCACCAAAAATCAGACATCCTGAACATTTACATTGCCAATAATACATCCATAACCAAGAAGGAGCAGATGCGGGTCTACGACCGCATTGCCCGCGCCAGGGCCTACGACAGCCTGGAGGAGGCCTTCTCCATGGTATTGGATGATTCCGAGGGTGCCGGGCTGGGAATCGTCATTATGATCCTCATGCTCCGGAAGATGGGGCTGTCGGAGGAATCCTTCGACATTGACACCGAGAACGGAGAGACCGTTGCGCGCCTCTCCATTCCCATGGCAAAGGTTCATCTGGATCACCTCCACGAAATATCCAATCTCCTGGCAGAAAAGCTGGAGCATATTCCTCAGTTTCCAGAAAATGTCGCCACCCTGCAGCGTCAACTCAGCGACCCCGAGGTGGAAATGAACGACATTGCCCGCTCCATCGCCGTTGATCCCGCATTGACCGCCGACCTTCTTAAACTGGTTAACAGCGCGGCCTTCATGCTTCCCAAGCGGGTAGACAATATCGCCGAAGCCGTTAAGCTCGTGGGCCTTCGGGGCCTAAAAAATCTGCTCTACTCCTACGGTACCCAAAAAATCCTTGGCGATGAAACCGCCGAAACCCGGGGACTCTGGCTGCATTCCCATAAGACCGCCTTCTTTGCCTACAACCTGGCAAAAAACATTCTCAAGCGGAAAGACATCCTGGATGACGTGTATGTGGGCGGCATTCTCCACGATATGGGGAAGATCATTTTCTCCTCGGTTCACCCGGATCTGCTCACAAATATTCGAAAATTCTGTGAGGAGCGGAATATCGAACCCCAGTTCCTGGAGGATATAAGCGCAGGACTGAACCACGCCGAAATCGGAGCACGAATCGCGGAAAAATGGAACTTCCCGGACAACCTGGTTTCGGCCATCAGATTTCACCACGACCCGACCCAGGCTCCCCGGCGCTACCGGGAGATGATTGATGTGATCTACATGGCCAACAGCCTGGCAAACTACGAGACGGAGAATCTATCCCTGGAAGAGCTGAACCCCACGGTCTTACGGCGCTTCAATGTGGCAGGGGAGGGACATCTGCTTCTCATCAAGGAAAAGCTGGATACTGCCTTCGAACACGAAACCTCCAGCCATCAGGAATGAACGCCCCGGCTTGACAAGAACAGCTGTTGTATATATTTTTTTATATATACGGAGGTTCATATGTCTATTACCATGTATACTACCCCAAGCTGTTCGTTTTGCCACAAGGCGAAGCGGTATTTCAAGGAAAACCGCGTCCCCTTTACCGAGTACGATGTTTCTAGGGATCCTCGGAGAGCCGACGAGATGGTTCGAAAGTCAGGCCAAATGGGGGTTCCGGTTATTGATATTCACGGGAAGATACTTGTGGGATTTAACCAGCCCGAGGTTGAACGCGCCTTGAAGCGATAACCCCGGCATTAAAATCACCCTACAATAAGGAGATCTGCATATGCAAAAATTTGTTACCGCCCAATGGAAGAAGGCCATGGCCTTTGACCTTACAATAGAGGATGCCACCATTCCGGTGGATGCCGATGAACAATTTGGCGGGGCCGGGTACGGTCCGAAACCGAAGGCCCTCATGCTTACCGCCCTGGCGGGTTGTACCGGGATGGATGTGGTTTCGATGTTGGGAAAAATGAGGATCCCCTTTGATAGTTTTTCCATTGAGATTGAGGCAAAGCAGGCTGACGAGCATCCCAAGGTCTACACGGATATCCTGGTGCGTTATCGTTTTACCGGGGATCAGCTGAATGAGGATAAGATTGAAACCGCTATCGAGCTGAGCCTCGGGAAATACTGCGCCGTGGCGGCCACCCTAAAAAAGACAGCAACCCTGAAGCATGAATTACTCATGAATCCCTAGCTCCCGGACAGACCTGCTTCCCGGAGCTGGGCGAGAAGAACCACCCGCTCCTGGGACGGCCTAGGACCGGCATTCCCGCCACCGGGAGGCTACGATGCCGAAGCTCACCCCGACATTCAGGGACCCCTTGCGGCCCGACATACCGATACTTACCACCGGTCCCAAGGCAGCACACCCGGGGGAAACCCCCAGCTCCTCCGAGCCGAGAATAACCAGGCACCGGGGAGGCAGCACCGTCCTGGTGTAGTCCGTCCCCCCGGTTTCAAGCACCAGAACCGAAAGCTCCTCATCCCGGCAGTAGCTCGGGATATCTTCCGGGGCAAGTACCCTCCAGGGAATCCAATCCACACTGCCCATACTGGAACGATCAACCCGCTTCGTGCCCGGCTGGGGGCAACGGGGGCTGAGCAGCACCCGGGATACCCCCATGGCATCGCAGGTCCTGAAAATACTACCCACGTTGAAGGGGCTCCGCAGATCCTCCAGGTACACCTGTATCTCCGGTTCCCGGGACCCGGCATTCCCCTCGGAGGTGCTGATGGGCTGCCCCGTTTCCCCGGGTGAACGGGTTTCCGGGCCGACCCGGGTGTGCCCGGGATAGTACCTGGGATCAGGTACTGGGTCTGCATCCGCCCCGATGGTATCCGGACTATCCAGATCCCATTCCCCCAGGGGCACCCCCAGGGCGGCTTCTAGGCTTAACACCCCCTGGTGACAGAGCCGGGATACCCGAGCTCCGGATTCATGGGGGGTTTGCAAGGCCCGGAGGCAAGCCGCGAGAATTTCATCCAGGTCGGCGATTGCCCCCGGGGCCCCCGCCCGGCCGGCTTCCAGGACCACTGATGCCTGGCGGGCATACACCCCGTCGAGCCCGGCCCCTCGGGCGGCAGACCGCAGTTCCAGGAGAATTTTACGGAGCTTACGCAGTTGGTGTTCATCGTCGAGGGTTAGGAATTTTCGGGGAGAAATCATACCGATTCGCCGGTCAAAAGGCCGATTTTGCCAATTCGTAGAGCTCTGCCTCACTCAACCGGAAGGGGGCTGTCTTGAGGTAGGGCAGATCCATGGCAAAGGCGCAGTCCTCGCCCAGATCTCCCAGGGAAAGGTTAAGGTCTCTGAGACGGGTGGGAATGTTCAGTTGTCCGAGGATACGGCGCAGAGCCCCGGAGGCCAGGGGAGCGACCTCCTCAACAGGCCTGCCTATCACATCCTCGCCAAGACAACCGGCAATCCTCGCGACCCTGGGGGCTTCGCTCTCCTGATAAAGGTCCACTATATGGGGAAGTAACACGGCGCTGACCCAGGATTTAGGAACCTTATGCCGGCTATTGATCACATAACTCAGAGCCCCCCCGGGACCCTGGCCGGCCCGCCCGAGCCCCAGGGCCGAAAGCATCCCGGCCTCGCTGCCCCTCAGCCGTGCCCGGGAGTCGTCAGCCATCCGTACGTAAATGGAAAGGGATTGGTAGAGCTTCTCAATAGCAGCAGTCAGGTGTATTTCAGCTAAAAAATCAGCATCCTCGGACAGATACCCCTCAATGCTCGCCAGCAAAATGTCCAGGAGGGCGACGGCGAAATACTTATTGGATAGACTTTGGGTGAGGCTTGGATCAACGATCACCCCGCTTACCAGCCCCCTGGTCAGGGGAAAAATCCGGGGCAAACCGCTATTGGCATCGGTGAGGACCGATTCGTTTCTGAACATAAAGTGATTTCTACAGGATGTGGGGATTTCAATGTACCTGCCCCCGGAGCCTCCCCCTCGGGACCGGCCGAAAAAGGCCTGCTCGGCGGCATACCGCGCCACTGCGAGTACCCGCATGCCCCCCAACCCGATAACGGTCTGGGGTTTGCTTGCGGTAATCAGGGACGCCGCCTCCTCCCCCGCCACGGTACTTACCCCCGGGGGCAACTCGCTGTACACGATGGAATCAACCCCGGATTCATCGAGAATCTCCCGAAGACGCTGGAGGTGATCCTCGGTCTGCATGGCCGGCTCGGTAACGATGACAGCCCTATTCCCCCGGGCGGCCGCTCGGGGACCGGCACTCAGGAGGGCGTCTGTGCCGAATACAATGCCTGCAGGTAATTCGAGGGTAGAAAAGGACATGAATCAACTGCCTCCTTGCTGGGTACCAATACCATTTCTTAGAAACAAAAACGGAACACCGGCGCAACAGGGTCTTGCCGGTTGCCGGTATGACTGCCATATGAAAAAAGGAGGCTCAGGGCCTCCTTTGTATTGTACGCATTCACGAACAACTTGTCGAATCATTCTGCTGTCGGGGTTACTCGATACCGAAGAGTTCCAGTAAGCGGTCAGCCACCTCGTCGATCATCTTTTCATCAATATAGGAAGGATCCTGGAGTTTCTTTTTTATCTCGTCAACCTTGTCAGCCCGGATATCATCGGCCTCGCGCACCGCCCGGTCAAGCTTTAAGAGCTCAGCCTTCGTACGGGCCTCGTTGGAAACCGACACCGAATCGGATTGGTTCTCCCGCTGTACCCGTTGAGTCTTCTGGTTTTTGTTGTACGTAGATATGGGATCTAATGGACCAAGACGCTCGATACTCATTCTACATCCTTCCTTTCTCACTAACACTATCGGCAACTACTAGGCAAAAGTTAAGCGTTTTCGTTCCCATCCTCAACCGAAGGGCTTGAACCGGATATAACCAGTGCAAACTCACCCTTTATTGTACTACGGCTGGCAAAATCTTCAAAGGCCTCCCGGGCGGTAGCACCGAGAATCTCCTCGAAACTTTTTGTAAGCTCCCGGCCGATGACAACCGGCCGTTCGGGATCCAAATCCGCTAAATCACCCAGGAGCTTTACGATCCTAAAGGGCGATTCGTAGATAATACAATTGTCGCCCGTATTCAGAAGTTCCTGTAGCTGTTTTTTTCTCCGCCCGGCCTTTGGCGACAGGAATCCGTCAAAAATGAGCCGCCTTCCGGAAAATCCGCTGACCGATGCAATACTCGTCAGGGCGCTCGCCCCGGGTATGGGTACCACCGGGAATCCTGCCTGCCGTACCCGGCGGACCAGAACGGTGCCGGGGTCGCTGATACCCGGGGTTCCTGCGTCGCTCACATAGGCAATGCTGCGGCCTTGCTCCAATTCCTGGATGATGCGCTGGGCGCTTCTGTCTTCGTTATGGCCATGGCAGCTGATCATGGGTTTTGAGATGGTATAGTGATTCAACAGCCGTAGACTGTGCCGGGTGTCTTCCGCGGCTATGATATCCACCGAGCGAAGTACCTCCAGGGCACGGATGGTTATATCTCCAAGATTTCCAATGGGTGTTCCCACAATAAAGAGTTGCGCCATGAACCCAGTGTAGGGTATTTTTACGCGAGGGAAAAGCCGCATGGAATACACCGTCATCATCCTTTTGGGAATCCTAATAATCATCCTCATTGCAAGTATTATCCGCTTGGGCGGGAGAAACTTCACCCAATTAGCGGATGCCATGGCTGATATGTCCCGGCAGAATTTTAAGGTTCTCCGACCCTGTCCGCTCTGTAAATCCCTGCTGAAACCCGGAGAAAAGGTCCGCATGAAGGTCTTTACCGCCCCGTCACCCAAAAAAAAGTCAACCCAGGGCACCAAGGCTGCCATGGGTATCCAGGACAGCCTGGTGCATATCTACGGCTGTCCCTACTGTGATGAACGCTCCGGACCCGCCGACCTTGGACCGGAGGAAAGCCGGGCGGAGATTATTCCCTTTGGAAAAGCAACCCCGGACCGCAGATGTCCGGCGTGTAAGGCTGTCCTCAGAAAAACCGATTATGTGGTGGCCAGAATGTTCGAGCAGGAGGGGAAAAAGCCCCATCTCCATGTCTTGGGCTGTACCCGTTGTCGGTCGGGCCTGTAAATCACCCTAAAAAAGAACCCCCAGGTTAGTTTTTGTGATGACTCCTGCCCTTGAAGTTCCAATGGTGCAAGTGCTATTGTTGGCCCATGGAAGCACATAAACGTACTGTTACCTGCGGTCAGCTTCGGACTGAGGATGCAGGGAAGCAGGTTGTACTCAATGGATGGGTTCACCGCCACCGTGACCACGGCGGAGTTATCTTCATTAATCTCCGGGACCGCTACGGAATTACCCAGGTTGTAGTGGATGAACACGCGGCTCCCCAGCTCCGGGAGACTGCCGAAGAATTGAAATTTGAATACTGTATTGCCGTTACCGGAACCGTTCAGGCCAGACCGGATTCCATGGTCAACTCCGAAATGAACACCGGAGGCATTGAGGTCATCGCGGAACATATTACCATCCTGTCCCGATGCGCTACCCTGCCCTTCATGATCGACGAGAAGGCCCAAACCAATGAAGATCTGCGGCTCAAATACCGCTACCTGGACCTTCGGACCGGCTCCATGCAGAAGAAGATCTCCCTCCGAAGCCAGGTCATGTTTAGGACCCGGGAATACCTCACCAACCAGGGATTCCTGGAGATAGAAACCCCCACCATGATCCGCTCCACCCCCGAGGGGGCCCGGGACTTTTTGGTTCCCAGCCGGATCAGCAAGGGACGGTTCTACGCCCTTCCCCAGAGTCCCCAGCTCTTTAAACAGATTCTGATGGTCTCAGGTTTCGATAAGTACTTTCAACTAGCCCATTGCTTCCGGGACGAAGACCCCCGGGGCGACCGTCAACCCGAACACACCCAGATTGATATGGAAATGAGCTTCGTCGACCAGGAGGATGTCTTTGCCCTGGTAGAGGGCCTCATGGCGCATATTTTTAAGAATACCATGGGCCTGGATTTGCCCCTGCCCTTCCAGCGACTGCCCTATGAAGAGGCCATGGACCGCTTCGGTTCGGATAAGCCGGATCTGCGCTTCGACCTCGAGATGAAAGACGCTGCCTTCATGGGACAGGATACCGATTTCAAGGTCTTCTCCGGGGTTCTGGAACGGGGCGGCGCCATCCGGGCCCTGGTGGTGCCCGGCAAAGCAGAATACAGCCGGAAACAGATCTCAGACCTCGAGGATGTAGCAAAGACCTACCATGCCAAGGGGCTTGCCTGGCTAAAGGTAACCGATGACGGTTTGGACGGGGGGATTGCAAAGTTCTTCACATCCAAGGCTTCAGAAATCCGCAGCAAACTCGGCGCCCAATCCGGCGACCTGGTTCTGTTCGTGGCAGATAAAAAAACAGTGGCCAACACCGCTCTGGGAGCGGTCCGTACCCGGCTCGGAAAGGACCTAGGGCTTGCCGAACAGGGCAGCTTCCGTTTCGCCTGGATTGTGGATTTTCCCCTCTTTGAATGGAACGAGGATGAAGAAAAATGGGATGCAGCCCACCATATGTTCACCATGCCCCAAGCCCAGTATCTCGAAACCATGGAATCCGACCCGGGGAGCGTGAAGGGAAACCTCTACGACCTGGTTTGCAACGGCTACGAGCTGGCCTCGGGCTCTATCCGTATTCACGATCCACAGCTGCAGCAGCGTATCTTTAATATTGTGGGCTTTCCCGAAGAAGAAGCAAAACAGAGATTCGGATTCCTCCTGGATGCCTTCCAGTACGGCGCACCTCCCCACGGCGGAATTGCCCCAGGCCTGGACCGCCTCCTCATGATCATGACCGGAGAATCAACCATCCGGGAGGTCATGGCCTTTCCTAAAAACTCAGCCGGGCTCAGCCCCATGGACGAAAGCCCCAGTCCCGTGGAGCCAGGACAGCTCCAAGAATTGGGCCTGCAGTTTCTTCCCGGCGTCTTACGCGCCCAGGGAAACACCGATCCCGACAATACCGGGGCGGCCGACTAGGGCCCGACAATCCCGGAAGCTGCTGCCCTGGATACAGCCCTTCATCAGGCCCCGGGGTGCGCAACCCAAGAATCCACAGCCCCCCTGACGGTGCGAACCATCCGGAAGGGGGGTAACAATAAAGAGGAACAATAAAAAGGAGACGATGATGTACACCATCCAAACACTCAACGAGATAAGCGATAAGGGACTATCCCTGTTACCCAAGGATCGCTACCAGATCAGCAGCGATGCCACGGATCCGGACGGTATTATCCTGCGCTCATTCAAGATGCATGACATGGAAATGTCCGAGAGCCTGAAAGCGGTGGCGCGTGCAGGCGCAGGGGTGAACAATATTCCCCTGGATGTCTGCACCCAGAAGGGAATTGTTGTATTTAACACCCCCGGGGCAAACGCCAATTCAGTAAAAGAACTGGTGCTCACCGGCATGCTCATCTCCAGCAGAAAGATCCACGATTCCATAACCTGGAGCCAAACCCTCAAAGGAAAAGGCGCCGAGGTGGGTAAGTTGGTCGAAAAGGGAAAAAAGAATTTCGCCGGCCCCGAGATTCTCGGAAAGCGTCTGGCCGTAGTCGGCCTGGGAGCTATCGGCGTCATGGTAGCCAATGCAGCTGTAGCCCTGGGTATGGAGGTCTACGGATTTGACCCCTACATCAGCGTAGAGAGCGCATGGGGTTTGAGCCGGGCCGTAAAACGGGCAAACAGCCTCGAGGCCTGCATTGCCGATGCGGATTTTCTCACCATCCACGTTCCCCTCTTGGACTCTACCAAACACATGGTAAACGACGCCCTTCTGAACAAGGCAAAAAGCGGATTACGCCTTCTGAACTTTGCCAGGGGCGAACTCGTCGATAACCAGGCTGTCATCCGGGCCATAGAAGCCGGCAAGGTTTCAGCCTATGTCACCGATTTCCCATCCGACGAACTACTCGGTGTGGACGGGGTCATACCCATCCCTCACCTTGGCGCATCAACCCCCGAGGCAGAGGAAAACTGTGCCATCATGGCCGCTCAGGAGCTTGCGATGTTCCTTGAGACCGGAAACATCAAAAACTCCGTAAACTTCCCCGACTGCCAGATGGATTTCACCGGAAATACCCGGCTTCTCATCGCCAACAAGAACATCCCCAACATGGTCGGACAGATTACCACCATCCTCGCCGAGGAAAGCATCAACATCGCCGATATGATCAATAAACATAGGGGCGAGGTTGCATATAACATCATCGACCTGGACGGGACCATCAGCGATGCCGCGCTGGGGAGAATCCGCTCCATCGAGGGCATTCTCATGACCCGGGTGCTTACCCGCTAACCCTTCCATTGTGCGCAAAAGGTTGTAAACGACATCAGATATAGCGGAGCAGTTTATAATCCCACCCATGGGTTGTGTCTCCGAGGTGCAATGTTACAAGCTTTTGCGCACTATATACCCCTTCAAGATACCCAGTATCAGCCCCCGGTTCTCAGAGACCGGGGGCCTTTTTTGGGCCGCGGTCTGGGACGACAGGGCCTACCACGACTGGGTTTGTTAACCTGCCCGACCCATTGCCTAGTGCGTCCAAGGAACATGTTACATTGTTTTGTCCACTAGGCTACACTTACACCATGAACTCCCGTATCCGCCGGTTTCTTTCCAACAGCAACGTCCTGGATCCCGACGACAGGCGAAAATCAGAATTACGGATGCAGCGTGTCAGACTCCTCATTTTTGCCGGGCTGTTCCTCTATGAGCTAGTATTCTGGTACCGCCGTCTACCCCTGCCCGATCCGTATACAACCCAACGGATCATCTACGCCCTCGGCATGCTGATCTACCTGCCCATCATGCCCATCATCTGCTATTTGCGTCACCGTAAAAACCGTGAATTCCCGGGAAGCCTCTTTCATCCCTTTCTCAGCATAGACATCATACTCATTGCCAGCCTCGGGCTATTGCTGCCTGCCGAAATCCCCCGGCTCATCATCCTGTACCTGTTTATTCCCCCCTTTCTCCTTTTACCAAGCCTGCTCCTCCGATCATCCTTGAGCATCACGGCAGGGATAACCGGGGGCCTATCCTTCGGACTGGTGCTCTCCTACCTCTCCCGGAGTGAGCAACTTCCCCGGGAGCCCCAGTGGATATTCCTCTTTGTCTTCTCCTGCGCCATCCTGGCCCTCCAGGGACTGATCATCGCCTCCCTCATCGATTCCAACCGTATGCGATACCTCCGGGTCCTGGGATACCAAAACATGCTCCGCCGCCAGCGGGACCGACTTGAAAAAACGAAAACATCCCAACAGGAATTCTTCGCCGGAATGAGCCACGAGCTGCGAACCCCCCTGAACGGTATTCTGGGAATGGCCGGACTGATCATCGAATCCAAACCCACCCAAGACCAGCATGAATACGCCCAGGGCATTCAAAACAACGCCGAGGCCCTCCTTACCCTGATAAACAACATCCTGGACCTCTCGAAGATAGAAGCAGGAAAACTCATCCCCGAATCCCGATCCTTCGACCTCAAAAAAACCATCGATCTGGTCCTCCAAACCGTCTCCCACTCAGCCTCGGGAGCGGATATCCAGGTATCCGCACGGATTCATCCCAGAGTCCCACGCTTCATCACCGGGGACCAAGGCCGCCTGATGCAAATCCTCTTCAACCTCATGGGAAACGGCGTCAAATTCACCCACCGGGGTCAGGTCGCCCTGGAAATCCACCGGGAGCCCGTCTCAGCCGACTTCCCAGAGCCCACCCTCTCCTTCCGGATCAGCGACACCGGACCGGGAATCCCACCCGAGCAATTGAGTCAAATCTTCGAAAAGTATTCTCAATTTTATGGTGATTCCCATGCCCGTCAGCAGCGCAGCACCCCCAGCGGCACCGGTTTAGGCCTCGCAATCACCAAAGAACTGGTTCAGCTTTTAGGAGGCAGCATCACCGTTTCCAGCACCCCCGGAACCGGCTCGGTGTTTACCGTGTATCTGCCCCTAGGCGAACAAACCGCATCCTTGCAGCACCTCGCCGGCTCAAACCAGACCGAACTCTTCGACCTGGAAAGCCAATCCATTCTCCGGGTCCTCATCGTGGACGATAATCCCGGCAACCGGCGGATACTGGAACGGATGGTCACCCGCTACGGAGCTACCCCCTATGTTGCGGCTTCCGGCAGAGAGGCCGTGGATATCTTCAAACAGCAGCCCATCGACCTCGCCATCATTGACTACCAAATGCCCGGATATTCGGGGGTTGAGACAGCCCAAGAAATCCGAACCCTCGAAACCCTCCTCAAACGGTCCCCGGCCCTGCTCTACCTTCTCTCGGGCCACGATCCGAGCCAGTTCAATACCAAGGACGATCCAGGCCTATCAGCCATCCAGGGGGTCCTTCAAAAACCCATCCGCATAGAAGGTGTCCGTCAATTGCTTGCCGAGGCGCGGCATTACCGCAGAAATGAAACTTGAACCCCCCATCCCCCTATGGTAGACTGCCCGCACTATTTTCATACTAGAGGAGACATAAGAATGATAAACATCCGGAAAGGATGGCGGTTGGCAATACATGCAGCCATCTTCCTCCTCGCAACAACCGTGCTGGGATGCGCGGAAGGAGGCTTTGATATGTCACAACATCCAGACGGCCTATATGCAAGAATGGATACAACCAAGGGAGACATCCTGCTCTCACTGGAATTCGAAAAAACCCCCGTTACCGTTATGAATTTTGTGGGGCTCGCCGAAGGATCCCTCGATACGGATGCCAAAAAGGGGCAGCCCTTCTATGACGGACTCACCTTTCACCGGGTCATCGACGACTTCATGATCCAAGGGGGAGACCCCAAGGGAAATGGAACTGGCGGACCGGGCTACCGGTTTCCCGATGAGTTCCACAGCCAGCTCCGCCATGACCAGCCGGGAATTCTCTCTATGGCGAATTCCGGTCCGAATACCAACGGATCTCAGTTCTTTATAACCCATGTGCCGACTCCCTGGCTGGATGACAAACACTCCGTTTTCGGCCGCGTAGTGGAAGGCATGGATGTCGTAAACGCCATTGAACAGGGCGATTCCATCAATACCCTGGAGATTATCCGGAAGGGCGAGGCGGCCGAAAACTTCCAGGTTACCCAGGAGCTATTCGATCAGGAACTTCAAAATGCTGCGGAGCGCCAGGCAGCCTACCAGCAGGAACAGCAGGAGGCGGACCGTAAACGTGCCGAAGCCATTATTCCCGATGCCCAGGTGGATTCCAACGGTATCCGCTACAAGATCACCCAGGAAGGAAGCGGCAGCTCTCCAGACCCCGGCCAGACTGTCCGCGTTCATTACACCGGGGCCTTTTTAGACGGCCGAGTATTCGACACCAGCCAGCAGCGCGGCCCAGCAGAATTCCCCATCGGAGTAGGACGGCTGATCCCCGGCTGGGACATCATGGTGCCCCAGATGAAGGTCGGCGAGAAACGTATCTTCGTTCTTCCCCCGGAGTTCGCCTACGGCGATCAGGGAGCAGGCGGGGTCATCCCACCGGGAGCATACCTCTACTTTGAGATCGAACTCCTGGATATTGTCGAGTAATATCGCCGCGGCTCATTCATCCCTGAATGAGCCGTCTTCCACATAGCGCCGGTACCCCAGGACATGGGCAGCCGGCACTCCTACAACGGGGCGGTGGGTATCCGCAGCGGCTTGGGCAAGCAGCAGGCTTGACCGAGACATGGTGGATACCCGTCAGTTGTCCGAAGTTGCGAAGCAACGCAGGACAGCTGGCGGGCTTGCCCGCCGCCCCGTTTTCCAAAACTGTTTCGCAATTTTGGAAAACTCTTGCATAAGCGTCTGATGCGGAAGATCCTCGAACGCCCGGATGCCTTAGTCCGGGCGTTTTCTTACGTTTTTGTAGTCTCTTTTTTCATTTCTAACACAATGGTAAATTTTCTATCCAAAAATATTGCAGGAACGCCTGGATCGTAATACAGTGAATAGATAGACAATTCAAAGGAGGCTATGATGAATAGGTTTTTCCTTTTCGCGCTTATTGCGCTCATGGTTCTGACCCCTGTATTTGCAGGCGGTTCCTCAGAACCCGCACCCCAAGGTCCCACCCAGACCGAGGAAGTAGCTGAGGAGGCACCCAGGGAGGAAGTTGCCCAGACACGTCAGCCCGTCGCACCCGGGCTTACCATACCCGTCCATGAGGGATGGGAAATCGGAAAAAAAGGTGGACGGCTTGTAATTTCCCAGCTTGGCGCTGGACCCAAGACCTTCAACTTCGCCCTGGCAGAAGAAACCAGCTCAACGGATGTTACCGAACGGCTGTTTACGCCCCTGACCCGGAGAAATCAGATGACTCTGGAATGGGAGGGCGCAGCAGCTGAAAGCTGGACCTTCTCGGATGATCAGAAGTCCATCACCGTAAAGGTTCGCCGCGGTATGCAATGGTCCGACGGAGAACCCGTTACCGCCCGGGACTGGGTAGAAACCGTAAATAAGATTATCTACGATGAAAATATTCAGACTTCCACCCGGGATTCTCTAACGGTAAATGGTGTTCCTTCCAAATGGGAACTCATCGATGAGTATACCCTGAAGGTAACCCTGGACACCGTATACGCCGGTGTCATGAATATGCTCAACGTATACAGCCTGCCCATGCACATCGTTGGCCCCCTCTACGATGAGGGCGGTGCCGACGCGGTAAACACCCTTTGGGGTGTTGATTCGGATCCCACTGAGATTCCAAGCTCAGGCCCCTGGGTTATCTCCGAACATGTTCCCGCTCAGCGGACCACCTTCAAACCGAACCCCCTCTACTGGGAGAAGGATGCCAACGGCACCCGACTGCCCTACCTGAACGAAATGGTATACATCTATACCCCCGATCAGGATACCCAGCTTCAGCAGTTCATCTCCGGACAGACAGACTTCTACGTTGCCCGTGGTCAGGACTACTCCACCCTGGTAGACGCTAAGGATCAGGTAGGCTTTAATATCTACGAGGTCGGCCCGGCTACCGCAACCAACTTCATTACCTTCAATCAGAATCCCATTGAAGGACCCGATGATTTGGGAATCTCCGAGCCCCAGTTGACCTGGCTCTCCAACAAAACCTTCCGGACCGCCATCGCTCACCTGATTGACCGGGAATCCTTGATCAACAACATTGAATTCGGTTTCGGGTATCCCCAATACAGCTTCGTTCCCCGGTTTAGTCCCTACTACTGGGATGGGGTTGACGATGCGGCCCCCCACTATGATCCCATCCGGGCTGCCGAACTCTTGGACGAAATTGGCTACACCGATAGAGATGGGGACGGCTGGAGGGAAGATCCCGACGGGAATACCATATCCCTGGAATTCATTACCAACTCCGGCAACAGAACCCGGGAAGCCATCGGTACGGCCATCGCCCAGGAAGCTGCAGATGTGGGAATCCGGTTGAATTTCCGTCCCATCGACTTCAATGTTCTGGTAGGCCAGCTTACCGAAACCTATGACTGGAACCTGATTCTTATCGGACTTACCGGTTCCATCGACCCCATATCCGGCGCCAATGTGTATCCCTCCTACGGGAACCTGCACATGATCGAGCCGAACCAGGAAAGTCCCCGGCGCGACTGGGAAAAGGCCGTGGATGAGGCATGGATTGAGGCCAATAACACCGTACAAGAAGCTCAGCGCATCAGCGGTTACGAAAAGATCCAGCGGATCTGGGCCGATGAGCTGCCCTGGGTGTACACCTACAACCTGCTCGTGCTGGAGGCCTACAACAGCAAACTGGGTAACGTAAAACCACACCCCACAGAAGATTATGACTGGGAAGGTCTTACCGCCCGACTCTATGTAAAATAAGAATCTGCATTACTACGCCGGCCCTTCGGGGCCGGCGGTTTTACCTGGACAACCCGCTGGACACCATGCGTCCGGGCTCTCCAGGTAAAACCGGAAGCGCTGCCTCAGGCTGCTTCCGACCTCATGTTTTATAAGGACGATCTATGAATATACTGAATCGTATCGACTGGCGTCTGACCTTTATCCTGGATGTACTGTTTGCGGTGTTCCTCATTGCCACGGGCACATCCTGGCTAGGGGCAATCGTTATTACCGAAATTCTGTTTTGGTTGGTCCGGCTTCTGTGGATAAGCCAAGCCATGCTCCGGTTTATCCTCAGGCGGCTCCTACATATGATACCCATCGTGTTAGCCGTTCTGGCTATCGGATTCCTGCTCATCCAGTTAGCACCCGGGGATATGTTCACCCAGATGCAGCTGCGGCCCGATATGAACCAGGGCGATCTAGAAACCTTCCGCAGACAATTCGGTTTGGATCAACACTGGTTTATTCAGTTCGTTCTCTATCTCTGGAACGCCATCCGGGGAAACTTCGGCTTATCCATTACCTTCCGGGCGCCGGTATTTGCTCTGGTGAGCCAACGGGCCTTCAACACCATCCTGCTGAGCATGACTGCCCTCATTTTTTCCTGGGGCATGAGCATCCCCATGGGAATAATCGCAGCGACAAAACAGTATAAATGGCAGGACCAGGTAATTTCTGTGTTTGCCTTCTTCGGTCTTGCTATACCGAACTTCTTCCTGGCCTTTCTACTCCAGTACGTCATTACCACTACATCCACCCCTCCGGGCACATGGCTTCCTATCGCGGGAATGATGAGTATAGACCATGGGAGTCTCAGTGCCGTGGGGAGATTTTTCGATGTAGCACGGCACATGATACTCCCGGTAATAGTCTTGGGTACCGCTGGTATGGCAACCCTTACCAGGATCATGCGGGCAAATATGCTGGACATAATGAACCAGCAATACATCGTAACCGCCCGGGCCAAGGGGCAGAGTGAACGGGTCGTAGTATACCGACATGCCCTGCGGAACGCCATCAATCCCATGATAACCATCCTGGGATTTCAGATTGCCAACGTTATGTCCGGTGCGGCGCTGACCGAGGTCGTTCTATCCTGGCCCGGTTTGGGCAGCCTGATTCTATCGGCCATCACGAGTCAGGACCTGTATCTGGTAGTAGGCAGTCTTCTGTACAGTTCGGTGCTGCTGGTTGTCGGAAACCTCATCGCCGATATCCTGCTTGCCGTGGTTGACCCCCGGGTCAGAATCGCCTAAGGAGTAACAGCTATGAGCACAACCAACGAAACTTTGCTCCGAGAGGGCATTACAGAAAAACCCGAATCCCTCTGGTCACACTACATCCGCCGGTTCCGGAAACACAGCCTAGGCAAGATCGGCTTGGTTATCCTTCTGGTACTGTATTTAGGCGCGCTTTTCGCGGATTTTATTTCACCCTACACCATGACTTGGGGAGATAAAACCAAGCCCTATCACCAACCCTCGGATATTCAGCTCATGTACGATGGTCCCCAAGGGCGGCAGTTCAAACCCTTTACGTATGAGTACAAGATAACCAACATTGCCCTGCGCACCTATGAACCCGTGCCCGAACATACCATCCGGGCCATATCCCGAGAATCCCGAGTGGGGGTTAACGGCCTCCGGGTGGTGGCTGACGAGGATAGCCAAGCCCGCCGGGCCTCCTCTGTGCTCCTGGCTGTAACGCGCCAATACCGCCTTGGAACCTCGGACCCGGCGGTTTCCATCCTCCGGGAGGCGCTTCAGGATCTGGAACATGATCCGGATCCGGATGCCAGGCGGTTAGTAGATCTCGGCCCGTCAACCACCGAAGGGGGACAACAGATCCCGCGGCAGATATTGTTAGCCAAGGGGAACAAAAACTTTCTCCGGTTCTTCAACCAAGGAATCATCTACAGTTTCTTCGGAATTCCTACCCGGACCCACCTCTTCGGTTCGGAAACCGGGGGCTACTTTCCCATAGGAACCGACGCCACCGGACGGGATCTGGCTTCCCGGCTGCTTCACGGATCGCGGATTTCTCTGAGCGTCGGTATTCTTGGAGCAATGATTACCATCATCTTGGGGCTGCTTATCGGCGGTCTTGCCGGGTACTTCGGCGGTTGGATTGATAATATTCTTATGCGGTTTACCGAGGTACTGATCTCCATCCCCCAGCTCTACCTGTTATTTGCCCTGCGTGCAGCCCTGCCCAGCGATTTATCATCGGTTCAGGTGTATTTGATTATCGTGCTGATCCTCAGCTTTATCGGCTGGTCGAACGTTGCCCGTATCATTCGCGGTCAGGTACTCTCCATTAAAAACGAGGATTTTGTACTCAGCGCCAGAACCATGGGGCTCAGTCAGTTTAAAATCATCCTCCGCCACGTATTACCCAGTACCTTTTCCTACGTAATAATCCAGTCTACCCTGAGCATTCCGGGCTATATCCTGGGTGAATCGGCTCTGAGTCTGCTGGGACTGGGTATCAGCGAACCCCAATCGAGCTGGGGACTCATGCTGGCGGTAGGAAGAAACTTCCGGGTGGTCCGGGATTTTCCCTGGGTCCTCATTCCGGGTTTCTTTATCTTCCTGTCGATTCTGGCTTGGAACTTCTTCGGCGATGGGATCAGAGACGCCTTGGATCCAAAAAGCAAACATTAAGAGGAACTTATGAGTGATGTACTATTAGATATACAGGATCTGCGAACCTATTTCTTCCTCCCGGGATACGCCGTCCGGGCGGTTGACGGGGTTAGCTTCAGCATCTCCCAGGGAGAAACCCTGGGAATTGTAGGGGAATCAGGTTGCGGTAAAAGCCAAACCTCCATGTCTATCATGGGGCTTGTTCCCGATCCTCCCGGCAAAATTGTTGGAGGATCCATCAATTTTCAGGGACGAGATCTCCTCTCCCTAAACCAAGAGGCCATGAGAAAGGTCCGGGGCAACGACATTTCCATGATATTCCAAGAGCCCATGACAAGCCTGAATCCGGTGTTCACCATAGGATTTCAGATAGCTGAGGTTCTCATGCTCCACCGGGATATGTCACCCAAGGAGGCGGAGGCGGAGGCAGCCCATCTCCTGGCCATGGTGGGAATCTCGGATCCCCATGAACGCCTCAAAGAATATCCCTTCCAGCTATCCGGCGGCCTGCGCCAGCGGGTCATGATAGCCATAGCCATGGCCTGCCAGCCCCAGCTCCTCATTGCGGACGAACCCACCACGGCCTTGGATGTCACCATTCAAGCCCAGATCCTCCGGCTCATGCGCAGTCTTCAGCTGGAAAAAAACATGGCGACCATGTTTATTACCCATGACCTGGCGGTTATCGCCAGTTTTACCGAGCGGGTCATCGTGATGTACTCCGGTGTTGTGGTAGAAGACAGCCCGGTACGTGATATTTTTCGGAAAGCATTGCATCCCTACACCCAGGGCCTCCTGGGTTCAATCCCCGTGCTGAACGAGGCCAAGCGGGACGACCAGGGCAAACGGCGCCACCTCTATACGATTCCCGGCACCCTACCGGATCCCAAACGCTTCCCCAAGGGCTGCCGGTTTGCATCCCGGTGCCCCAAGGCAATGAAAAAATGCTGGGAAGCAGAGCCGGAACTGGTTCAGATAGAAAACAATCGCAAGGTACGATGCTTCTTGTACAGCGATGAGGTGCGGGACCAGGCCACCATCACCAGTATGGAAGAGCTGGGAAAACTCGGCGGAAAAAACTGGCTCCGAGAAGTTAACCGGCGGGAGAAAAAAAATACCAAAACAGGGAGCACGGTGTGAGCGAACGAATTATAACCATACAACGGCTGAAAAAGTACTTCCCTGTGAAGGCGGGAGCGTTCTCCACCCACAACCTTACCCTCAAGGCGGTGGATGATGTATCCTTCGACCTGTATAAGGGAGAAACCCTGGGGGTTGTGGGAGAGTCCGGCTGCGGAAAGACAACGGTAGGCCGGTGCATCCTCAGGCTGTATGAACCGGATGAGGGCCGCATCTATCTCCATCCAAAACAACGTATTATTGATGAGGTAGACGCCCTGGATACCCAGAGAATCGCCCTGGAGGCAGAGCTCCGCACCCTGGAAGCAGCCCAAGGAACGGCCTCGGCCGCCCGGCACCTAAAGTCTAAGATCAAAAAACTCAAAGCTGATGCGGATGCCGCTACAGCCAATACCGACCTCCTATCCATGGATCCTAAGCACCTAAAAGCCGCACGAAAATCGGTGCAGATGATTTTCCAGGATCCCTGGGCATCCCTAAACCCCCATATGATTGTAAAAGACATCGTGGGCGAGGGGCCGAAGGAGTTCGGTATGAGTAAGGGAATGAGCCTGGACAAATGGGTCATGGAGCTCTTGGACCGGGTTGGCTTACCCCGGGCTGCAGCCAACCGCTATCCCCATGAATTTTCCGGGGGACAACGTCAACGAATCTGCATCGCCAGAGCCCTGGCCCTTACCCCTGAGGTGGTCGTCTGCGATGAGCCGGTATCCGCCCTGGATGTATCCATTCAGGCACAGATCTTAAACCTCTTGATCAGCCTTCAGGAGGATTTCGGGCTAACCTTTATGTTTGTTGCCCACGATCTTTCGGTGGTGGAATTTATCTCCGACCGCGTGATGGTTATGTACCTGGGGAAGGCCGTAGAAAAGGCTTCATCGGCCCAGCTCTACTCCAACCCCCGGCACCCCTACGCCCAGAGTCTGCTTTCCGCCGTACCGGTAGCCGATCCGGATTACCAATCAGAGGAGATTATCCTGGAAGGGGATGTGCCGAGCCCGGTGAATCCCCCCTCGGGCTGTGCCTTCCATCCCCGGTGCCTATACAAGACCGACATCTGTACAAAGGTAACCCCGGTTTTGGAGAAGAACCAGAACGGTCACCTGATCGCCTGCCATAATCCCCCCAAGGGCTGATAGGAACAGACCGCTATGATTGCAATTCACCGGACCCTCCGGGGCAGATACACTGCCTCGGGGGATTTTCAGCTCCAATCCAATCCTCTGCGTCGTGGTACTTTTTTTGCCCTGGGGGTACTGCTAGTATCCGGTCCCCTGGCTGCCCTTACCCTAGGGACCGGAGCGGATACGCTTACAGAAACAGCGAATCCCTTGGGTACGCTGCTCTACCTGGCCCTTACCCTGGTCTGTCTGGGTATAGGCCTGTATAAGAAACAGATCCGTCTCGGCCCGGACAATACCCTGGAAACAACCCACGGCCTCGGACCACTGCCCCTTCGAAGGACAAACCATGAATTGGGCACCACCCCGGTGCTCCAGGTTCTAGCCATTCAGCTCACGGCACCGGGACGGGGCCTACGCTCAGGCGGCAGATACCTGTGCAAAACCTCCCTGGTCGCCGATTCCGGCCTCGTTTTTCTGGACGAAACCACCGATTACCATGAAGCCCAGCAGCTGGGAAGGCAAATCAGCGACGCCTGGGGTATTCCTTTGGAAATTACCGAAACAAAATGATCCGCCATTCACTCACCAACCTCCCGGAAATCGGCTACACAGCCCTTGGTTGATGCTGGGCAGGTGTACCCCAAGGCAGGGCTCGCATGCGAGGGTGTAGCTGCCGGAGGAAAATCAGCCTAAATCAGAACCTTCATTCTTCAGCTCATCCCGGTATTTTTCAAGCTCAGCAAAGTCGCTGTTTTCCAGTTCCGAATAGCCGGAACGCATATCGCTGAGGTAGCTACTAAGCTGGCCAGATCGTTCCCGCAGATCCGGAAGCTCTTGGCTTCCTGTTCCCTTCAGGCGTACCAGCTCCAGCTGCACCTGCCTCAGGGAATTCATAGCACCCGACAGCTTGAGCTTCACCATCCGCCGCTCGGCCTCAAGGTCATTAAAGGCCTTCTGCTGCTTCTCGATCTGGGTAATGGATTTTTCGTATTCGGCGCGTAGGGCCTTATGGTCGGTTTGATCCCTCTGTTTTATCAACTCAGCCTTATCCCTATCCAGACTCTGGACAGAGAGATCACCCAGGAGGGAATCGATTTCCCTGTCCTTTTGGCTGAGGCTATGAATCTGATCTACATAGTCGTTCAGCAGATCCTCAAAATCATCCCCTAGGGGATTTTTTCCCTTGAACGACCCAAGCTGGGCCAGGATAACAGCCCGCATCCGTTCTGCCTCCGCCTCCTGGGGGGTGGCGTTCTCCGGAATATCCCGGGCCATACCCAGGAGCTTCTTTCGGTCCTTGCGGTCCATAAGCATCTGTACCGGAACCCCCTGATCGCGAAGATCGGCCAGCAATTGGTGTTCCTTGCTTTTGAATCCCGGCAGGTGGGTAAAAATCCCAATGGCCATACCCGCGATGGGAAATACCGACCAGGGAACCATGGGCGATGTAATGAGGTTTAACATGGCCAAAAAGAGGCTTGCTCCCAGGGAACCGAGGAAGTGACCACCCCAGCGTTCTCGGTTTTTATGGAGTTTCCGGAGCAGGCGAAGCTGAAACTTGTTCAATCCCGGCAGGGCCTTGAGCTCGGCGTTCTCCCGGCGCCGCCGGCGGATGCTTCCGATGTGACTGAGCATACCGATACCCCAGGCAGCGGCGGGGATCAGGAACCAGGGAAATCCCGGAGCCGTGGTGGTGGCCCAGATGAAGGTTAACAATCCGTTAACCCCTATGTAGGAGGCAAGATGACCCTTTAGGCCGGTCTCGCTCTTCTTCAAACTAATATCGGTCTGCTTCCGGTACTCCTGGATTATGTACTGTTCTTCGTCCTGGGGATCGCCGGTGGTTTCCAGCACCCGGTCCCACTGGCGCTCCACCTCCTTATCCCGGCGGTCGTTCTCACCGTCCGCCCGGTGCCGTGGTATGCGGTGGCGCCGGCCCCGGGGATCGTCGGCGAACCAGCTGTCCCGGTCGCGCCAGGCATTCTGAATCTCCCGGCCGACCAGCTTGGCAGCCCGCTTCAGCTCCCGGATCCCTTCTTCGAATTCCCCGTCCTGGGCTCTTCCCTGGCCGGGTGAGGAGGGACGCCCACCGCTGCCCCCGGGGGATCCGGAACTGTATTCGTACCCGGAACCGCTTCCGCGGCGGCCCTGGGGTCGGGGATTCTGGGATTCCGGGGCAAGAAACCCCTTTCGGGATAACATGGTAACGGCCGCATCCAATCCTTCGGGCAGGGGACCGTTACCGAACCACCCTCGGACCTGGGATGGGGTCAGCCGCTGGCCGGCGCGTTTGATCTCCAGGATCACCAGCTCCTTGAGCTTGGCCTCGTCCACGGTGCCGTCGGGGTTGGTGGCAGGGCCTTGGGGGGTAGCTGCAGACGACTTGTCTGCCTGGGAGGGTTTGGACGGCCGGGCATTGGAATCACCCTGATCCGAAGCCTTGGGAGCATACTCATGGTGCGGCACAGGATCGCCGGTACCGGCAGTCAGGATTTCGTATGCCCGGATCTCCCGGGTAATATTCTTGAGCTTAACATCGCCGAGCTCCCGGACCTCGGGGCCGTCGAACTTGCCCCGGGATAGGTTGTACACATCCTGACTGATGCAGATACGCCCGGGATTACACAGGGACTGCAGGCGGCTGGCGATATTGATTCCCTCGCCCAGGGCATCGTTTTCGTAAAAATAAATATCCCCCAGGTGGATTCCGATGCGGAGAATGAGTTTCTTTTCCGGATGTTCCTGGTTATACTGTTCTAAATCGCCCTGGACTGCCACGGCAAAGCGGACGGCGTTCACGGTGTTGGTAAAGTCCACCAGGAAGGCATCGCCGATGGTCTTAATGATGCTTCCCTTAAACTCATCGGTACGGCTTCGGATAAGCTGGTTGTGGTATTCCAGGAGCTGGATAGTCCCCGACTCATCCTGCTCCATCATTCGGCTAAAACCGACAATGTCGGTAAATACGATCGCCGCCAGGCGGTAGTCCTTGTGGTCCATTATTCGACAATAAAGACAGACTGTAAATAAGTCAATAGAAAGAAGATATGGCAAAAAAGAACCAATACGTTTTCATGTGTAAACAATGCGGCCACGAGGAACCGAAGTGGCTTGGCCGCTGCCCGGGCTGCGGAGAGTGGAACAGCTTCAAGGAGATGCGGGTTTCCCCCGGAGGGACCCTCGCCGGAGGCCGATCGGGTTCCCGGGGTTCCTCGGGCAGCCTCGCCGGGGCCGGGGGCTACATTTCCCGGAGCCGGCAGGGTGATTCCCATGTGCCTAGCACCGACGCCCCGGGGGTCCACCAGGAGGGCCAGGGAATTCATGAGCCGGTGAGTCTCGCGGCGGTGCAGAAACCGGCCCAGGCCCGCCTCGCCTCGGGCATAGGCGAGCTCGACCGGGTGTTGGGCGGGGGGCTCATGGAGGGATCCAGCGTGCTCATCGGCGGCGAGCCGGGCATCGGAAAATCCACCCTGATGCTCCAGGCAGCGGGGGCATTCCAGCATGCCGGGCAGGTACTCTATGTCTCCGGTGAAGAGGGGGCCCAGCAGCTCAAGCTCCGGGCGGAACGCCTGGGCATTACGAATACCGCTTCTCTGCTCCTGTTTTGCAACCCCCAGATAGAGTATATTCAGGATGTCCTGAACCAGGTCCAGCCCCGAATTATCATCATCGACTCCATCCAAACCCTCATTACCCAGGACATCGACTCCGCCCCCGGAACGGTCAACCAGATGAAACTCTCGGTGTTCGCCCTCTCGGAATGGGCGCGGTCCCACCAGGCGGGGGTGTTTTTCATCGCCCATGTTACCAAAGAGGGCAGCATCGCCGGACCGAAGGTTATCGAACACATGGTGGATGCGGTCATTCTCTTTGAACACTCGGGTTCCGATATCCGCTTTCTCCGGGCCCAGAAGAACCGGTTTGGGAGCGTGGATGAGGTGGGACTCTTTACCATGGGCGACCAGGGACTGGAAGAGTTGTCCGATCCCTCCAAGGTCTTTCTCGTGGAACGGGATACCCCCCTGCCCCCCGGGGTGGTGGCTGCTCCCATTTTTGAGGGATCACGCATCCTGGTGGTAGAGATCCAGGCTCTGACCGTTCCCGTCCAGGCGGGGTACGGCAGGGTGTACTCGGATAAAATTGATGCCCGCCGGGTAAGCAGGATTGCGGCGGTCCTGGAGAAACATGCGGGCATCCGGTTGAGCGACCAGGATATTTACGTGAACGTGTCCGGGGGCATTCGGATTCAGGAGGTGGGGGTGGAGCTGCCTCTGGCCCTGGCTATTATGTCCGCTCGGACCGGGCAGGCCTTGAGCCGGCAGCTGGCGGTGGCGGGTGAGGTGAGCCTTGCCGGGGAACTGCGCCCGGTCAGCCACTATAAGCAGCGGGTATCCGCCGCGAAGGACCTGGGGTTCATCCACAGTATCGATCCCGGTGCCGCTAAAAAAGTCAAAACCATTCAGGAAGCGGTGAAACAGGCCCTTTCAATCAAGAAGGAGTAACCCATGCAACTAACCCTCGAGACCCCGGGGCTTCTCTTCCCCGCCCTCTCCCTCCTCATGCTGGCCTATACAAACCGATTTCTCACCCTGGCAAACCTCATCCGGGAGCTCTACGACCGGTACCATCACCGCCCCGATGCCAAGGTTCTTGCCCAGATCAGCAATCTGCGGCGGCGGATTGCCCTGGTTAAATCCACACAAATTCTGGGTGTAACCAGCCTGCTGCTCTGCGTCATTACCATGGTACTGCTCTTTGTAACCCTGGAAACCCTGGGACGGATCGTATTCGGTCTGAGCCTGCTTGCTATGGCTACGAGCCTGGTCTTCTCGGTCCGGGAACTCTTCATCTCCGCCGAGGCGTTAACGGTACATCTCCAGGACCTAGAAAAAGACTGCAGCACGGGTACCCGAGGCTGCCAGGATGAGGATTAACCCAGGAAATAGGATCTCCGGGATGGCTCCAGGACGGCCTTATCGCCGGGCTCAGGGCAGTGCGCGCATATTCGAAGTATCTGATAGTGCGCAAAAGGTTGTAACTTTTAACCCCGGCGACACCACCTAAGGGTGGACTTATAGGTTGCACCGCTATATCTGGTGCTGTTTACAACCTTTTGCGCACTATATAAGTATCTTGGTATCTCCTACAACATCAAGGGGTGCACCCTGCACCAGGTGCTGCATTCCTTTACCCGGGGATTAATAGGGGGATTCCGATGAAGGTTCCTACCGCGCTTCCCAGGGTGGCAAAGAGAAACACCAACAACGTCCGGGTAATGCGGTTGCGGTAAAATCCCCTAAAACTAAGGATATCGGTTTGTAAACTCTCAAAATCCCGAACTCGGGGTTTACGCACCCAGGCCTCAATAAAGGCGGATACAAACCCGACCCCGATGGTGGGGTTGAGACTCGTAAGCGGCGCAGCAGCAAAGGACAGCACCACTGTGAGGGGATGGCCCAAGGCCGCCAGGGCACCCAGGGCGGCAAGCCCTCCGTTCACCAGCACCCACACACCGAAGTTTTCAAGCCCCTGAGAGACCCCTCCGCTGATAAATCCCCAGACTATCAAACCGATGATCACCCCCGAAATAATCCAGGGAATCAACTTCCCCACCCGGGAGGGCGGGGGGACAAAATCGATTTCCGACACATCAGGTGTCTGGGTCTTGGCGTGAAGGGCTTCAAGATGCCGGAGGATTCCCGGAACATGCCCGGCTCCGACCACTGCTAGTATTCGGGTCTCGGCTTCTCCGGGGGATTCAAAGATCTTCTTAGCAAGGTACTCATCTCTCTCGTCGATCAGCACCCGTTTTGCCGAGGGTAGATACTCTGCCACCTCTTCAAGCATCCCGTGCAGAGCACTTTTCTGCTTCATTTTCTCCAAATCTTCGTTGGACAGTTTCTCAGTGGAGAACGCCCCGGCAATGAGGGACGCCAGGAGCTTATTCTTACCCCAGAAGCCGCTTAAGCCCCAGGCCCTGCGCAGGGTGGTTTGAATCTCCCGGTCGCAGAGACTCACAGGTATCCCCAATTCCTCTGCAGTAGAGATGGCAGCCTTCATCTCCTGGCCTGGTTTGATTCCTAAATCCATGCCCATTCGCTTTTGAGAGGCCGAAAGCACCAGGTTTCCGAGGAGTAAAAATGCCTTTTTCTCTTTGATAACCTTAAATATATCCAGATTCTGCCAGTTTTGACCGTTTACCAAGGCATTGTAACGCCCCTGGTCTAGTTCCACACAAACCCGGTGGGGATTCTCTTCGCGGATGCGCTCATCCACCTCCCGGACGCTTTCCGACGAGATATGCGCGGTACCGATGATTGTATACTCCCGGCCCCCCAGGCTGACGCGGGTTATAGTATCGGAGTCCTGGGGTTCCGAGGTATTCGGGGACTCCACAGCCTCCACCGGCTCGGTTTCATTCACTTGTTGATCCACTTGCTTCCTTTTCCTCCATGCCTAGGGCCACCAAAAATCGGTTCCGCAGGGTCTGTTGTCCCGGGAACAGATCCCGGGGTATATTTCCACCGCCCATGTGTACGTGTCCACCGCCGTACCCTATACCCCGCAGGGCCTTGCGGATGATGACATCCGAGGGGCGTTCGAGATCCTCACTCCGTACGGAGATCCGGTATTCCTCCCGGTCGGGAACCAGTACTACTACAAACCGGATTTCCCGCAAGCCCAGGAAAAAATCAGCCGTAAGGGCGGTAACCTCCGGGCTGCACTCCTTCTGAATGGGTACAAAGGCAAAGTCGCCGGCTACCTCACAGCTGTTGATGGCCTCTCGGAATACGCCTAGGTCAATCAGCGACAGGCTGTTTTTTAGCATCCGGCTGCCGCGTTCCCAGTCTCCAAGAAAAAACAGTTCGGAGAAGGCCTTCATATCGTGCTCGGTAACACCCCGGGTCATAAATGCGGTATCCATCATCAACCCCATAAGCAGGGAGGTAGCAACCTCTATGGACAACTCATCTCCCGACTCCTGAAAATACTCATACACCATGGTTGAACAGGAGCCGTAGTGGGGTCGGATATCAAAGAATGGGCATTCCGGCTTTTCCGGGGGATTATGATGGTCGATCAGCCCCACCACCGAACCCTCAAGCTCGGTGACGTTCTTATTGCCGATGAATCCATCCACTAAAATAATCTGGGTGTTCTGATTTATTGCCAGGGATGTGCTGGGAACCAGGGGAATATTGAAGGTTTCCACAGCCTCCTCTAAGCTAGCGCTCTGAATTCTCCCGGAGTAACAGAGACTCGCAGAGAAATCTCGGTTTTCCAGGAGACGTGACAGGGCAAAGCCCGCGGCGACTGCATCATGATCCGGAAAATCGTGGACCTGAATCACCACCGGGCGTTTTTTATCCAGTACCTGGACTAAATCTTGTAACCTACTCGTTTGTGTATTCATGTACCAACCATTGCGCCAGTCTCCCCTCGGGTAATCCGGCCAGAACAGTCTCCCCTATTTCAGAAAGAAGCGCAAGTGCCGTGGCGGTTTTACCCTCCAGAAGGAAAAACGCCCCCAGATACACCTGCCCCTGGGCCCTCTCCAAGGGTTTTGTATGCCCCTGAACAGCCTGAATTACCGCCCCATCGTAGCCCGGAGAAAGAAAATATCGGACGATGGCATAAAACAACCCCTCACGGTCGAACCGGGCCGCCCATTCCTCAAGCCGACGGTTCGTCTGTTGTACCCCCCGGGCATCCCGCTGTTCTCCCTGGTAGGCCTGGTAGTACCCCGACAGCGCAGCGAGAAGCAGCAGCTCCTTTCGTCCATTGGGCTGCTCGGCCGCACGAACAAACAGCCGACCGGCCTCGTCGAACTGGTTTGTCTTGAAATAGGCTACCCCAGCCGGGGCATAAACCTCGGTATAATCGGGCTGAAGCTCCAGAATGCGCCGGTAATCCTCTAAGGCTGCTTCGGTATTTCCCATAGAATCAAATGCCTGAGCCCGGTACACCAGGGCAAGATCAAATCCATCGTTCATCTCAAGAAGCGCGGTAAAGTCCTCCAGGGATTCTTCAAACCTTCCGGCCCGAAGCAGCAACCGGCCCCTATCCAACAGGTTCCAGGGATTCTCAGGAGCCAGGCTTACAGCCCGGTTATAATCCTCCAAGGCACCGGAAAAGCCGCCATCCAGCGCCCGGGCACGGGCCCGCAGACCGTATACCTCCCCCGCCTCGGGCATAATGGCCAAGGCTGCAGAATAATCCCCTGCAGCCCGGGTAAACTGCTCCCTCTCCATCCAAAGCTGAGCTCGGCCGAGCAGGGCCTGCACATTCTCCGGATCGGATTCCAGGCTGCGGGTAAAGAGGTCCATGGCGATGGCGGTATTTCCCCGGTCCAGGGCAATGACTCCCAGGCCGGAAAGAGCCTGGGAGTGGGCGGGTTCCTGCTCCACCGTGTCCATGAAAAACTCTTCGGCCCTGGGCAGATCATTCCGGGTCAAGGCGATCATACCTAGGTTAAACAATGCTTCTACCCTATCAGCCCCTTCCTCCTGAGCCGTTACCTGGGTAAACATATTCTCCGCCCTGGCCACCCTTCCGGAGGCCATCAGCAGGCTACCGAGCAATAAGGGATCCCCGGCACCTGAACTCTCGTAGAGCGTCAATGCCAGGTCGATATCCCCGGACCGTACCGCCTCGATGAATCTCTGTTCCCAGTCCACCCCGGGCGTGTCCTCCTCAGAGGCTTCCCCTGGTAC
This sequence comes from Spirochaeta lutea, assembly GCF_000758165.1. Lineage (NCBI taxonomy): Bacteria > Pseudomonadati > Spirochaetota > Spirochaetia > Spirochaetales > Spirochaetaceae > Spirochaeta > Spirochaeta lutea. Next base: position 84,044 of record NZ_JNUP01000065.1, on the reverse strand, counting down.
CTCCCCCGGCACCTCCTCAGAGGCTTCCCCGGAGACGGCAGTCTCCTCGGTCTCCGGAATCGGCATACCCTCCGGTGACTCTTCGGTTAGGGTGGTGCAGCCGGCAACTACACCGAATAAAAGAATGCAGACAATTATAAGGCCGAGGCTGGTCGACAGTCCGGCTCGTGGGTTTCCCGTTTTCATAATAGCCAGGAATAGTATCACCTACCCCCGGATTGTCAAGCAACATGAGGCAAGCCGGTGCCGGAGAATGCCACGGAGTTTCTCCATGGGGATTTTGAGCCCCGTGCAACCGAGAATACCCGTTGGATACGGCCTAGGCAGATAGCGCCAGCTGCATTGTTTCGCCCACTCTTCAGAAATCAGTTGCAGCGGCCTAGGTATTTTTCTTAGAATTAATTATGTAGCGCGCATACGACCGTACCATTTTCCATTGGCGGCGCTACCAAGTAACCACGGAGGCACCCATTGAAACTAGGCATACAAGGTAAAATAATTACCCTCGTGACCGGACTACTCTTCCTCGTAAATCTCGTCCTGATAATTAGCAGCTCACAGGTTTTAGGATCAACCATGATGGAGGATCGCGAACAGCTCACCACGAACCTGGTGGAGGTGGCCGTCCATGTTCTGGAGTTTTACCACCGCCAGGAACAGCAGGGAACCCTCAACCGCACGGACGCCCAAGAGGCCGCCAAGTCCGTCATCCAAGGGATGACCTTCGGGGAGAACGATCAGGATTATTACTGGATTATCGACTCCGGTCCACGAATGATCATGCATCCCTTCAGACCCGATCTCAACGGTACCGACGTCTCGGGTATCCAGGACCCCGACGGCGTATTCCTCTTCCAGAGGATGGCAGATGTCGCAAGCACCCAAGGATCAGGGTTTGTTCCCTACCAATGGCAGTACTACGATGATCAGGGCAGAATAGAACCCAAACTCTCCTTTGTGCAGAGCTTTAGTCCCTGGCAGTGGATTATCGGTACCGGTGTCTACATCAACGATGTGGCGGACAGCCTCGCCTCTAAACGCATCCTCCTGATTCTTATTTCTGTAGCGGGTACCCTACTTGCCATATTCGGCGGAGTATTGGTAAGCCGGGGCCTGGTGCGTCCCATCCGGGCTGCCACCGCTATGCTCCAGGACATCGCCCAAGGCCAGGGAGATCTGACCAAGGAGCTGCCAGTCCGCAGCTCCGATGAGGTCGGCCGCATGGCTGAGCTGTTTAACACCACCTTCTCAACCATCCGCGATCTGGTTCGGCAGATCAAACAAGAAACCCTGGCCATGAACAGGATTGGAGACAACCTGGCGGTGAACATGAATGAAACAGCCAGCGCCATGAACGAAATCTCGACGAATGTGGAGGGTATGCGGGACAAGGCTGCATCCCAGGATGCGGAGGTCAAGGCAACCCTGGATGAAACAGCAAGGCTCCTGGCGAAGATTGAGGAATTAGGATCCCTCACGGAAACCCAGGCAGCGAATGTTTCCCAATCATCCTCCTCCATTGAAGAGATGGTCGCGAATATTCGGTCAGTGGCCCAGGTGTTAGCTTCCAATAACGAATCGGTGGTCCAGCTCATGGACTCCGCCCAGGTTGAACGCGAGCAAATGGACCGGGTAAACACCATGGTACAGGAGATATCCCGGAGCTCCGCAGCCCTGCTCCAGGCTAGTAAGGTTATTCAAGATATCTCCAGCCAGACTAACCTCCTCGCTATGAACGCCGCAATTGAAGCAGCCCATGCCGGGGAAGCAGGCAGGGGATTCGCCGTAGTGGCCAGCGAAATCCGGAAGCTCGCTGAAGAATCCAACAGCCAGGGAAAATCCATCGCCACGACCCTGGCCAGCCTAAAGGACCTGATCGATACGGCCTCCGAGTCCACCAGCTCGGCCCTGGCAGACATTGATAAATCCTTTGAACTCACCAAGACGGTCCGTGACCAGGAGGCTGTCATTAAAAACGCCATGGATGAACAGAACGCCGCCGGATCAGAGGTCCTTCAGGCCATTGCCCAGATAAACGCCATTACCACCCAGGTCAAGGACACAACCCAAATCATGAACCAGGCCAGCACCTCAGTGGAACAGCGGATGCATCGTCTCACCGCCATCACCCAGGAGCTAACCGGGGGTATGCAGGAAATGTCCGCCGGAGCCAACCAGATCAATACAGCCATCCACCAGGTCAACGACAACAGCCAGGAAAACCAGCAAAGCATCCAGCGCTTAACCCAGGGGGTAAATCGCTTCAAGGTCGAGTAACCCCAGGCCAGACACCTTGTACAAATTTTTAGTGCGCAAGGGGTTGTAACTTTCCACCCTGGCGACACCATCCCTGGGTTGGTTCCCGGGCTGTGCCACTATATCTGGTGTAGTTTACAATCTTTTGCGCACTACATACCAATTTCTTCCTCACCGACATATCGCCGGGTCTATCCACGAAACGCTGGTGTTTCTCCCGATACGGCCCTATACTACAATTACATGAAGGATATTTATTCCAAATCATCACATACCAACGATGAACCAACTATCCAGGAAATGGCAAAGAACCTCGCAGAGTCCAAAGCCCACACCCAAGCCCTCCTGCAGGCCAGCTTCGGGGGAATCGCCATTCACGACAAGGGAATAATACTAGAATGTAACGCTGCTCTGGAAACCCTCTTTGGCTATTCCCGAAGCCATCTCATCGGCATGGACGGCTTGGAACTTATCGTTCCGTCGGAACGTCCCAGGGTACGGGACATCATTGCATCAGGCTTTGACAAACCCTACGAAAGCCTGGGGCTAACAGTCCGGGGTACTGTCTTCCCAGTTCGAATCGAAGCAAAGAACATTCCCTACCACGGCAGACAGGTCCGGGTAACGGAGTTCCGGGACATAACCGATCAAAAACAGGCTCAGGAGGCCCTACAGCAAAGCGAAGAGAAATTCCGCAGCCTCTTTGAGAACAACCATGCTGTTATTTTAGTCATTGATCCCCGGGACGGAAGCATCTTTGATGCAAACCCGGCCGCAGCCCGGTTCTACGGTTGGTCCGAGGATGAGCTTCGCACCATGAACATAGACCAGATAAACACCCTCAGCCGGGACGAGATCGAAACAGAGATGGCCAGAGCCGCAGCCGATAAGAATAACTATTTTGTCTTCGAACACCGTCGAAAAACCGGCGGCGCCTGCCCGGTGGAGGTGTACAGCGGCCCCATCCGAATCGGAGGCCGCAAGCTTCTCTATTCCCTGGTTCATGACATCAGTAAACGGCGGGAGGTCGAGGAAGCCCTGGAAACCTCCGCAATCCGCAACAAAGAGCTGCTCAGGGAACTCCAACACCGGGCCAAAAACAGCTTTTCCCTCATTGCCTCTCTCATCGACCTGACAGCCGGGAAAAGCGTCAACCCCGAGGCCCTCAAAATCCTTGAAGATCTCGGAAGCCGGGTTCGATCCATGAGCGAGCTCTACAGTCTGCTCTACAGCCGCGACCAAGTGGATCAGGTTCGATTAGACGAATACCTGCACCGCCTGGTTCACCCCATCATCGACCTTACCCCGGGAATTACCAAGAAATGCCTGCTGGAACCGGTCACCGTACCCACCAGCATTGCCGCCCCCCTGGGCCTGATTGTAACCGAGTTAATGACCAACGCCATAAAACACGCCTTCCCCGAGGGTACGGGCAACATTAGCATTGTGTTGAAGGGTGATTCTCATGGGGACAGCACCGGGCAGTACTCCGGGGCTACCCTGGAAATTGCCGATAACGGCTGCGGAATGCCCGAAGACCTTGCCTCCCGAGGCTGCGGTTTCGACACACCCCAAGCCTCCCTGCCCACGCCTGGCCTGGGTATTCAATTGATCCAGAGCCTCGTCCTGCAGATCCGAGGTACTATAGAAACAACCTGCCGGGGCGGAACCATCACCACCATAACCGTCCCCCTAGACTAAACCGTATCATCCAATCCGGCCCCTCCTTGTCTTGGCGTCACCATACCGGAGGGTCCAGACATCCCTAACTGCCCTGACAGGGCTCTTAGGCTGGGGGGATGAACTGCTGGATGGACTGGAGCAGCGCCTGGGCATTAACCGGCTTGGTCAAAACGGCGGTTGCGTCGCCCAAGGTTTCAAGATCTCGGGAAGACACCATGCCTGGATTGCCGGTAACGAATAGAATGGGAACCTGGTGGAATTTACGGATCTCCAGGGCTGCTTGCAGGCCGTTCGTTTGGCCCTTAAGCAGAAGATCCATGAGGATGAGGTCGGGCAAATCGGATTGGGCCCGAGAAACCGCCTCCTCTCCCGTCATGACAGGAAATAATACCCGATACCCCGCAGCCTCCAGCTGAATCTTGGTGCTCATAGCAATAATCAGCTCGTCCTCAACCAGTAAAATCGTTGTTTCCTTCATACGATGCTCCAACACTGGTGCCCCTCAAAACTGCTCCGTTTTAGAGGTGCACACTGGTAATCTCGAGTAAATGCCCCGCAGTGCTCCAATGATATTCCCACCTGCCCTGGAGGGCAAGCACTGTCATTAATTCGATACTCAGCCGGTCATCCCGCATGGTCCGGCACGCATGTTCGGCAACCTCGCAGTCCGAATTAAAGGCTACGCTCATGAACCCCCCGGAGTGATGGGTAACAACAATCTCCATCCCCCGTGCGCACCCCTGGGAACCCGGAGGCTGGGCGTGGACGGCGCTGTAAAAATGGGAGAACAGCTCGGTTACCATCAGTCCGATGGGCATAACCCGGGTTACGTCCAATACCACCTCGTTCCCGGTTACCCGTGGTTGGGCCTCCGCCGGCAGGCTGTGGTTTTCCCGGAGATTTCGGGCTACCTCCAAGAGGAGGGCATTCAAGGAAATCTTAGAGAGGTTTTCATCCTGATAAACCAGATCGTGGATAAGCCCGATGGCAAGAATACGGTCGGTTAGTCGAGTCATAATTCCGGGATGCTGATCCCCGTCGGGCAGATGATTACGCTCCAGGTTGATCATCCCGAGGATGAGGGAGAGGTTGTTCCGCACCCGGTGGTGTATCTCCTGGATCAGAACATCCTTCTGTTCCAGGGTTTCCAGCATCCGTTGTTCCGAGCGCTTGCGCTGGGTAATATCCTTGGCAAAACTAAAGGACAGGGTTTCACCCTGGTAGGTGAAATAGGTTACGGTTATTTCTACGGGGTAGGTACTGCCGTCCTTACAACGGTGCTGGGTTTCCACGGTCCCGCCCCCCGAGGTCTTGATGGCGCTGCGGTGATCCGCCCAAGTGTCTGCGGTGTAATTGGGATCAATATCAAAGACGGACATGGTTTGCAGCTCCGCCTTGGTATACCCCAGGCGCCGGCAGGCCTCATGGTTCGCCCAGAGAATTTTGCCCGTATCATCGTCGATTCGGAATACCCCGATGGCGGCGTTCTCCACGCATTCACTGAGAATGTAGGACTCCCGCTCCAGTTCCTTGAGCTTACTGGTATCAATGACAATGGTGTTCAGGAGGGTCTTGCCCCGGGCATACACCGGTGAGGAAAAGACTGTTACGTTCCGGGGCTGGCCGTCCTTGGTTTTATGGGTGATTTCAAAGGCTGTGTTAAGCTTTGATACAACCAGGGACATGCGGTCGTTAATCCGCCCCTGGGGGTGCATGCTGATATCCCCGATGGTCAGGGAACAGAATTCCTCCCGGGTGTACCCGTAAAATACCTCGGCAGCATGGTTAATATCCGCTATTCGGCCCGATTCAGGATCGATAACCAGCCTGGGGATAGCAGAATCCTTAAATATTTGCTGGTACCATTCACTCTGATCCTGAAGAATCTGCTGGTTCTCCAAGGCGCGGCGGCGGTTTAAAAACAGACTGATGATCAGCAGTTGGCCCACGGGATACAGGAGGAGTACGATGGGGCCTACCTCTTGAAGCACCCGGAATCCCACCCCATCGGGCAGGAGCAGTTGAATAAGCAGCATGGGAATGTGGACTATGTAGCCCGTCAGAAGAATCCCCGGCCAGTGCTCCCAAAAACTGTGACCTCTACGGATCGAATAAAACACAGCTCCGGTAAAAGCGGACTGCAGAATCACCAAAACCCCTACCGCAGCACCGGATCCTCCCACAAAAAAATACCGGTACACGCTGGTCATGATTCCTGCTAATGCCGCCCCCCAGGGGCCGCCTACATAGCCGGCGGTAAAGAGAATAATGGACCGTCCGTCGTAAATAATTCCCGGTGCAAAGTTCAGGGGAGTCATCATACCGATAATTCCCACCAACCCGAAGAGCAGGCCGCTGAGCCACGCGCTTAACACCGGACGTTGGGAGAACAGCTCAAGGAGCTGTTCGTAGAGCACTGCAAGGGTAACCAGGAGGGCTATGTTTTGAAGCAGGGTTAGTACCAGCATGGTACATTCAGGTTAAGCCAGGGCTGGGGTGAATGCAATGCAATGACCAATTTTGGTTAGTACTAAAATCGCGCCCCAGGCCGGCTCGGCGTGCGAATAGCGACTATCGGCGGCGCGCCAAGCCCCCCAGATTCGATCCCATTCCATTCACCCCAGAATTTTGGTACAGGGCTGCCCACTCGGCCAGCTCTGTTGTATGATCCACCAGTCATGACAAGATCCGGACAACTCGTAATTATTACCATCGCCCTGGCCTTCTCGGTCTTTGCAGCATTCCGTATTCCGCTGTTACGGGTCGGCACAGAGTTGTTAACAGAGGAACAGGAAAATCCGGAAGAAAACACCACAATTGTCTCCTTCAGAATCCCCAAAGCTGCCGTTCAGGAGGCTGCCCCCAGTATCCGGAAATCCATCCTGGCTCTGGACCCCCAGGCTCTCATCCTTGACCCCCTGGAATTCACCGACATCATACTCCAGGGCGACACCTTGGCGGAGGTTCCGGTATGGGATTCGGCTGCTGGAGAACTTACCCCAAGAACCCTGGACAGCCCCTTCCTCCGGCTGCTATTTGCCGGGAAGGAATCCGAGGGTACACCGGGAAACCCTGCATCTATCGACGGCGAATCGGTGTACCTCCGGAGTGTCATGAACCTGAGCCCCGAGCAGGGACAGGACCTGCTAAGCCTCTTCCCACCGGAACCGTACCAAGAAAACCAGCCCCGGCTGCATGGGCGAGCAGTACCCGAAGGTTACGACCAGCCCCGGACGCATGGGCGAGCAGTAACCGAAGGTTACGACCAGCCCCGGGTTACAAGTCTTTACCACTACACCCATAGCATCGAATCGGAGCTCAAACAGGATATTCTCACGAAGATGCTTCTCGCTCTGCCCCTGGCTGTTCTGGGGGGATTGCTGGTAACCCGGCGAAAACGCATCCTTGCAGCCTTGGGTGCAGCCCTGGTAATGCCCGCAGCCTGGACCCTGGGGATCATGCAGCTCATGAATCTGGAGCTCAATGCGGTAACAGCGACCGTACCCTTCTTTTCCCTGGCAATTACCGGCCCGTTTCTACTTCACCGGCTCCGGGCTTGGGGCCTAGTTCGGAGGACCCTCCGCACCAGGGCGCTATCCTTGGATACCCTGGGCATCCTGCTCTCGGGTTTCACCACCGGAACAGCCATGCTACTCCTGATCCTATCCGGTAACACATTGTTGGAGCGCCTGGGGATTCTTATGGCCATTTCATCAGCCTTGAGCATCCTGGGTACAACCCTGGTGTTTCCGGCAATCCTGAACACCATTCCCTCGCCTGCACAAGGTCTACGGCCGGCCATCCTGCCCTGGCCCACAGACGGATACGAGCCCTCCCGCCCCGGCCGGGCAACGGCGCTCTCAGGGATTCGGCGCGGCCTTTGCTACGCCGGAATGGCCGGAGGCGTCTTCATAATAGCCTACCTCCCTGCCCTAGGTCTCGAACCGCAGATCATTACCAACGCCATCTTCACCAGGAATTCTCCGGTACACAAATACTTCCTTGAGAATCAGCGGTCCGGATTATCCAACGGCGAGATCGTGCTGACCGTGGATACAAAAACCGAGGGAGGCATTCTCTCGCCACAGTTTTTACAATCCTTTGAAACCCTGACCAAGACCCTGGAAGCGAATCCCGGAATCTCTCATAGTGATTCTCTCATTCCCCTGCTCGCCTGGATTACCGGACGCTATCGCGGAATCGAAGACAGACTGCCCCAGTCCATGGAGGAGGCCGGAGAGAACCTGGAACTCGCAGCCTCTAACGACGCCGGGGCCCTTCTTCAGCGCTACACCGACCCGCAGTACTCCCTGCTCCGCCTCTACCTAACCCCGACCCAGGAAGCAGGCACCTACCATGCCCTGGACAACCTCCACCAAGACATCCTGGCTGCTTATCAGGCCGCCGGCCTTGAGACTGAGCACCCACCGCAATTTGAACCCATGCTCCCATCTGAACCAGCCCCGGACGCATGGGCGAGCAGTACCCAAAGGGTACGACCAGCCCCGGAATCCGTGGTTCGCGTCTCGGGGTACTTCTATGAGTTACGCCGTTACCAAAGCGCGGTGATCCAGACCTTTCTCATGGGAATCCCTCTGTTGATTGCTCTTATGATTATGCTCCTGGCTCTCATAACCCGCAGTGCCAGGGGTGGTATCCTGCCCGGAATCTCGGTCCTGGTCTCGGTCCTGAGCTACACCCTGGTGTCCCTGGTTTCCGGCAGAGGATTCTCCCTCATCGACTGCGCCTTCCTGAGCCTCCTGGTGGGTGTAAGCAACGATGACGCTATCTTTATGGTCCTCGCCTTGAAGCACCCCGACTCGGATCACCGGGTGGTAACCCCCATCCTGCAAACCACCCTGATCTTCTCCCTATTGCTGCTGCCCCTGGCGTTCTCTAGCATCATACCCCTCTCCTGGGCCGCCATTACGGGCATCATCGCCCTTTGGGCAGCCACAACCGTCACCGTATACATCCTCCCCAGGATATTTTCCATTGTGGAATCTCCAAAGGTGGGCCTACAATAGCCTATGATTCTCAAGGATGCCGAGCCCTGTCCGGTCAGCGGGCTTCCAGTGTACTCACCTCCCCATTGGCACTACCGCACCCCGGACGAGCATTACCAGGGCAACCTATCCCTGGTAGGTACCAATATCATGGTCTGGCAACCCTGGGGCTGTCCCAAACCCGAGGATGCCGAAGCCATCACAAGGCTGATCTTTCATGCCCTGGACGAGACCTTCAGTACCGATCAGGCCTTCTACGCCTGCTTTGACTACAGCAGCCTGGAAAATCCCCCCATCCATAACCGACTTAAGGTAATGACAAACCTCAGCCAGATCATAAACCGACTGGACACGGTGTACTTCTTCGGGATGGGTTCCCCGGTTAAGCAGATTCTGCGGCTATCCCTCTACCTGGGCGGCATCGCGTCCAAGGTTCGCCTTGCCCGGGACTACCGGGAAACCATCACCTCCATTCTAGATGAACAGCCCCCCGGAGAATCCCAGGATTGCTTCTGTCTTGAGCGTCCCCAGACCAAGGGTGATTTAAACGCCATCCTCTCCGCCATGGCCCGCATCCTCTGGAAGAATGAGTACGACGTAGAGGTTCCGCCCCTTCCCCAGGGGCACCCCTTATCGGACCTCTCCAGCGCAGTCCAGGTCATGGCCTACGACCTTGCCCGTCGGGAAGAACTGCTGCTCCATCGTATTGAAGCCTTAGACCGGTCAAATACCCAAAAAGAACAGCGCATCCTCACCATGACCCACGAGATGCGAACCCCCCTGTTAGGCATCTCCGGATCCCTGGAACTCCTGGGCCAAACAGCCCTCACCGCTCAGCAGCAGACCTACCTGGATACCATCAAACACGCCAGCCAAACCCTCACGGCCGAGCTAGGGCAGATCATCGAATCAGTCCATATTGAGCAGGGTTCCTTCACAGCCGCGCCCCGGAACATCGACATCCGGGACTTCCTCCACGAGATAAAATCCCTCTTCACCGCTCAATGCAGTCTAAAAGGCCTGGAACTGTCTATGGACATCCAGGCCCTGGTACCCCGGACACTGACCCTCAACGACACCGCCCTCCGGCACATCCTCATTAACCTGTTAGGAAACGCGGTAAAATTCACCCCCCGAGGCTCGGTTACAATCCGGTGCAGCACCCCTCAGCCCTCAGCCGGACTGCCCCGGGAGATGATCATCCAGGTACAGGACACCGGCAGGGGAATAGCCCCCCACATGCAGGACCGAATCTTCGAACGCTATGTTCAGGATGATTCAGAGACCTCCAGGCAGCCTGAGGGCCCGGGAGAACCCGCACCCCCCCCCGACCAGCCAGCTTCCAGCCCGGCTCAGCCACCCCCGGGGCAGAGCAATAGCCACCGAGGTATGGGTCTGGGCCTGTCCATCGTGAAAGTCCTAACGGCGAGCATGGGAGGAACCATCAGCCTGACCAGTACACCCCGGCAAGGAAGTACCTTTAGCGTTAGAATCCCCCTATACCCCCCGGATACCCCAGCAACTTCCAGCCCCATGCCCCTGGAAAACACACCCCAGACCCCCCCGGGAGGTCTCAAAGAGGAGCACTATTCCATGAAAGCGCATATTTTGATTATTGATGACGACGAGACTACCCGGTTCATCCTGTCCGGGCTCTGCAGAACTCTGGGGATTACCACCCAGGAGGCGGCAACCTCCGCCGGCGCCCTCTCCGTGCTGCAGGAGAAATCCTTCGACCTGATCCTCTTAGACAACTATCTGGATGCCATGAGCGGTACTCAGGTCCTGCAAAAAATCCGGGAACTTCCCAACCACCGCAGCACCCCGATTATTTCGGTCAGCGGAATCACCCAGGAAGAAGGAGACGATCTGGTAAAAAGCCAGGGCTTCACCGACTTCCTGCAGAAACCCATCAGCCGCCAGAGCCTGGAAGCCATGATCGCCAAAACCCTGACCCCCCCGGAATAACAGATGCATGGGCCAGCAGTACCCGAAGGCTACCCCTCCCGGCGTTCTACATCATCCTCGGAGATAGCATTACCGATCTGAGTTTCAATAATGATTAGGGGCTCGGTGCCGCTATTCTCCAGCTGATGCCACGCCCCCCGGGGCACCTCGATGCTCTGGCCCTTCTGGTAGGTGCGAACCGACAGCTCAATGCGGACCCGGGCCTGACCCGAGGCGACCGTCCAGAGTTCCTCCCGGCGGCGGTGACGCTGCAGACTTGTTTTTCCCCCGGGTTTTATCTGGATCCGCCGGACCATGTACCCCTCCCCTTGGTGAAGGGTGGTGTACCGTCCCCAGGGGCGCTCCACCGTGGGAAACCGCTCGGTAAAGCGCGGCGCAGTCTCTTCAAGATGCTGTACCACCGCCTTTACCTTTTGACTGGAACCCCGGCGGCCGACCAACAGGGCATCGGGGGTCTCAATGACGTACAAATCCTCCACATCGATAAGAGCGACCTGGCGCTCTCCGGCAATAACGAGGTTACCCCGGGATTCCACGGCTACCGGAGGCAGATCGCTGTTCCAGACATTTTCAGCCTCGGGATTCCGCTGCCGGGCCTCATCACCCAGAAAATCAAACAAGGCATCCAAGCTGCCCAGATCGCTCCACCCGATGGAACAGGGGACCACCGCTGCCCGGCGGGTCTGCTCCATGACCGCATAATCCACCGACAACGCCGGAATAGCCTGCATATCCTCCAGCCTCGGGGTCAGGGCGGCCTCCCCGGATCCCCTGGTCTCCAGGGAGGCTTTCCCGGCGCCTTCCAGGGCCCGGCGGCAGGCCCGGTACATCTCGGGCTGATAGGTTTCCAGCTCCTTCAGGAATACCCCGGCCTGAAAACAAAACATCCCGCTGTTCCAAAAAAAGTTACCGTCCCGGAGGTAGCCCTCCGCGGTGGGCAGATCGGGCTTTTCCTTAAATGCCGCAACCCGTCGGCCCTGAACCGTTCCGTTGCTCCCGGGATCTCCCGGCTCCTGGCCCTGCAGCCCGGCACCCCTGCTTCCCGAAGACCGGGGCTCATCACCCCCCTGGGTTTCCTCGCCGGGCACGGCCCTCGCGCCGGCGGTGTCCGGTGATTCACCGCCCTCCGCTATACGTGCATCGGGCCGGTCCTCGGGTACAATAACCGGACCCGCCTGGATGTAGCCGAAGCCGGTTTCAGCATACTCAGGACGGATGCCGAAGGTCACGATGTACCCCTGGGCCGCCAGATCCGCCGCCTCAGCCACAGCCCCGGCGTAGGCCTGTTCATCGGCAATAACATGGTCCGAAGGGCTTACCAGAATAATCTCCCCGGGATCGCACTGCATGGCGGCCAGGGCGATGGCCGGGGCGGTATTCCTGCCGATAGGCTCGATAAGGCCTCCGGCCGGCCGGATTCCGAGGTTATGTAATTGATTGTAGGCGAGAAAACTCTGGTGTTCGTTGGCAGCGATGAGAACTCGGCGGCTAAACCGGGCGTTCCGCTGGGCGGTACGCTCGAACAGGGTTTGGCCCTCTAAGATACGGGCGAACTGCTTAGGCAGCAACTTTCGGCTCAGGGGCCAAAGCCGGCTCCCCACCCCGCCGCAAAGGATCAGATTTGTTATGGATGTCATATCTGTAGCATAGTATCAGGGATAGGATTTACTCAACAAAAACCCATGATTTCAACCCCAGAATTACCCCCGGCCCATGGCTGCCCGGCTGACGCGGCTGCAGATCCCCGGAAGCCAACACAATCCGAATCCGCCGCCCCTGATGCTCCCAGAGCCGATCCCACCACTCCCGGGGCAGAAGATAGGAAACCCCCGGCTCCTGCACCAGAATGAGCCGCGATCCCGGCCCGTCCCGGACCACCCGGAGCTCACCCTCCAGGACAAGGTCACCATCTTTCAGCTCTTCATCCTTGGAGGTATCCCGGGGTGATTCCAATGCCTTTTCCCGGTCCTTACGGCCTGCCCCGCCCCCGGCTGTCCCAGGTAGCCCCAGGGAGAGCAGCAATACCAGAAGAACCCCTAACCGGAGAACCGAAGCCTCATTCCTCTGCGTCATGGTTACCTCCCTGCGAAAAAGCTCCGGAACCCCCGGAAGGTTACAGCCTCCTAGGCACCACGACCCTACCTCGCCACCAGGGTAAGGGTGGTCCACTGGGGATTTGGAATCTCCAGGGTAATCTCCTGCCTGCCCGTCACCCCCGAGGCAATCCTATGGTAGGTATTTGACTCGGGTTTCAGGTTCTTGTCGGGAGAATAGTTGTTCAAATTGGGCCCGGTGACCGTATTCCAGTAATCCGAACCCCGGTAGTAGTTGAACAGGTTTATGGAACCCAGGTTGTACTGCATTCCCTCCAGGGTGGTGCTGTTCCAACTAGTTCCCCGGTTGTAGGTGATCAGCTCCCCGGGGCTTAGCCTATCCGAAAGCACCACCGCAGCGCCCCAGCGGCCCAGGAGGGTTCCCGGGGTCACCTCCCCGTACCCCGAGGCCTGAATCTCCTCGGTAATGGCCTGGATACCTGTGGAGTTCCGGTCGTATAATCCCGCAAAGAACCCCGCTCCCCCGTAGTTGCGCCCCAGGTAGGCACCGAAGGCATAGGCAACCCCGTAGGCTTGGATAAGGTTCTCATAATCTTCTGGCTCATTTGACCACCACTTTGTTACCTGGGCGTCCGTGGCGGTATTAAAGTCTATTAGACGCCCGCTGTAATTCTCAGCCGGGCCGGGGCCGGGGTCGTCGAAGGCCACTCCCCGGGGTCCGTTCACCCCGAGCTTATCGGCCACCAGATCCTCGGCGGCCATGGCGAGCATCTCGTCAAACCAAACCGCATCGGCTTGCCCGAGCGTAATATACCGCTGGTAAAAGTTGATCATGTGCTGGAACTCGTGGGCCAGGGTGGAGATGACCTCCTTTTGCCAATACGGGTCGGGGGAGGCGGCAAGCCAGGAATCCAGCACAAAGATTACCCGTTTGTGGCTTTCTCTTCCGTATATCCGTAATGCAGCTTCATCAAGGTGCTGATCCTTGGCCCAATAGTAGCCCACCATACGGCCGTCTCCAACCACGGGGTGTTCATCTCCATCAATATCAAAGAGCAGAATATCAACGGTATCCTGCGGGGCTATATAGTCAACATACCCTGTCCCTCCGTACTCCTCCCCGAAGATGGCCGTCAGCCAGTCGTAGATATCGTTATCTTGCCCATCCTGGAGAAAGGCTTCCTGTAAGGCCTCCAGGGTGTCTAGGCTCACCGGGCCGGTCCCGGAGCCGTCCCACTGGGCATCATCTACCCAGAGGTTCACCCGCTTGGTGCCGAAGGCCGTGGTTACATCCTTCTGGAGGCGCAGGGTCAGGGATATGCTGCTGCCGTTATAGGAGGTGTAGGCCAGGGTTGCGGTCCCCACCGATTCAGCCGCAAAGCTCCTGCTCAGCGCCCGGCTTGAGGCCCCGGAGGGAACGGGAGCCCTGGGGGGAGGAAGGGGGTGGTCCTGGCGCCAGGCGTGTTGGCCCGGAAAGCCACGGATGGCCCGGGGGCGGCTCGGCGCGGGAGAAGGAGGACCGGAGTTCAGGCTGTTTTCCCCGGACCGGGAAGAGGCGGGGGCATGGGAATCACCCCAAGAAGAAGAAACAACCTTGGGAGGGGCCTGGGCTATAGGGTAGGTGTTGGAATACACCAGGTAGAGGTCCCGGGGAGTTGAACCCAGGTCTACGCTAAGGATCTCGGTGGTTTTTTGGGGCTGGTACGTAAAGGTCAGGCTGTCCGCCGAGAGGGGCTCCACCCGGCTGGGGTCCATGGCAGGCTTACAGCCGGCCAGCAGCACCAGGAGTAGCAGAAGGAAACCGGCAAAAACCCCGCCAGAAAGGGGTGTCGGGGAAGCTCCCCGGGGCTGTGGTGTTCTACACATCGCTTTTAATAGAATAGCTCGTCAGACCCAGGTTTTTCAGGATTTCCAGGGAAGATGTGCTGGTATTGAGGGTGTATAGATGCACCCCTGCCACATGGTTTGCCAGAAGGTCGGATATCTGCTCCGTGGCCCAGTGGGCGCCGACCCGGGCAACCCCCTGCTCGTCTGCCGCCCGGCCGACAGCCTTGAGCAGCTTGGCAGGGAACCGGGCTCCCCCGGCGAGCTCGGCCATCCGGGCCATACCCTTCCGGGTGGTTATGGGCATAATACCGGCAATAATGGGCACCTGGATGCCCGCCAGCTCCGCCCGGTCCCGGAAATCGTAGAAGTCGCGGTTGTCAAAAAACAGCTGGGTTACCACGTAGTCAGCCCCGGCATCCACCTTGGCCTTGAGGTAATCCATTTCCTGGAGGCGGTTGGGGCAGTCGGGGTGTCCCTCGGGAAAGCCTGCTACGCCGATGCCGAAGTGGGGAAAGCGGCGGCGGATGTAGCTCACCAGGTCGGCGGCATACTCGAAACTCGGTCCCGGGGTCCGGCGGTCCATGGGCACATCACCCTTCAGGGCCAGGATGTTGTGAATCCCCTCCCGATCGTAGGTTTCCAGGATTTCCCGGATTTCAGGCTCGCTGCTGCCTTCGCAGGTTAGGTGGGCGACCACGGGAACCCCCTGGTCGTTCAGCCGCCGAACCAGCTCATGGGTATTGTCCCGGGTTCCGCCCCCGGCGCCGTAGGTCACGGAAACGTAGGCAGGACGCAGGGGCAGCAGCTGGGTAATGGTGGCGTAGAGCTTCTCCCAGCCTGCCGGGGTTTTCGGGGGAAAAAACTCGAAGCTGAAGGGGGTTTTTCCCTCCTCGGTGCAGCCTTGGAAGAGCTGTACAATGTTTGCGGGTTTATGGACCGGGCCCGGGCCGCCCCGGGAGTCCGAAGCTCCCCGGGAGTCCGAAGTGCCCCGGGAGTCCGAAGTGCCCCGGGAGTCCGAAGTGCCCCGGGTGTCCGGGGATTTTGACTCTTCTAATCGTTCTGTACCTTCAGTCTGTTCCGTTCGTTCTGCCATACCCCTACCCCACAGCCCGGGTCAACTCTGCCGCCTTGTCGGTTTGCTCCCAGGAAAACTGATCCCGGCCGAAATGTCCGTAGGTGCTGGTGGCACGGTAGATGGGCCGCAGGAGATCCAGGCTCCGGATTATCCCGGCAGGACTCAGATCAAACACCTTCCGTACCGCCTGGGCGATCCGCTCCTCGGGAGCCTCACCGGTTCCGAAGGTATCCACCATCACGCTGATCGGAAACGGAACCCCGATGGCGTAACTGAGCTGCACCTCGGCGCGCTGGGCAAGCCCGGCAGCCACAATGTTCTTGGCCACATAGCGCCCCATGTAGGCCGCGCTGCGGTCCACCTTACTGGGGTCCTTCCCGCTGAAGGCCCCGCCGCCGTGGCGCCCCATACCGCCGTAGGTATCCACAATAATCTTCCGGCCCGTCAGACCCGCATCGCCGTGGGGCCCACCGATCACAAATCTGCCGGTTGGATTGATGTAGAATTTAGTCTCCGGAGTAAGAAGCCCCGTGGGCTCCAACACCGGCCGAATAACCTGTTCGATCAGGGTGCTCTCGATCTCTTCCCGGCTCACCTCGGGGTTGTGCTGATGGCTCACCACCACAGCCTCAATGGCCCTGGGAGTGTAGCCCTCGTAGCGGATAGAAACCTGACTCTTGCTATCCGGGCGCAGCCAGGGGATCTGGCTCGACTTCCGTAACTCCGCAGCCCGGGACAAAATGGCGTGGCTGTAGGTAATCGGCGCGGGCATCAGCTGGGGCGTCTCGGTGCATGCGAAGCCAAACATCATCCCCTGGTCACCCGCACCCTGCTCACCCTTGAACAATCCGGTGCCGCTGACCCCCTGGCTGATATCCGGGCTCTGGGCATGAATCACATTGAGCACCGCCATGGATTCATAATCCAGACCGTACTCCGCATGGGTATAGCCCACATCCTTGGCCACCCCCCGAGCAATCTCCTGAATATCCACGTAGGTCTCGGTGGTAATCTCGCCTCCGATAAGCACCATTCCGGTGGTCGTATAGGTCTCGCAGGCAACCCGGCTGGCCGGATCCTTCTCTAAACAAGCATCAAGAACCGCATCGCTTATCTGGTCGGCCACCTTATCCGGATGGCCCTCGGAAACGGATTCTGAGGTAAATACATAGGACTTAGGATTATTCATAATTTGACCAGTATACTGAGGTTTATTTCATACGACAATACAGGATAACGAGATATGACGGTTTCCAGGAGGCTGGGGTGATTCCGATGCCCCGCCATCCCCGGGGTTCAGAACCAACCCTTCCGCTTAAAGTACACCACCAGTCCCCCGGCAAGGCCTGCCATACTCCCCAGAACCACGGGATACGCCCAGGGCCGGCTAAGCTCGGGCATGAACTGGAAGTTCATCCCGTACACCCCCGCCACGAAGGTGATAGGAATAAAAATGGCAGAGAGAATGGTCAACACCTTCATAATCTGATTCAGCCTGTTAGACACCACAGATAGATGCAGGGTCATCAAATCGCTCATAGAATCCCGCATGGTCTCCAACATATCCTGGAGAATCAACAGGTGGTCGAAGACATCCTTAAAAAACCGCTGGGCGGTGGGAAAAAATGCCTTACTCTCGTTCTTCAGCACCTCGGTCAGCACCTCCCGGGTAGGCCAGATGATCCGTCTCAGCTGGTTAATGGCGTCCTTCTGGGACCGCAGAATCTGGATTTCCGAACCCTCAGATCCTTCACGTCCCCCGTGGTTTTGGAACAGCAACCGGTCCTCCAGCTCCTCATTTCCCTGCTCCCATTGCTCCAGAGCCCCGAAATACCGGTCCACTACCGTATCCAACATCGCATAACAGAGGTAATCCGGGCCGTTCTGGCGCACAAACCCCCGTCCGGACTGGATACGCTCCAGTACCGGAACGGTCCAATCCTCGAAGGGAACCGCCAGGTTCAGCTCATCCACATCCCCAGACCCTGAATCCCCCCTCCCCGGCGGGCCTCCCTGGGAATTCCCCCTATCCATCCCAGATGCAACCCCTGCAGGCAATCCGAACCCGTTGGAAAAACTGAGCAGGTAGTCCTTCCCAAGAATAAAATCGCCTTGATCTCTGATAAATTCCTGACCGTTATATCCGATGGCAGCAAAAGCCATATAGGCATGACCAGGTGAAAACTCGATCTTTGGGCGCTGGTGGTTGGAGGCGATATCCTCCAGGGTCAGGGCATCAATGCCCAGCTCGTTGCCCAGATGCTGGAACAGCACATCGGGTAAATTCCCGGCAATATGCACCCAGACCACAGCCTTCTGATCTGCGGCCTTCACAGCCTGGATAACCTCCTCCACCCCCCGGGCAGAGGGCTCCACAATCTGGATCTGCCAGGATTCCCGGGAATACCGCACCAACCGGATACTCGGCCCCGAGTATCCCCCGGCCGGGGCCTCCGTCCCGGTCTCAGGCACCAGGGTGCCGGGAGGGAGGCCGGCCTTCTTCTTGTAGTAACCGGTGATGGATGTGAATCGCCGCTTCTTCACTCTTTCCTCCTTATTCTTGTTCCCGGGTTGCCCCGACCGAACCATGGGATTATTCTATAGTATATGGTCGGACAAACATATCTTGAACTTGTGTACGAAGATACGGCGCCTGAGGTTATTACCCAGGTTGAGGCCGTACTGAAAAACCACGAACATACCCTGAAATCCCTAGCCTCCCGGCATACCGGGACCTCCGCCGGGGGGCCCGGGGACTCATTAGGAAGCAGCCTGCCCCTGGACCACCGGGATGCCTTCATTATCTGCTACGGAGACAGCATCCTGCCCGGATCAGCCCGGGATTATGAGGAAACCCGAAAAAACCCTACCCGGGTCGGCGTCGGCGGCGGGGTCGACGAAAAGGGCAACCCTCTGCCCAAGGCCCCCCGGGGTGAACGGCCCTTGGAGGCCCTGGAAGCCTTTTTTACCCGCCATTTGGCGGATACCGTCTCGGGGATACACATCCTGCCCTTCTTTCCCTATACCTCGGACGACGGCTTCTCCATTGTAGACTACAAACAGGTAAATCCCCGGTTGGGGAGCTGGGAGGATATCGTCCGGATCGGCAGCCGCTTCCACCTCATGGCCGATTTGGTTCTGAACCACTGTTCGGCAAAGAGTCCATGGTTTAAGGGCTTCCTGGCAGGCGACCCCAAATACCAGGACTGGTTTATTACCCTGCCCGAAGATACCGACACCTCGGACATCGCCCGGCCTCGGGCCCATCCGTTGCTGACCCCCATGAAAGCCCGGAGGAACGGTACCGATGAGACCGTCCACGTATGGACAACCTTCAGCGATGATCAGGTGGATTTGAATTTTGCCCACCCCGGCGTCCTCGCTGAAATGCTGGATACAATCCTGTTCTACATCGAACAGGGAGTCCAGGTAATCCGCTTGGATGCCATCGCCTACCTCTGGAAGGAACTGGGAACCCCCAGTATCCATCATCCCAAAACCCACCAGGTTGTTAAGTTCTTCCGGGAGGTACTCTCCCAGCTTTGTCCATGGGTTGTGCTCATAACCGAAACCAATGTTCCCCACGCCGAGAATCTCAGCTATTTCGGTACGGGCACCGACGAAGCCCATATGATCTACCAGTTCAGCCTGCCGCCCCTCATCCTGGATGCCTTTACCCGGGCGGATGCCCGGCACCTCAGCAGCTGGGCGCGGACGATCCAGGCAGGCCCCCCGGGCCCCCTCGGCCTGGACACCACCTATTTTAACTTTTGCGCCAGTCATGACGGCATAGGGATGCTGCCCTCCCATGGCATCCTCTCGGATCAAGAGCGGGAAAAACTCATCCAGGCCGTTTCGGACCACGGGGGACTGGTGAGCTATAAATCCACGAAACAGGGACTTATTCCCTACGAACTGAATACCAACTACCTCAGCGCCTTGGCGGATCCCAACCTGCCCACGGAGCTGCGGGCCCAAAAATTCCTGGCAAGCCAGGCCATCCTCCTGGCCATGCCCGGCACTCCTGGCATCTACATCCACAGCCTGCTAGGGTCCGAGAACTGGACCCAGGGACCAGAAATTACCGGGGTAAACCGGACCATTAACCGGGAAAAGCTGTTTCTTGAGGATCTGGAACGGGAACTTGCCGATCCCCGGACCCTGCGGTCCCGGGTATTCCGGGGGTACAAGGAGATGCTGGCCCTCCGTAGAACCCTGCCGGCCCTACATCCCGCCGCAGCTATCCAGGTGCCCGAGGTAGATGATCCCCGGGCCCTGGTCATCAAACGGTTCATTCCGAATACCAAACACTGGGTTGTCCTCGGGGTAAACACCTCTTCGGATGACATTCGAATCACCCTAAAAAACCATGGAGAAATGCCCCTCGGCCCATGGGAATACCGGTGGCTATCCAGCCGGGACGAGGGAAACCAGAGGGTTCAATGAACAAAGGAGAGTTGAAATGGAACGAGCCAGAAAGCTCAAGCCCCTACTGAATAGGATTCCTGACATCCAGCGGGGTGTGTCCCAGCAACGGGAACATATTCTCACGAACACCATCCTTATCGGACAGGTGCCGCCCATTTCCATAGCGATGAAGGAGGACGACGTTGAAAAGTCTGCGGTTAACCTCCGGGCCCGCACCCTCCTGGACCGGATGGCCGAACTCGGAGTCGATGAGGTTGCCTCGGATGCCTCGGGCAACCCCGTGGGAATAATCAAGGGCAGCGCGGAAACCGACCGCTGTATTGTGGTAGCAGCCCACATGGATACGGTGTACCACTTCGAGCAGGAGGCCCACCTGGCCATTGATGACAAGGTGATTTCCGGACCGGGGATCATCGATAACTCCATCAGCCTGGGGATTCTTCTTTCCCTTCCGGAGCTGATCCGGGCCCTGGACCTGCGTTTCGACTGCGACATCGTCATTGTGGGCCTGAATGAATCCATCGGCGCGAAAAATCTTTCCAGTATCCGACGCTTCCTGGACAACTGGAAGCGGCCCATCGCCGCGGGGATTATTTTGGAGGGAGCCGAACTGGGACGGCTCAACTATTTCAGCCGGAGCATGAGCCGCTACGAGATTTCCTGCGAAATTCCCATGAAATCAGGATGGGAGAACAAGTACGGATCCAATGCCATCCTCATTATTAACGATGTCATAAACCGGATTCTGGAGATCCACCTGCCCCAGCGTCCCCAAACCCAGATTATCATCGGGAAGATCGAAGGTGGGATCAAACACGGAGACCTCGCCCTGACCGGGGAGCTGGGACTGGAAATCGAGAGCGCCAGCAACGAGATGGTTCAGGCAATCTCCCGGAAGATCGAGGATATTGTTGATTCCATCGCCCATGAGTATCTGGTGGACCTGCGTATCAAGAAGATTTCAGGGGTCGATGCGGCCCGCCTGGAATACACCCATCCCCTGGTTAAAAATACCATAGAAATCCTTGAAACCCTGAAGATAAAACCCATCATAGAATCCAGCGAATCGGAGTTATCCATCTTCCTAAACCATAAAATTCCTGCTATTACCATCGGACTGACCCATGGCGAGAATTACCATACCGAAAACGCCTCGGCGGAGATCGAGCCCCTGGTTCAAGGGGTTACCCAGCTGTTGGCGGTGCTTCAGTCCATTGATAAGGGGGTAACAGATGAGCAATAAACAACAACGGGATGAACTGCCGGAAATGGAACGCACCCACGGAACCCTGGAAGAAGAGCCGGCGGCAGAGGCCGTAGATCCCAAGAGCTGGCTGCGCAGGAACACCTACCACCACAGCGATTTCCATGACATCGGCAAACTGGTGGACGCAAAGCGCAAAAAAGGCTTGAGCATAAGCCTCTGCTTTCCCACTCTGAACGAAGAAAAGACCATTGCCAAAGAAATCATCATCATGCGCAGCGAACTCATGCACCGCTACCCCTTGCTGGACGAGATTGTTGTTATCGACTCGGGGTCCACGGATAAAACCCGGGAGATCGCCCGGAGCTACGGCGCCGAGGTATTTTTAGCGGACGAGATTCTGCCGAACCTGGAGGCCTATAAGGGCAAGGGCGAAAACCTCTGGAAGGCCCTGTACGTGCTAAAGGGCGATATCATCGTCTACATCGACGCCGATATTAAGAATATTCACCACCGCTTCGTTTACGGTCTCCTGGGTCCCCTGCTGCTCAGGGATGACGTTAAATACTCCAAGGCCTTCTATGACCGCCCCATAAGCCTCAGCTCCAGCCAGGTCAAACCCACCGGGGGCGGCCGGGTAACCGAACTGGTCATCCGTCCGTTATTTAGCCTCTTTACCCCCAACCTGAGCCAAATCATCCAGCCCCTCTCCGGGGAATACGCCGGCTACCGGGAGATCTTTGAGCAGGTCAGCTTCCCCATCGGCTACGGTATCGAAACCAGTATGCTCCTGGATATCTATGAACGCTGGGGTATGGATGTCATCGCCCAGGTTGACCTGGATAAACGGGTCCACCGGAACCAGAACACCCTGGCCCTGGGCCGGATGGCCTTCGGGATCATGCAGACCTTCCTCCAGCGGATTGAAAAACTCGGGCTGATTAAAATCAACATGGATCTCTACGAGCGCATGCTCCAGCACCAGCTCGTTGATGAGGAATACCGGAAACGGAGCACCATCATGCAGCCCATGGAGCGCCCTCCCATCCTCGGGATTGATGAGTACATCCAAAAATTCTATCCCCAGGGTGTACCGGGCCACGAAAAGAGCTTCAAATCCATTTCCGGGAAGAGCCGAGACCGGGATCCGGCTAAACACCAGACCCTGGAAGAGGAATAGGGAATGCAGGAACAGCGCCGCGGTACTCCCTCCATCATCCTGCTGCACTACCATCTGCGTCCCGGCGGTGTTACCAAGGTCATGGAGCAACAGGCCCGGGCCCTAGACGCCCTGGGATACCCCTGGTTGGGCTTGGTGGGTCACAATCCCAAGGGAATTCCAGGCTTTCAAACCCTGGAACGCCTCAACTACGATGTGTACCTCCAGGATTCTCTCCTGGATGAGGAACGCCGTTACCATAACCTGAGCACCGACATCCACCGGGCCATCCAGGCTTGGAAAACCTCTGATAGCCCGGTAATCATCCATGCCCACAACGTTACCCTGGAGAAAAATACCGCCTTACTGCCGGCCTTACAGCGTCTGCAATCCATGGGATACCGGTTTTTGCTCCAGCTCCACGATTTTGCCGAGGACGGGCGTCCCCAGGTCTACAGCCCCGAGGACTATCCCCAGGACTGCCACTTTGCCGTCATCAACAGCCGGGACTTCCGAGCCCTCATGCAGGCCGGTCTCTCCTCCCCGGGACTCCACCGCCTGCCGAACCAGGTTAGCCCCCTGCCCCTGCCGGCACCCCGAGAACCGGCAAACAACCCTGCTCCGGCGGGATCCTCATCTTCCGGATCACTGGCCCAAAGCCTGGGAAAATCCCGGCTCATTCTGTATCCCGTCAGGGCGATTCGCCGGAAAAACATCGGTGAGGTCATTCTGCTGAGCCGGATTCTAGAGGATACCGCCCTGGCAGTAACCCTTCCCCCGAACAACCCCGCAGACAACCAAACCTACCGGTTCTGGCAGGATCTGGTTAGGTCTCTGGACGCCCCGGTCCAGCTGGGAGCAGGAGAACAGTGGGCCTTTGAGGACCTTGTCGCCCAGGCAGACTCCTTTCTGTCAACCAGTGTGCAAGAGGGATTCGGATTCGCCTTCCTAGAACCCTGGACGATTCAAAAACCCGTCGGCGGACGGTACCTGGAGATGGTCTGCCCGGACTTCGAGCACCAGGGAATGAACCTGTCCCATCTGTATACCTCCATCCGGATACCCCTCTCATGGTTCAATACCGAAAAGGTCCGCCAGGATTGGCTCGGGGAAAACCAAAAGCGCATCCACGCCTTCTATCAGGTTGTCGCCAAAAATCCGGACAATCAACAGAACACCCTCCAGGCCCTGGAGCTGCTTCTCAAGGACCTCCCGGACCGCTGGTCCAGGCTGGTCCAGGACGGCACCCTGGATTTTGCTATTCTGCCCAGAGAGGAACAGGCTGCCATCATTTCCCGACTCAGCCCGGATAACCGGGCCGACAAGGACCATCTGCTCGCCCTGAATCCCCAGCTGGCCGCCTGGCCCCTGGCCGGGTCCGCACCGCCCCTCCACCAGGGAGCGGTCGCCGAGAATACCCGGGTGGTGACCACCGTCTACAGCGCCGAGGCCTACGCGAACCGGCTTTCCCGGGTCTACTCCCAGGTTCTCCAGGACCACCTGGAGCACAGCATAAGCAAAACCAGCCTGCTGCTCAGCTTCCTCAACCCCGAAGGCCTATACCTAAGCGCAATGTAATCTTTTTTTTGCCAAGGCGTTGGGACTATAGTACCCTTTACTGTATGTGCAGACACCGCACCCTGGAACAGCAATTCCTTGAGGCCGATCCCCGCATAGCCCCCATTCCCACGGGACTCTCAGCGGATCTCAGCGCCATCGATCCCAGCACCATCCAAGCCGTGGTATTCGACATCTACGGCACCCTGGTCATCAGCGGCAGCGGCGACATCTCGGTTGATGAGAACCTCACCGAGTACCCCCCAGCCTTACCGGAGCTTCTCCATCGCCGCGGCTTGGCCGTCCCCCCCCAGGAACTCATCCGTACCTGGAAGCAGACCATCATCCGGGACCACCGCCGGCAACAAGCCCACGGAAAGGACTACCCCGAGGTAGACATCCTGGAAATCTGGCGAGAAGTTTTTAGAACCCTGGGTCAGCCGGTACCCGACGACCTCGACCTCTTTGCCGCAGAGTACGAGTCGGTCATCAATCCCGTCAGCCCCATGCCCGGACTGGGCCGGACCCTTTCCTTTTTCAAATCCAGGGGGATTCCCATGGGCATTGTCAGCAATGCCCAATCCTACACCCCGGCCATGCTGTCGGCCTTTCTCGGCAAAGGGCTGGTAGAGGCGGGATTCCACCCCGACCTGCTCGTCTTCAGTTACCAGCACGGGTACGGCAAACCCAGCCTGCACCTCTACAGCATCCTCAAGCACCACCTGAATACCCTGGAGTTTCCCAGCCACGGCCTGCGTACCATCGGTCCGGAAAACGTCCTCTATGTGGGCAACGACATGCTTAAGGACTGCTGGGCAGCCGCTCAACTCGGATTCCAAACCGTCCTCTTCGCCGGAGACACCCGGAGCCTACGCCTTCGGGAACAGGACCCCCGCTGCAAAGACTTTACACCCAGGGGCCGGATAACCGCCCTGGAACAACTCACAACCCTCGAAATATAGGAGTATCTATGTATACAAAAGGCCTCGACCGCCCGGTTAAAAACTTCGGATTCATCTCTACCCGCTTCCAAGGAACAGACGGCGTCAGTTTGGAGACAGAGAAATGGATCCACGTTATGGATAAACTCGGATTCACCAGCTTCTTTTTTGCCGGCCTTTCAGACTGGGACCCTCAGAGAACCATGGTGGTTCCCGAGGCCTTCTGGGAACACCCCCGAATCGCCGCTATCCAAAACGAGGTCTACGGCCAAACCTCCCGGAATGAGGAGATCACCGGCGAGATTCACAACCTCCGTAAGCTCCTGAAGGCAAAACTCTACGAGTTCATCAATACCTTCTCTATTGACGTGCTCATCGTGGAAAATGCCCTGGCAATCCCCATGAACATCCCCCTGGGCCTCGCCATTACCGAGGTAATCGCCGAAACGGGAATTCCGAGCATCGGCCATCACCATGACTTCTACTGGGAACGCACACGGTTTTTAGTAAACTCCGTCCCGGAGTATATCTCCATGGCCTTCCCCCCGAAGATGCACACCATGGTTCACGTCGTCATTAACACCGAGAACCGTAAAGCCCTGAGTTACCGCCGGGGGCTCAGCTCCATTGTCATTCCCAATGTGTTCGACTTTTCCCGTCAACCTCCTGGCATTGACGAGTATTCAGCGGATTTCCGTCAGGCTATAGGGGTAAACCCCGATGACATCCTGCTGCTTCAACCCACCCGGGTCATCGCCAGAAAGGGAATTGAACACGCCCTGGAACTGGCGAACCGCATGAAACGCCGGGGAATAAAAAATGTCAAACTTCTCATCAGCCACCAAAGCAGGGACGAGGGGCAGGAGTATTACCATCGAATCGTGGACTACGCCGAACTCATGGGTGTGGACCTCATCATTAAGCCCGAAATCATCGGCGCTACCCGGGGCACCACCCCGGACGGACAAAAAATCTACAGCCTCTGGGATATTTATCCCCACGCAGACTTTGTCACCTACCCCTCAACCTACGAAGGCTTCGGTAACGCCTTTCTGGAGGCGGTTTTCTTTAAGAAACCCATCATGGTAAACCGATACTCAATATATCAGCAGGATATCGAGCCCCTGGGCTTCCATGCGGTCATGATGGATACCTACATTACCGACAAGGAGGTCAGTGAGGTTCTCCACTACCTGGAAAACGCTGAGGAACGGAAACAAATGGTAGAGAAGAACTTCACCCTGGCCAGGAAATTCTTTTCCTACGATATTCTGGAGCAAAAAATCCGCACCGCCTTACTGCAGTTTGGTATCGTTGATATCAATGGCGGATGCGAAGACCAATAACCCGATTTAGGCAGCCCATTTTTTGTTTGTCAGGGGCGCCATAGCCGTGTATAATCGGAAAAGGTAAAGAAACTCTAGGATATATGAACATGACTTTCACCCTCGCAGGATTTTTCTCATCACCCGTTTGGCTACGGCTCATCATAGCCCTCGGGCTTCTTGTATACACCCAGCTCATTACCGAACAGTATTCGGTTCCCTCCTGGAAATGGATACGCATCATACCTCTTATTCTTCTGGGCCGCGAACTTCTCAGTTTCTTTCTTCCCCACCATTTTGTATTCATCCTCTCAGACCTGGTGATCATGGTCATCTTCGCCTACTGGGTGGGAACCTATGCGGAAAATACGAAACCAGCAGCCCTGTTCCGGAATTTAGCCCTTCCCATCATCATCGGGATTGAGATCATCGGGATTGTGTTTAACGCTGCGGGAATCGTCGCTATTACTGAGGTGATTTTAATGATGCTGCTTCCCGGGGCATTGGGACTGATGATGAACAACATCTCGGTGTACAATACCCGCCATGCGGAGTTCATCATAGAGAACCGTATCATGATTTTCGCCCTGATGATCTTCTCCCGGTTTTTATTCATCTTTGATCCGAGTCACCAAGGTCTGGTGGCCGGATACCTATTCATTCCTATTACCTACCTTCCCTACTTCTACATCATGTACCGATACCAGGCCTACTACCACAACCAGTTTGTCGAACAGGATGAGTTTAACAGTTCCTATATCAACTCCCTCTTCGACTTCATGCGTACCATCGGTACGGCCATGACCGAACGGATCGAGGTTAAAGCGGTTATTGAGTACGTAGTCCGGGCGGTAATCCAGCACACCGAGGCCGAGGCAGGTGCGGTGTTTCTCCGGGATCCCGGGGAGAACACCCTAACCCTGGGAGTCGTCCAGGGTTACTACCCCCCGCCCTTCCCGGTTCCTGCCATCGTAAAGACAAAACTTTCCGGTGTAGAAAAATACTTTGAGAGCACCCCCATTAAATTCGGTGATACCGTCATCGGGGTGGCTGCCGATAAGGACCAGGGTATCTACATCAGGAACACCAAAGACGATCCTCTGATGGAAACCAATACTAAGGACGATACCCTCTACATTTCCTCTCTCATCGCCCTGCCCCTCCATGTAAACAAGGAAATCTTCGGTATCCTGTCAATTATTCACCGGCGGCGGGAGAACCTCTTCTCCCAGGCGGACTATGAGCGGACCAAAATCTTCTCTGAATACGCATCCCTAACCTTGGACTCCCTGTACAACTACAGCCAGTTACTGGAAAAACAGGAAATCGAACGGGAAGTAAACATCGCCGGAGATATTCAGAAAAAACTCCTGCCCTCCCGGATCCCCCGGCGTATCCGCAAGGCTATTGCTGCCTTCAGTATTCCGGCCAAGGGAGTATCGGGTGACTATTACGATATTATCCCCCTTACCCGGGCCGGTAAGCTTGGACTGGTAATCTGCGATGTAGCCGGAAAGGGTGTCCCTGCATCCCTGATAATGGTGATGATCCGGACCATCGTACATCTGGTTGCAGCGGGAACTAAGGATGCATCCAAGGTACTCACCTGGATTAACCGCGGTATCGCAGGAAGCATCGATATCGAGCGTTTCGCCACCCTAAGTTATATGACCTACGACCCTGAAACCGGGGTTATGGAATATTCCAATGCAGGCCACCACCCACTGGTGGTATTGCGGCGGGAAAGCAAAAAAATCGAGCGTATAGATGCTCCCGGACTTCCCATCGGGTTAGAAAGGGATGCCAAATACGAACGAAAGGTGTTAAAATTAGCCCCCGGGGATGTAGTCATGGTATATACTGACGGTATTATTGAGGCTATGAACCCTGCGGGTGAACAATACGAAGAGGAACGGTTGCAGGCAGTGTTCCGTGACAATGTCGACCGCGAGGCCAAGGAAATACTTGACGCCATCAAGGATGATATTGATCGGTTTGTGGGCAATGCAAAGCAGCACGATGACCAAACGTTAATCATCATGAAGGCCTAGGCAGAAGGAGTGGTAGCAGTGGAAGTAAAACTGAAGACCAAAAACGGCGTACTGTTGGTTGAGCTCCAGGAGGAGATCGACCTATTTCATGCAAACAAGCTGAAGCTGTATTTCAATAAGATTTTTGAATCGGCGCACAAGAAAATTGTTCTGAATTTTCAGGAGGTGACCTATATCGATAGTTCCGGTATTGGTGCTTTGCTGAATATATTTAAAGAAACCAAAAAACGGGAAATAAAAATCTTCTTTACCAACATTCACGGATCGGTAAAAAAGGTAATCGAGCTCACCAAGCTGGACGATTACTTTCCCATCCTTCGTACCGAGGATGAGGCTATCGAACAACTACAGTCAATGGACTAGGGGGATCACGGATGATCAAAGAATTAAAGGTAGACGAAAACAACAAACTCTTCGACAAAACTAACATGTTTTACAAAAAGTTCCCGTCTGACCAGCGTCAGATCCGGTACTTTGCTCTGGTGGTGGTACAGAAAGCGCCCCCCGAGATCCAGGAGATAAACCTGTTGGAGCAGCAGATTTCCGAGCTCCTAAAAAACGCCGTAAAACACGGAAACCGGAACGATCCAAGTAAATCCGTTCATGTCTGGTTCTCTTTCTCCGAAACCGAAGCCCGTCTCATCGTAGAGGATGAAGGCGACGGCTTTAAGGACCTGGAAAAATGGAACGAGTTCAACCGCCAGCGCGTCGCCTGTCTCCAGGCCCGCAACTTTGACGAGTTGGATAACTACGTAAGCTACCGCACCGCCCGCTCAGACGAGCATGACGGCGGAAACGCCCTGTTCGCCGCCCTGGAATACTGGGATGAAGGCATGGTTTACAATGAGAAGTGCAATGCCGTAGCAGTAGGTAAAAAATTCGCCAAAAAACGTCTTGAGGTATAATGGTTATGATTCCTGACCGTACCACCGGTGGGGACCATACACCAAAAGGAGGTGACCGTCTGTCAATGACAGACGGTCTTTTTTTTCCACGGTGAGTCTATTGTGCCAAACCTTGTTTAGTGTCTATCGTTTAGTGTGCCATCAGCGCTGAGGAGATCCCCACTGTCCGGAGGCAGCCCTGCCCCCGACTCTCGGTATTAGAAGGTCATCACAAGATTCATCATGGTCTGATTAGACCCGGGAATAACATTCACAAAGGATTCAAAACTGATATTCATCCGGCGGCAGGCATCCTTCAGATAGGAGAGGTAGTACATCCCGATTTCCCGGTTTGAAACGGCATCGTTGGTCGAGCTTCGTTCAAAAAAGGCATCCAGGCTCTTTTCCCGCAGATTGATGTGTTTTTTCGATTCCACCTCATCCCGAAGCATTTCAAAATCGGACTGCTGCTGGGCGAGGGTAATCCTAAGCCTGGTGCGCTCCCCCTGCTCCCGCTTTCGGCTGGAAATCTCATAGCTCAAAAAGACCGACTCGTGTCCCATCACTTCCTCACCCTCGATGCCCGAGGCCTGGATGTTCCCGACAATCAACACCAGCTCAATGAGCATCAATGCGAGGTATTCCGGAGCCTCGGTTTTGGTCAGGTAGGACACCAATAATTGCTGAATCTCCCCTAATAGGTTTCTGGCCGAGGGATGCTGGTTAAACACCGTAAGCAAGAGCCATACGAAGGGATCCACCATGTTGATGAACCGGATAGCCAGGAACATCTGCTTCCGCTTTTCCTCTTCCAGGAGCTTCCCGTTCTGCATGATCAGTCCCTGCATTGCCCTGAGAATTGTCTGCTTGAAGGCGGTAATTGCGGATTCATTGGCCTGCAGAACCGGCGTCAGCCCCAGTTTCCTGGTATCAACCCCAAAACTGATGGCTAGCTTCGGATACTGACGGTTCCATGCATTGGTTAGATCGGAATTCAGTAATATGTCCCACACCCGGGAATCAAACTGCCGGTAGAGCATTCCGTAGCCCAGGAGTTTGGTAAGGTCTATGAGATTCGCACGTTCGTACGCAATGTTACTCACGGGGTGTTCGATGCGGTTGATGTAACCCAGAACCGCCATACGCTGGAGCCCTTTCGCCTCACTCTTCGGAAAGGTTAGCCCATACGCCTGGGTACCATCGAAGAGATTCTGCTTAAATAAGCGCTGGCCCTTCTGCATGAAATAATCAACCCCATCGTCGTGAAGGGTGACGGTAAGCGGGCCTTGAATGGGTGAATTGACATTCGTCTCCATAATTATCTCTATGGTAACTAAAAGAGCCGTATTTTACCAGTTCTGTTTTGACCTTTCAGGAAGTTTCAATGGATTTTATAGTGCGTAAAAGGTTGTAACGTTTCACCCCGGCGGCACTACCCAGGGGTTGAATTCCCGGTTGCTCCGCTATATCTGGTGTAGTTTACAACCGTTTGCGCACTAGGAATGGATGTAAATTCCCACCCAATGAAACAGAAATGAAAGAAGCAGCCTTCCTTGACAGACCTAAACCGGTTTTATAGTATCAAAATATGGTGTGTTCACCCCGGTGAGCACGTTCCCATTCACAATCCACCAAAGGAGTCATCATGGCTACAGCAAAAAAGAAGGCTGGGGGGCCTTCCGATCCGCCTAAGAACATTAGAAGCGGAAACTCAAAGGACGCCATCAAGTGGGATTTCGCAGAACACCTTAAATACAACATGGGCGTAGACAGCTACTCAGCCACCGAGCAAGATCGGTTCATGGCCTTGGCCAACGCGGTGCGCGACCGCCTAATCAACCAATGGCTGCAAACCCAACGTACCCATCACGAGAAAGGGGTCAAACGGGTCTATTACCTGTCCCTGGAGTTTCTGATGGGCCGAGCCATGGGAAACAACGTCATCAATGCCGGATTTGAAGAGGCAGTCCGGGACGCCATGGAAGAGCTCGGTTACAGCTTCGAGGAAATGCGCGAGCAGGAAGTGGACGCAGGGCTTGGCAATGGGGGTCTTGGGCGGCTTGCAGCCTGCTTCCTCGATTCCCTGGCGACCCTCGACCTTCCCGCCTTCGGGTACGGTCTACGCTACGATTACGGCATATTCCGCCAGGGGGTAGAGAACGGCCATCAGGTCGAGCATCCCGACGACTGGCTCCGGAACGGAAACCCCTGGGAAATCGAACGTCCCGAGGTCAGCGTACCGGTTAACTTCGGCGGCCGGGTCCAGGCCGTGCAAAACGCCAAGGGTCAGACGGTGTACCAGTGGGTAGATACCGACCAGGTAATCGGGGTTGCCTTCGACACACCCATCGTTGGCTTTGGAGGCAAAACCGTTAATACACTCCGGCTCTGGAGCGCCAGGGCGAATGAAGAGTTTAGCTTCCATGAATTCAACGAGGGCGACTACGTTGAGGCCGTTGCCGATAAGGTTCATGCAGAAAACCTCACCAAGGTCCTGTACCCAAATGATAAGCTCTACCTCGGAAAAGAGCTGCGGCTGAAGCAGCAGTACTTCTTCGTTGCCTGTTCCCTGGCCGACATCATCCGGCGGTTTAAAAAATCGGGAAAAAAATGGAAGGACCTGCCATCCATGGCGGCTATTCAGCTCAACGATACCCACCCGAGCGTTGCGGTGGCTGAGCTCATGAGAATCCTCATGGACCATGAGGGCCTTACCTGGGAGACCGCCTGGGACATAACCGTAAAAACCCTGGGTTACACCAACCATACCCTCATGCCCGAAGCGCTGGAAAAATGGGCGGTTCCCATGTTTGAGAAGCTTCTTCCCCGGCATCTTCAGATCATCTACGAGATCAATCACCGCTTCCTGAGCCAGGTAGCTATCAAATTCCCCGGAAACACCCAGAAGCTCGCCGATATGAGCATTATTGAGGAGGGGAATCCAAAGCAGATTCGCATGGCGTACCTCGCCATCGTCGGCAGCCATAGCACCAACGGGGTTGCAGCCCTCCATACCGAGCTTCTCAAAAGCCGGCTGGTTCCCAACTTCGCCCAGATGTGGCCGAACCGCTTCAATAACAAGACAAACGGCATCACCCAGCGGCGCTTCCTACTCAAGGCGAATCCTCCCCTGGCAAAACTAATCACCGACACCATCGGAAACGGTTGGGTTACCAACATGGCCGAGCTGAAAAAGCTCCTGCCTTACGCCGAAGATACTGCCTTCAGAAAGCAGTTTGCCGCGGTTAAGGCCCAGGCCAAACAGGCCCTGGCTGATCAGGTTCTGCGGGAAACCGGCTGGGTCATTGAAACCGACCGAATCTTCGATGTACAGATTAAACGGATCCATGAATACAAGCGCCAGCTGCTCAATGCCCTGCACATCATCATCCTCTACAACAGGATTAAGGCGGGCAAAACCAAGGGACTTCTTCCCAGAACCTTCATCTTCGGGGGAAAGGCTGCTCCCGGGTATGCCATGGCCAAGCTGATCATCAAACTCATTAACAACATCAGCAATGTGGTGAACAACGACCCGGATGTGAACAAGTACCTCCAAGTCTACTTTCTCCCCAACTACCGGGTAAGCCTGGCGGAAAAAATCATCCCTGCTGCAGATGTGTCCGAGCAGATTTCCACCGCCGGAACCGAAGCCTCCGGCACGGGGAATATGAAGTTCATGGCCAACGGAGCCCTGACCCTGGGAACCCTGGATGGCGCGAATATTGAGATTCGTGAAGAAGCCGGGGATGAAAACTGCTTTATCTTCGGTTTAACCGCTGATGAGGTGGAAGAACTTCGGCCGACCTACGATCCCTACAAATACTACCTGGAAAACCAGGAGATTAAGGATGCCCTGGATCTGTTGTTCAGCGGACACTTTAATTTCGGCGAACCGAATATCTTCGAACCCATCCGCCACACCCTCTTTGAGGGAGGAGACAACTATTTCCACCTAGCCGATCTCGCCAGCTACACAGCCGCCCAGGATAAGGTGGTTGCCCAGTATGCCGATCAGGATACCTGGGTGCGGAAGGCCATCATCAATGTCGCCACCAGCGGTAAGTTCAGTTCCGACCGAACCATTGCGGAGTATGCCAAGGACATTTGGGATGTGAAGCCCTGCGCCATCGATCTGAATACCGAGGGCGAAGAAACCCTTATTGAAGCAACCAAGCGCAAGTAAGGCCGATTCGGCCCCTTGGATCCGACGAATAGGATCTACCCTGAGCTACCGGGAAGAAATCCCCGGTAGCTTTTTTTTGTATCCTTTAGCCGGACATGAGAATCCCCCTAACCAACCTCAACCCGACACCGAACCTGTATCAGCAACCCGGCCGGCCCGTATCCTGGCAGCCGATCCCAGCATCCCGGCGTTAATCCGTCGAAGAAGACCCTGGGGAAGCAGTCTATTGAAGGCGCGGTTGATCCGCCCGGAGAGTATGGACGGTTTATTGTTTTTCAGGGCCGTAAGGGCCTCGGCTACGCAGGCTTCCACCGCCATGGGTTTCATGGGCAGATTTTCCGCTGTGAACCCGAACTCCTCCACAATGGGGGTTTGGGTCGGCCCAGGTTCGAGCACCGTCACATGGACCCCCTTGCCCCGGAACTCCCAGTTCAAGGCCTTCCCAAGGCTCGAGTTATAGGCTTTGGTCCCCGATTCATTCGCCATAAACGGCAACCCGACCTGGGCGCCCATGGCGGAAACAAACACCAGCCCTCCCCGGCCCCGGGCGACCAGCCTCTCACCGAAATACCGGGCCAATTGAAGAGGCGCCACGGCGTTCAGCTCCACTACCCTCCGAAGCGACTCCAGGGACTCCTCCAAAAACTCCCTCGGCCCGCCGCCCCCGGCGTTCGAAACAACCAGACCGATGTCGAGATCCGCCACGGCCTCTCCGAGTACCTTCAGCATATCAGGCTGGGTCAAATCCAGGGGGACCACCCGTGTCTCTATACCCCACCGGGCGGACAGATCCCGGCTGATTCCCCGAAGCAGCTGCTCTCTCCGGGCTACCAACACTAGGTGGATCCCGTTGGCCGCAAGCTGCTTGGCAAACTCCAGACCGATTCCTGATGATGCCCCGGTAACGATTGCCCAGGGCCCGTATTGATGTGTATCAAGGGTGATCTTCCTCAATCCCATACTAACTCCTTTTTCAGAACGTTCGTTCTGTTTTGATGCAAAAAAACCCACGGGGTGCAAAATCACGTACCCCTCCATGGCGGCGACACCCAGGATAGTGCGTAACGGCCCATACCCTGCACCGAATCCCGCGAAGCTGCCGGCAACCGGCCCCAGGGGCAGCACCGTCGGGGACAATGGTTCACCCATCGGCGCCCCCCCACTAGTACAACCAGGCAAGGGCAGTCCGGATGAACCGCCGAACCTGGTCATCAGGAATACCCCCGCGGATACAGACCAGGTACCCCGTGGCAACCCCCACCAAGTAATCGGCCAGGGATTCAACATCCCTGGTATCGTCCGAGTCCGCCTGGCTGGTCTTCCCGAGGGCCGCCCCCCCATCCTCGGAGAATCGGGAGATTTCTTCCTTAGCCATGGCATTAGTTAAGGCATGGACAAATGCCCTGCGCATCCGGGAAAAATGTGCGGCAATCCGTCGGGAAACCTCCGCACCGGCATCCACCAGCTCAACCGAAGCGTTGCCGATTAGGCACCCCAGCCGGTCTTCGGGTCGATCCAGGGCGGCAAGCAGCCTATCGAAGTAGTGTAGAATCTCCTCACGCCCCCCATCCGGACCCTCCATGGGACCTAACAACCCCTGGATGGTGGTGCGGGAATAGTAATCCATCGCCTTGACAAATAACTCATATTTATCTCCGAAGGTGGAATACAACCCGTAGCGGCTTACCCCGGTAATCCGAACGATGTCGTCTATCGATGTATCCAGGTATCCCCGCTGCCAAAACAGCACCATTACCCGGGACAATACCTCCTGGGGATCAAATTCCCGTTGACGCGGCATACTGCTCCTTTTCAGAACAACCGTTCTGTTTTTGATAACCTACTACCATCAGCCAGGGAAGTCAATGCTTTTATAGTGGGCAAAAGGTTGAAACATCGCACCCCGGCGACACTACCCATGGATGGACTTACAGGTTGCTCCACTACATCTGGTGTCGTTTACAACCTTTTGCGCACTACGTAATGATTTTGGTACAGTAAAACCACGAATATCCTGGCACCCGTGGCCGGTGGCCTGGTGAACCGCCTAGAGAAAAGACGGAAAAATCAGCTGCAGCCGCAGGTTCCGCCGCAGCCGCAGCCATGATCATCCTCCAGGGGAGCATCCTCCACACCTTCTATCCGAACATCGAAGACGATGTCATGCCCGGCTAGGGGATGATTCCCGTCCAGGACGACCTCCTGGTCTGTAATGGCGGTGATGACGAGTTCGACCGGCTGCCCCTGCATGGTGGTAGTGACCCGCATTCCCGGCTTTGCTTCTCCCAGAGAGGCGAGGGCCGAGGGATCAAGCCGGAACTCTTTGTCCTCCTGCCATTCTCCGTAGGCTTCGGATGCCGGAATCTCGAAATGGAAGGAATCGCCCACCTTGGCGCCCTCCAGGCGACGGTCGAGACCGGGAATAATGTCGCCCCTGCCGAGAACAAACTGGAAGGGGCCGGACTGCTCGCTGGAGCCCAGGGATCGGCCGTCGGCGGTGGAAAAGCTATATGTAATAGTGACCTGTTTATTTGTTGTTGCGATCATGGTCTAAAGGTATGGAAAAGTCGTCACCTTGGCAAGCCGGCTAGGACCAAAGCGGACTTGGGTACCGCCCCTGGTCAACCAGGGTACGGATGCTCTGAATAACCCGGGGCCGGTCTTCTTGGTAGGTGATGCCAAACCACTGGGCGTCGGTCTGCAGAACCGAAAGCTGTGCCTCACCGGAATGGATTAGGGTATTCACCACCTTGGGAATATAAAACTCGGCCTTCAGATCATTCCCATGCTGGTCCAGGAAATCCTTGAATTGGCTCCTGGCCCGATCTAACAGGGGCGGGGTAAAGCCAAAGAGATTCATGCTCACAGTTTCATCACCGGTAAGCTCCTGGGCAGTTCCATCGGCCAGATGGCTGACAATACCTTCGGGGGTCTTTTCAATTTTTGTGTGCTCCTCCACGTCCTGGAGGTATCCCCGGGCGTCCACCTGGCACAGTCCCCTGGAGACCGTTCCGTGGTCGCTCACGGTTTTATCGAGACGATACCCCACCATACAGAGCTCCAGGGCATGGGAATCCACCCGGGACAAAAACTGACCGGCAGCATCGAAGGCCTGGGATCCGTAAAAATCGTCTGCATTGATTACCGCAAAGGGCTGAGAGAGGGCGGGTGATCCGCTTAAAACGGCATGACCGGTTCCCCAGGGCTTTTGCCGCCCCTCGGGAACGGTGTATTCCCGGGGCAAATCATGCAAATCCTGGAAGACAACCTCGGTTTGTATCTTGGAGTCGAATCGCGTAAGCACGTGGTCGGTAAAGTCCCGTTCAATATCCCGGCGAATAACAAAAACCGCCTTGTCGAATCCCGCGCGAATGGCGTCGTATACTGAGTATTCGAGGATGATCTCACCCGAGGGGCCCACCGGTTCAATCTGCTTTATGCCTCCGTACCGGCTCCCCATTCCGGCGGCCAAGACAAGTAGTGCGGGTTTCATGGTTTTCTCCTTCTATTTCCGTTGATGCTCCGGGAGTATAGCATACCCCGGTATTGAATACTTGTTCTGACCCGAAATCGGGTTAATTCTGAGATTGTCACCCGGAAAATATCCATGGAAGGACCGTCCGCTCAGGGCAGGGACAGGATGCACCCCAGAGTAAAAAAAGAAACCCGCGAACGGTCCGTCCGCGGGTCTAGAAAAATCCGTTAACCTTCAAGTTAGCGTGCCTTGCCTTCTTATATAGTAGCACTGTGATTATTGAAAATCAATAATTCCGAAAAATTCAGGGACATGAAAGTCCGGTTTCGGGGTATCGATGGCGGACCAGGACAGATAATGGGGTTGTTCCAGGCTGTCGCCGCATTTATACAGGTTTCCGCGCCAGGTTGTTCCTGACAGGTTCGGAGCTGGTTCCCCGGTCGGGGGGACCGAATCAGCCGAGGCTGGTTCCGAGCTTCGCGGAACCGTCCCGGTGCCGGGATCGAGACCCAATACATCTCCAGGTATCATAACCAGGAGGGACCAGCGGTGGGGCCCGTCACCGGGATGCTGGTGCTGAGCCCTGGCTCCCCGGCTCGGAATCCGGAGGATCCGTCCCACCACCTCCGGGGGCAGAGGGCGGCGGTTGTGCCGGTCCGGGCCGATGTAGTGTAGACAGCTACCGATAGCGTTGAATTCGAAATTCCGGTAATTCCCCCCGGGACTGATGAATAGCTCCACACAGGAATCCTGGTAGACCGGCGCCTGATCCTTGTCGTGAATGCAGCGAATCTCGGGTTCCAAGACCTGGTACTGGAGGTACAGGTTCGTCCCATCGTGGGCCATCAGGGCCTGGCACTGTACCGGGTCGATTATCCGCGAGCCGCCGGGGTATCCGGAATGGACTTGCGTGGCTGCCCCCGGTTGCCCCACCCCTGAGACACCCGTATGCCCGGGAGGGAGCCAATTCCGCTGGGCGATGGGCGCCGGGCACCCCTGGCCCGCCAACACCAGGCTGATAGCATCTCCCAGGGCCGAACCATGGGGATCCAGCCCCGGATCGATGACTGCCCGGCCGCCGGCTGCAGCGACGAGGCCCCTCCCCAGGTCCGCCAGAGCCGGCACCCTGGGAACCCGCAACCGCAACAGGGGCGGCCACTGTCCCTCCCGGGTCTGTCCCACACCTTCCTGATCCACAGTTTCCGGGATCATTTCGCCGTGGTCCTCACCGTCCCTGCGGGCAGCCCTAGAGCGAAAACTCATTGCCAACCTTCCGGGCGCGCTCGGGCTTATCCAGATTAATTCCGAGATCCAAACCGGCTTCAAGAAGCAGACTCCATCCCGCTGCCATCTGCAGATAGGGCATGAACTCGTCGGCAATCTTCGGTATACGGATGGTTGGGAACCGGGTTTCCCGGTGGGAAATGGCTACCGGAACTACTCCGGCGCCGGTAACCAGGCACTCCTCGAACTTTTCTTCCTCCGCCTCAAAGGGGTCAACTAGCACCAGCGCCTCCCCGGCCCGCATGACCTCTTCAATACCGTGGACGGCGTAGGTTCCCTCCAGAAAGGAAGACTTCTTCCGGGTTATTTCGTTGGTTTTTAGCGTCAGTTCCTCGGCGACCCCGTTATTCCGGCCGGCAAAATAGATCATGGATCCCTCAACCAGCCCCTGATACTTGTCAGCCCCCAGGGAAGCGCCCAACACCTCCTCCATTGCATCGGCAAGCTCCTTCAAGCCCGCCTCAAATGCCCCGGTATCCTCGCCCCGGATCAGAGAAAACACGCCGTGGTACACCAGAGCCTGTTCCATCACGCTCTTGGTTGCCGCAACGGCCTGTTCGGGACCGCAGGACAATACCACCGCCTTCTTAGACACCTCTACCAAGGGCGTTCCATCGTTGGCGGTAACCCCAAAAAACCCGGTGTGGCCATGGTCTTTCAGCTGGTAGAACAGCCGGAGCAATTCCTTGGTTTTTCCGGAGTTTGAAGCGCCGAACACGGCACTATGATCCAGATTGTATTCCATGGCCTGGGTGGATCCCTCGGTACTCATCCAAAGGGGATTCGAACGTGAGAAGTTCTGATACATGGCCCGTTTTGCCGGAAAGATTCGACTGGAACCTTCACCGGTTAGAAAAAATGCCGAAAAACCCTTGGCGGCCTCGGCGATTTCCCGTACCCCATCAATCTTGAATCTCCGTACAACCCCCGGGGTTTCCAGCATTTCCCGGCTCAGATTGTAGGCAGTGTAACGCGGTTCTGAATTATTCATCTTCAACTCCTTATTCTGTTTCTCGTGTGCAAAACTATTCATAGTGCGCAAAAGGTTGTACCATTGCACCCCGGCGGCACCACCCATGGGTGGACTTATAGATTGCTCCGCTACATCCGGTGTAGTTTACAACCTTTTGCGCACTACAAAACCTATCTAGCCCGGGGAGCTCCCTGGAGCAGCCCCGGAGTTTACTACTTGGTTATAAGGTACTGGGCCAGCTCGGTTTGTAAGAGAGGCTGCTTTTGGTACCCGCCACCCAGGTGCTGCCAGTAGGCCTCAGCATACTGAACCCCGGCTTTCCTGCCCCAGGCAATATCCTGCTTTTTCATCTCTCCGAAAAAATCATCCATTTTATGCATGATCCGCATGAGTTCAATCTGACTTTGGTGACAGGCTAACATCTCCATCTTCGTATCCTCCACGGAGGTTATATCCACATAAAAATGGGGTGCAGCTATGGCATTTCCCAAGGGGTCAGTCAGCCCCAGGGTGGCGCTGTGGTAAAACAGCGGGGTCACATCCAAGGGCTCGAACCGGCTGGGGACATTAGGCAGGGTAGCCAACATCGCAGCGGCATCCACAATGGATGCTGTGGTCCGGTGGTCCGAGTGGTAATCCATGGGTAAATGGGTAATTACCACTCCGGCCTTCTTCTCCCGGATCAGATCGATGGTTTTGATCCTCAGCGCCTCGGTATCAAACAGGTACCCATCACGCCCATCCAAACACCGGTAGTCTGCCCCCAAGAGTGCGGCAGCCTTCTGGGCCTCCCGTTTTCGAAGGCGGATGGTTTTTTCCTCGGAGCTTCCAATCCCCCCCATTCCCCCGGCGGTCATGGTACACACGGTAATATTCCAGCCGCGGTCGGCGAGCAGCTTCAGGGTTCCCGCCACAAAAATCTCAGTATCGTCGGGGTGAGCGGCAAACACAACAATGTTTCGGGCAAATTCTGTACTCATAGCCT
The DNA here is from genome assembly GCF_000758165.1 of Spirochaeta lutea. Classification (NCBI taxonomy): domain Bacteria; kingdom Pseudomonadati; phylum Spirochaetota; class Spirochaetia; order Spirochaetales; family Spirochaetaceae; genus Spirochaeta; species Spirochaeta lutea. The sequence goes on along the minus strand of NZ_JNUP01000065.1, from coordinate 43,723 downwards.
GTCTCCTATACCATCTTATCTTCGAGGCGGGTGAATTCCGGCAGTGCACTGATCAGGGGCGTGCAGTAGTCGATAAAGGCCTGGCTGGGATAGTTCCCCGTTTCATTAATAAAGGTATCGGGCATGGGCTTAGCACGCACAGCCACATCCTCCAATGCCGCCGTTCCCAGCTCGATACTGTATGGATTATCAGACACTCGCTGGATGGACACCATGACCCCCGAAACCCCATCCAGGGCAAGGCTCACCGCCTTACGTCCGCATTCATAGGCCTCCTGGGCATCCTGCTCCTCCCTGCGGGCGGCGTCACTCATAATCAGGCTCTCGGTAATCTGGAACTCACCCCGCCAACCGAAGTGTTCCCGGAGCATCCGGTGCAGCTGAAGGGCCACCGAAGCCCCCCCCATGGCGCCGAACTCAGTATTGCTGAACCGGTCCTGGGTCTTGCTGGCACTCACCGGCATCCCGTCGGGATAGGTTATACCCTCACCACAGACCACCGAAACCCAGCCATGGGCCGCATATGCCGCCTCTGCATCGGCAATGAACCGCTCCGTGGTGAACCGACGCTCGGGCATGTAGATGAGATGCGGGCCGTCTCCCTCCTGCTGCCGGGCCAGTGCCGTAGCCGCAGCCAGCCACCCGGCATCCCGGCCTATGGTCTGGTAAACCACAAACTGATCCACCCTGCGCATATCCCGGGCAAGAACACCGCCCTGGCGCACATTCAATATATTGGACCGGGCGGCGCTGGCGAATCCCGGGGTATGGTCGGTCCCGAACAAATCGTTGTCCACCGTCTTGGGAATGCCTATTCCCCGGAGTTCATAGCCTGCCTTCCGGCAATGGGCTTCCACCCGATGAACAGTATCCATGGTGTCATTGCCGCCGATGAGCATGAACACCCTAATATCATACTTCTTTAGGACCTCAAGTATCCGCGGGAAATCCTCCTCCTGGAGTTTATGCCGGGATGAACTTAGGGCCGATCCCGGAGTAGAACGCAGTCCCCGGATAACCTCCCGACCCTGTTTGCCCAGATCGAAAAAACGCTCCTCCATGAGGCCTTCTATACCGAAATTCATTCCCAAGACCCGGTCGAAACTGCCTGACTCCAGTGCAGCTTCAATTACCCCGGCGAGGGAGCTGTTTATAACCGAGGTAGGTCCCCCGGATTGGCCAATGACTAGGTTTCCATGTTTCATGGGTTCATAGTACACCCACTCTGGGAATTACACAAGTAATTTTTATAAATTAAAAATTAATACATTGCAGGGCGGTAGTTTTTAGTGTATAGTTTCTTTATGATCCGACGAACCGGTCAACTTTACAGCGAACTCCTCCGTCTCGGTCCCCTATCCAACCAGGAACTATCAAACCACTTTCAGCTTTCTCCGGCGAGTATTACCCAAATACTTCGCCCCTTACTCAACGACGGGGTCTTGGAAGAACGGACGCCCCAGGACTACCCGGAGGATATTCTGGCCCAGGAAACCAAAGAAGGTAAACGCAGACGGCGGAAAATCACCTTTTACCCGAAACACAGCCTCGGCTACCTGCTCTCAGGAGAGTTCATCGGGTCCCGGCTCATCTTCCGGAAATCCGACTTTTCACTGAACCTGGAAGAAGGCTTCTTCATGGAAATCTCCCTGGACACCCGAGCAGACTTCCTGGACCAAATCAGCCGCACCATCCGGGATATTCAAAGGAAGGATCCCCGGCGTCTGTTAGCTCTGGGGTTTACCGTCAGCGGCCGGGTAGATTTGGATACCCACCGCCTCATCTTTTCCAACAATCAGCCCTTCTTATTAGATATTGACATCGCAGGAGAACTGCGAAACCGACTGAGCCTGCCCACCGTGGTGGTGAACGACTCCCATGCGATCTCCACGGCTGAACGGTTTTGCGGCCAGGCCCGGTACCTGGACCATTTTTTGAGCCTCTTTATTGAGGAGGGTGTCGGATTGGGAATATTCGTCAACGGCACTGCATACCAAGGATTCCAAAATTTAGCGGGAGAGCCCGGGAACCTGATCATGGTTCCCCAGGGAAAGCAGAAATCCGGTTCACCCAGGGGCAGCGTGGAGGCCTACATCAGCAGGGAAGCCCTTTTCTCCGAACTACAGACGCTCCGGCCCGATTCGACGGCAAAACCCGCGGGCAGCACCCCGTCTACCGGCGACCTGCCCTGGACTCAAGAATACGCCTATGAACTCCTGACCCATCTGGTAGCCCAGAAACTCCCTGCCGCTCAATCAATTCTGGAGGGCATGGCTGATAAAACGGCCCTGCTCTGCGCGAACCTGCTCACCCTTCTGGCCCCCGAGGCCCTCTTTATTACCGGCCCCCTGGGCGAAATGGGCCCCGCCTTCCATACCATGGTTACCCAATCCCTGAAACCCTACACTGTCCCCGGGCTCTACGACTTCTACCGGAAGCGTATCCGGTTCAGCAGCGCCTACAAACAGAACATGGCCCTGGGTACCGCAAAAATCGCCGCGGACCACGCCCTTCTCCACTACGACCAGGAGGCCGAATCATGACCATCCTTCAATCCCGACACAGAAGCTTGGCGGTACTCATCCTGCTGTCGGCCTTCTTAAGCCTTCACGGCTGCTCCGCCCCCATGGGAGCGGAAAAAACCGCAACGGCCTTTCTTGAATCTTTTGTTCAGGGTGATTTTACTGCCGCTGCTGCCCATGCAGAGGATTATACCGCCGCCTACCTGGAACTGCTGCAAACCATGCTCGAGGCCTCGGAAACCACCCGACAGCCCCTGGACCTTCCCATCCCGCCCCCGGACGCCAGGGTATTGGGGATAGATCCCCCGGACTCAGCCGGTATACGCGAGGTAACCATCGGGGATTCTATGGGAAGGGTAATTGACGTGTGGTACTTGGTTCAGAACCCCGAGGGCCGATGGAAGGTCCGGATTCCGGGAACCATGTTTACCCCGGAGTCTGGTCAAGAATAGATTTTTTCTGACTGTACATCCGGCGGTCAGCCACATCCATCAGGGCCTCCCAGTCTGCGCCGTCGTCCGGATAGGATGCACATCCTGCGGAAACCGAACACCGCCAGCCGGAAACCTCAGGAATAATCAGCGTCCCCACCGCCTCCTGGAGCCGCAGGGAAAACTGCTCCGCACCCCGGGAGCTGCTGTAATCAAAAAGCACCACAAACTCATCCCCGCCGTAGCGGCACAACACATCACTCTCCCGGCACTCATCCGTAAGGGCCGCCGCCATGCGGGCCAGGACAAGGTCGCCCAGGGCATGACCGAAGGTATCGTTTATCTGCTTGAAATTATTTACATCCATAAAAATGAGCCCGAAGCCCTCCCCGGTACGGTTCGACCGGGATAACAGGCGGTGAATCTGCTGTTCCAGAAACCGCCGGTTGTACAAGCCTGTCAGGGGGTCCGACAGGGATGCTTGATGCAGGTTCCGTTTCGTTTCGTACACCTGGATGGCCTCCTGGAGAACCGCTTGAAGCCGTTCCAGGGGACAGGGTTTTTCGAGAAACTGGTACACGTGACTGGTATTTATCGCCTCAATGGCTGTATGGGTATCCGCATACCCGGTAAGCATTAGCCGGACCGTTTGGGGGGCAATCTGGGACGCTTCCTGAAGAAACCGGACACCGTCCATCCCGGGCATCCGCTGATCCGCCACCAATACGGCGTACTCCCCATTCCGGGACAGACACCGGAGCGCCTCATCCGCACCCTCGGCAGTATCGACTTGAAAAGATCGTCCCAGGTTCCTGGAGAAACTCTCCAACAGGTTCAGATCGTCATCTACGAACAGCACTCTGGCATTCATAGCCCTATACTGTACTCCCATTTCAGCGGATTTTCCACACTTATTCCCCCCGATCAGGCAAGATTACCGCAAACTCCGAGCCTTCCCCGGGCCGGGACCAGAACAAAAGTTCACCCCCCAGCCTATGTTCAACAATCTCCCGGACAATGGACAATCCCTGGCCCGTTCCGCTGCCGGGTTTTTTGGTGGTCACAAAGGGCTCGAAGAGCCTGCCTTGAAGATCTTCAGGGATTCCCGAACCGTTATCGGAAATCCTGAACTCCGTCCCCCCCTCAATCCGGCGGACGGTAATCTGGATTAGGCCCCGGGTTCTGCCGGTAATCTTATTGCGTGATTCCACCGCCTGGGCAGCATTTATCAACAGGTTCACCAGAACCTGGGTAACATCCCCCACCAGGGTCCGAATGGCCGGCAGACCCGGAACGATCCGCCGGTGAATCCGGGCAACCCGGCGAACCTGGGACCGGCATAGATTCAGGGCGTTCAGCACCAGCTCCTCGGGCTTCGTCTCCCGGGTGGAACGCGAGTCGGGATGGGCAAACACCCGCATGGATGAAACCAGGGAGCTCAGATGCTCAACCCCGCTTCTGGACTGGCGTATCGCCCGGGGAACCTCGTAGAGAAGGTAGGAAAGCTCCATCTGATCCTTCAGGGCAGCCGGAATGCCCCGGCTCGGCATCTGGCGCCGCAGCTCCGCCAGGTACCCCACCGCCCGCTTGAAGGAGGCAGATAAAAAGGTAAGGTTATCGCTTATATACTGCAGGGGGGTATTCATTTCATGGGCGAGACCTGCACTCAACCGCCCCAAGGCCTCGATCTTTTGGGTATGCCGCAGCTGAATCTCCATGAGATCCCGCTGGCCGTGAAGCCGGTAGTTTTCGATGACCAGGGAAAGCTCCGCCCCGGCGGCATCCACCAACTGACGGTCGTGGGTTGTAAGTCCCCGGGGCAGATCCACCGTCAGCAATCCCTCTCCGCCATCCGAGGTCCCCAAGGGGATTGCAATCTCTCCGCCACCCCGACCCGCTGGGTCTTCCCGGGCTTCATCCACCAAACTGCCCCGGGAAACACAGAGGATGTCCCAGATCCGCAGGGTCACTCGACTTTCTTCGGGATACGCCAGACCATCCCGAATGAGGGCCGCAGCCCGGGTAAAGTACTCCCGGGGCTCGGTCAGATCTCCCCGGGCAAGACCGGCGATCCGGTACAGGCAGGCCCATCGCGCCAAATCCCGCTGGATCTCGGCCCGGTGCTGCCTATCGGCGAATTCACCCCGGATACGCTGCAAGAAGCTGCCCAGGACCTCCCCAAGCATCCGGAGAAGCAGCAGCTCCCCCCGATGGGGCAGGCATTCGAATCCCCCTATAATAAAAAACCCCATAGGCTCATCCCGGCGCCCTAACTTGACAACCAGGGTCCCGGTATCGGGCAGAATTGCCACGGGATCCTCCGCCAAGCGTTCAAGGATCCGTTGCCGGGCAGCGTCCAGGCTCGGGGATGGGGAGGTCTCGCTATCCCCGATACAGCAGATGGCCCGGATACATTCTTCCCCGGACTGCTCCGAAGCCCCCCCAGCCAAGATGGGCCGCCGGTCATCCAGCCCCAGGGCCTGAACCAGCAGACCGTCCTCCACGCAGATGACCCGCCAGGTCCCGGCCCAGAGCCGCCCGGTATCCTCCAGGGCCCCCAGCAATGCCTGCCGCGGTCCCGCAGTTTCCCCGTCAACCGAGCCCCCCGTCTCGGCAAAACGCCGGATCATCCGGGAGAGCCCCTCATCCAGGGTGCGTTCGCGGTTTGGGGAGAGATCTCGGTCAGAACTCAAGACGGTAGGTCCCTGGCTCAACATCGGTCAACAGGGGAATGACCGGAAGCCGCAACCGGGCTCGCCGGGGAGCGATACGCTCCAACCCCGGGCCGGATACCCGGGTAATATCCCGGGGCACGGAGATTTCCAGAACCACCGCCGATTCCCCGAGCACCTGTTCCAGCAGCGCGCTTTCCTCGTATTCCTCAAAGATCCATACCAGGTCGCTGGTATAATCCTCTGCCCGTACCATTTGGTTCTCCCCGGGCAGCAGGTAGCGGATCGATTCGGAATCCGCGAAGGGCGTTACCCCGAGAAGGGCCTGTACGAGCCCGCGGTCAATCCGGAAGATTACCCCGGATACCTGGGAGCCGGGGGTCTGGGAGCTCCGGAGAAAGCTCAGAAGCTCGGGAAGCTCGAGCTCATCACCAGCGAGCTCCTCCAGATCCACCACCGAGAGGGACAGCGTCAGCCGCCGGTCATCCTCCACCCGGACATCCTGAACCCGGACCCCCCGGTAGGCCTCGAAGCCGGCCCGAATCGCCTGGGGGTCGAATACCACCCCGGCGTGGGCGCCTGGCGCAGCCAGATCGCGCAGATACTCCACGAAAAAGGGCTGTAACTCCAGGGAAAGGTTCAACTTGGCATCCCCGGTAACCCCCAGGGCAACCCCCTGCTCCGCGGAGCACCCTGAAAAAATCAAAATCAGTAGAAGCCCCGATAGTACCGCCGTACCCGCCATGGATGTTTTCTGTTTCATATCCGAAACCATAGTACTAAAGGGCCGGGAATTTCCACCCCGGGAGTAGATGGCCTCAGTACCCGGGGTTGCGCCTGCCTGATAACAAACCTGCCGATAGCGCCCCAGCCGGACTTCTGACAGGGACCCCGGCTTCGGGAGACCGTCTCCTCGGGACCGCCCCAGCCGGCGCCGGGGACCGCACGGCGTTTGCATCACTCCCGCATTCACCTATTGGTTACTCCCAGCCGTCGCCCGGCGCGGTACTCCACGGTACACCCCGCACCATTCCGTGCCAGCCGGTGCCGGGACCGCCCCAGCCGGCCGTCGGGGCGGTACTCCTCGGTACCCGTGCCTCTTTCCATCCCAACCTGGCTGCCGGGGGAACGTCCCAGCCGTCGGGGCGGTACTCCTCGGTACCCGTGCCTCTTTCAGTCCAAGCCGGCCGTCTGATAACAAACTTGCGTAGACAGCTCCAGCCCGGCCGTCTATCAACCCGCCGCCGGGAATCGCCCGTCCCGGGACCGCCGCCGATTTCCAGAAATTCCCCTTTGCCCCCCTCCCCTCCAGGTAGTACATTCAAAGGTATGAACGAATTTCCATCCATTGACCCAAAAACCTGGGAACATCCCGCTGACCGGGCCGCCCTGAACGCCCTCCGGGCGGTACCGGGAGTAAACGAGGTGATCCGCTTTGTTGTCGGCTTGACCGGAGAATCCAGTCTGCGTCAGCTCTTTTTAGCCTCAGCTGTCCGGGTAAGCCCCGACCAGTTTCCCCGGGTCCATGCTCTGACCATCCAGGCCTGCAGCACCCTGGACATCCACCCCGTTCCAGAGGTCTATGTAACCCAGAACCCCGTACTAAACGCCGGTGCAGTGGGAGTCGACCGCCCCTTCATTACCCTGAACTCCAGCCTCGTTCAAGCTATGGACGACCAGGAACTACTGTGCATTATCGGCCATGAACTGGGCCACATCGCCAGCAACCATGTCCTATACAAAACCCTGCTCTGGCTCCTGGTGAATTCCACCGCCCTGGTTCTCCAGCTCCCGGTGGGCCAGCTTGCCCTCTACGCCATCATCGCCGCCCTGCGTGAATGGGACCGAAAAAGCGAACTCACCGCAGACCGGGCGGGACTGCTCACCGTTCAGGACCCCAATGTCCAATACCGGGTACTCATGAAGCTTGCCGGGGGCAGCGAGATCGGGCAGATGAACATCGACTCATTTCTTGCCCAGGCAGCGGACTACGATGCAGCCGGCACCATGGTCGACAGCATACACAAGGTCATCAACCTCATCGGCCAAACCCATCCCTTCCCGGTCATCCGGGTGTCCGAACTAAAAACGTGGATCGATTCCGGATCCTACCAGCGCATCTTGGATGGGGAATATTTTCAAAGGGATTCAACTGCCTCGGCTTCCCGAACCGCCGGTGAAGACACCGCAAACCCCGGCGAACAAACCAGTCGGCCCAGCAGGCCGAGCTTTGAAGAGCTGCGTCGAGACTTTGAGGAATCCAGCAAGGCGTACCAGGAAGAATTACGCCGCTCCAAGGATCCCCTGGCAAAGGCCGCCGCTGATCTAGGCGAACGGCTTCAAAAATCCGCCTCCGACGCAGGCAAGAACCTAGAAGACTTTTTTAAAAAACTACAAGGCCGGTAAGCCCCCATGGCAGACCGGCCGAGCCTATTCTATACTTATTAGTAAGGAGTGCATCATGAGTGCAAACCCCCAACCTGTCCGGCTGGAAGAAGGACAGTCAGCACCGGATTTTACCCTGGCAGACCAAGACGGTCAGCTGGTCACCCTAGAACAACTCCGGGGAAAACACGTTCTGGTCTATTTCTACCCCAAGGATGACACCCCGGGTTGTACCAAGGAGGCGTGCAGCCTTCGGGACACCTGGCAGGATTTTGTAAATACCGACACCGTAATCCTGGGCATAAGCAAGGACGATGCCGCCAGCCACCGCCGGTTCATAGAAAAGTACCAACTGCCCTTTACTCTGTTGTCCGACCCTCAAGGAGAGGTCATGACCCGGTACGGAGCCTGGGGTGAAAAAAATATGTACGGTAAAAAAACCATGGGCGTTATTCGGTCCAGCTTCCTTATTGATCCCCAGGGACGAATAAAGAAGATCTGGCGCCGGGTTAATACCGAAACCCACGGCAGCGATGTACTAGCTGCCCTGTAACATCCTCCGGTATCGCGTTGTTGGTAATACGGCTGCCCCTGCGGCGATTCACCCGATTCTTAGGATTTCAACCATCGGGTCCTCCTTGAAGCGCGCGGGAGGCAGCTTTTTTTCTTCCCCAAACTCCCCGCAATCCAGCCCGTCTTGTATGGATACAACGGATAGTACGCGCTAAGTAACCCTCCTGAATCAATCCCGGTACCATGTGGCTGGGGCCCATGGGGTGTGCTATAGTTATCTTGAAGGGTACTAGAACCCCCAAGATTCTAGTCCCGAACCAGGAGCAGTACGGTGAACAATTCCCAGGATACGAAAAGGCCAGCCATCCTTCCCCTCTTAATCCTGACGGTTCTAACAGGGATCCTGACGACCTGCGGCGATCCCCTGGATATTTTCTCCGCCTACCGGGGACAGAACCTCCTGGAATCCCAGAACCTCTCAACCGAATCCTGGGTTCTTCATGAATCCACAGCACCCGGAACCTCCGGCGCCCTCATGGCCTTCGACGATGTAACCGGCCAGAATCTCGCCGCGCCCCCGGAAGCCTCAGGCGCCGTCTACCGTCTGGAACTCAAGAACCAGCTGGCCAACGGCGACTTCGAGGACGGCAGCAATCCTCCCGTCCAGTGGTCAACTGAAGACCCTGGTACCGACCTCGTATTCGGAACCGCCGGCAACCCCGAAACTGATAGCTTCTGGTGGCTCAGCGGCCAGGTACTCCACCATAAATCAGCAGCAGCCCAGGACAGTTACGCCTACATCGACCTGGCCGACCATCTGTCCACCTTCTCGGCCCAGACCCCGGCCAGGGAGTTCACCATCCATTTTTCCATGCGGCTTCCCGGGGATCAATTCAGCTACAGCTTCGGGTTCTGGGATAGCCCCGGAGGCACCTACAACCCCACCGCTACCGTTTCGGTTCAGCCGGACAGCGACCTTTCCATCTACCGGACATTTCCATCAATTGATACAGCGGGCCAATTCTACCCGGGGAACACCGCAAACACCGTCACCCTGGGCCCCGGTACCATGCGCTACCTCTCCCTGGAGCAGACCGCATCGAACCTGGATCTGCACTTTGACAACTTCCGGATCGTGCAAACCCAGTCGGCGGATCTCTCCTACAGTCTGGAAACCGGCCTGACCCGGGTGGATGATGCCAAGAGAGCGGATTTTCCCCTGCAAAGCGGATCTTACGAGTTTTCCCTCTACGTCCGCCCCGACCCGGTGGTTACCCCGGACCCGGACGGCCGAAACCGCTACCCCGGCCGGTACATTACCCTCCAGATCCTGGGCAACGCCGGGTCCGCCAGCAAAACCTTTGACCTCTGGCAGGGCAACCCCAAGGAGGGCTACACCCAGCCCGAGGGCTGGACCAAGCTTACGCTGACAGGAGAAAATCTGGTGGGCAGCCTCTACGGGGTGGCAGGCGATGATGAGGTTCTCCGGATTCAGGTTATTCCCGCCGCCATTGGCAAGCAGGTGTACGATCCCCAGGGTGAGGATTTGGAAACCAGCTACCCCAACGAGGATGCCGGCAGCTTCTTGATTTCTGCGCCGCATCTGGAGTTTTTGCCGGGCCAGTAGGGGTCGTGGAGGTCAGGGAGGAAACCAGCCCCCTTCCCGGGCGGGGTTTGGCTGTCAGTTCCGGGAGAGCCGGTCGTTATAATCACCTACATGCTGAAGAATTAGGGTCAGGAGCTCATCGGGCAGATCGCCCTGCTCAGCCTCCAGCCGGGAGAGTACCCTCGGTGGAACCGGCCCGGCATCTCCGGTCAGAATACCCGTGGCAAGGCGGCTGATTCCCTGGCCGTCGGTTCCGTCACTGACAAAATGGCTGGCGGCACTGTCGCTCTGCCAGGTAAATGCCCGTTCACCCCGGTGGCGGGAGTAGCAGAGCTGAAACCCCTGCACCGGACCCGAGACATCCCGGTACCACACGATAAGATCGAAGTAGTCGTTCATGAACCACCGCCGGAAGCCCTCATCGGGGCGCTGCCGGACCGATTTGTTCTCTACGAGGGGCTGCTGTACGTCCTGTGTTTCCTTCATACCCTCAGTATATCACTCTTTATTTTCCCTTCGGGGATTTTAATGCCTCATCCAGGGGGAAGGGCGGTCTTTTGGCCACACCCACTGGCCGATCGGCCAATTACGGGATGCGGTATGGGCACCTATACTTTACCGGGGGACAGAAGCTCCCAAGGCAAATGCGCCTGCTATTACTACGAATTTAGTGCACAGAAGATTGTACCATTGCCCCGAGGCGGCAATACTCCTGGGGCCGAACCCCTGGTAGCACCGCTACTTCCGGTGTAGTTTACCATCCTTTGCGCACTACCTAAGGAGAAAGGCATGAATAAGATTCTGGTGTTCACATCGTTCTTGCGCACCGTTCAAGACGGACGGTTGTTCAACCGCGGGTACGGCTGGCTGGTCCGCATCCTCAGTCTGCTGACGGTGATTCCGTTAATCAAATACTCCGTGGATCTCTGGAGTACCATCCGGGGGAGCGAGCCGCCCGTGGAGATTGTGGTGTTTCTCATCCTAACCCAGATCGTATTTCTGGCCCTGTTTTACCTGCTCTTGAATCTGCTGTGGGTCCGGGGCTCGGATATTCTGGGATTAACCCGGGATCTTGAGTACTGCGCAACCCCCATTATCGTGCTGCTTATGAAGACCGTAACCGAGACGGTGGTGTTCATTCTTCTGGCGGTCAGTCTTATTACTACCTTTGCGATTTGGCTCGCCCCCATGCTCATAGGGCTTATTACCGCTATGGCCCCCTTCATGATGTACTTCGGTCTGCGATTAACCAGCAGTCCTTTCTTGAACGGAATGCTGGTATTGATCCTCGGTGCAGTGAGCAGCTTCTTCATGCTTCTCCTGGGCTACTACCTCGCCGAGATCACCGGTGCCTTGGTAAGCGTCGCCCGAAGCCTCGGCTCGGGATCGAATTCCGGGTCAGGCTCCTCAACCGCAAGCCGGTCCTCCGGGACTTCCTCTTCCCGAAGCAGCAGTACCGCTGCCACCCGGCGGACTAAATCTACCCAACGACCGCTTGAGCGGTGAGCTGTAATTGGCGTGGAGTTTGCCCGCCGCCAGGCGGATCAAGCAAACTCCATGTCAATAGGCGAGTCCGTCTCGAAGCGCTTGATACGTGGTCATTTATCATGCTGTTCTGGTTCTATATTGGGAACCTTTTTTAATATTTCTTTGAACTTTTCAGTGCTGCCAGACTGTGCTCGTTCACTCAGATAATTTTCCGTTTCCAGGGCGGTAATTTTTTCTGCTACGGCTGCAGCAATAAATTGATTTATTGAAACATGATCTTCTTTCGAGAATCGTTTCACTGATGCATGAAGTGAATCTGGGATTCTTATACTCAACGTGCTCATTTTACCTCCTCAAGCACTCGAAGGAATTCATTTGGGGTCACAGCTGAAATTCCAAATGTACTGGCCCGTTCGAAGTCTTTCACATTGTACGTAATGATCCATTTTGCATTTGTGGCTACCGCAACCTCAAGCAAATGATCATCATATGGATCTTTTAGGATTGGTCGCCATAAATAATATACTTTGATATGTCGTCCAATTTTGCAGATGTAATCAATAATCGCATGAATATCCTGGTCTGAATAAACTTTCCTATTCAGTTTCTTTTTGAGTATCGCCTCATATTCAAGAATGACCGGAACAGAAATTGAAATATTGAATTTCTCTTCCGCTAAAAGCTGGAGAATCTTAAAGGATTTTCCGTTTCTACTCACTAATCCAGATAAAAGGACATTGGTATCGAGAATTGCTTCAACCTTCTCCATATAGGTATTATATATGATACCGTATAATTTTCAAGATGCACCTGGTAGCTCGAGGGAAATTGGATCCACAAAACCTCACTGTTCAGTACATTCCGGGGCCTCTCAGAGGTCCCCAGGATACCCTTCGAACAGAAATGATCCCCGGGATCGGGCCCGGAGAAATTGCAATTCTGGTTCCCTGCTGATATGCTCTAAAGCTATGAACCGTCGAATCCCCCTAACCTACCTTGGTTTACCCCTGCTCTATGCAGGCATCCTGCTGCTGCTTCTCTACATTCAGTTCTCCGGAGGCAGCCTCTTCTCCGACTCTGTTGGACCCATTCAGCTCGAGGGGGTATTCGAACTCGCTGAGGATGATCGGGCACCGGCCATTGACACCCTGACCATCGGGGTGGAGGGCCTGGAGTTCGTTTTTGACGATCGGAACCCCATCGCCCTGACCCAGCAGCAGGACGCCCAGCAATACTACGATCTCCAGGGCTACCAAAGCATCCCGGGTGGATTCCGCATTCTCTTCGAGGCCGGAATAGAATTGGAAATTACCTACGAGGGGGAGGGTGATCAGTTCATTCTGAACCCGATCATCCCGGAATCCGAGCAGCCCTACCGGGGCGTACTGGTTCCCTACCGCCTGCAGCGCGGTGCGGATGCCCGGATTACCGAGAACTACCCGGGCCTGGAGGTAGGGTATAACGGAGATCAGTACATCCTCTCCCTGCCGCCCCGGTCATTCATACAAACCGATACCCAGACCATGGTCTTCGCCGCTGATACCGCTTCTCTCATGGCCCGGTACACCCGGAGGGCAGCGGGGAATCAGGATGTGTTTGAACTCTGGTTCCAGGACCAGGTACCCCAGGTCAGCGCCAGCGCGTATTCCGCGGGAATCCAGGAGTACATCGATGCAGCCTACCTCGGGTGGCGAACCAACCGGTTTAACGCAGGAACGGGGATGTGGTCTCACCGGAACGGTGACTCGGCCTTCAATGAGGAAATCCTCATCAGTCTGCTTGCAGAAGCCTGGCAGCGAAACGATTACACCCGGGTGTACACCAGCATGCGCACCGCAGCGGATGCCCATCCTGATGCCCTCACCTACCGTTCCTCGGTTTTCCTAGGAGATCTCCGCCGGGTTACCGCAGGGTTAGAGGCCCACACTGAAGCCCTGAGGACAAGGATTGCTAATCTGGTTACCCAACGAAACATGGAGGTCTTCCTGGTTCCCGAACTATTTTCATTTGCAGCCTTCCATGGCGGCACCGATTTATACGCGGACCTTAAGAATCTGACCGATACCATCAATACCGTTGCCCTGGAACCGTCCCAGGCGGTGGGCCTGCTTGCCAACCTGCTCATCTTCGATCTTCCCGCCACAGAAATTGCCCAGTTCCGGGAAGCTTTCTATCCCCTCATCGAAGAAATGGTTCTGCCTAACATCATCCGAATTGACCAGGGATTCTTCTTCCAGTCTGAACCGGGTATTGCCGATAGCCAGCTCAATGTGCTGGCCGGTAAGATGCTCCAAGCCGCCGGCCGGGAGCTGAATGACGACCGGCTGGTGAACCTCGGGCGGACCATGGTACTGTCCATCCTAAACCTTGGGGACAGCCAGGGATTCCTGCCCGAACGAATCGAAATTACCGGGGGCGAGATCTCCGCCTTCCTACGCTTCCGGGGCCCCGAGGATATCTACTCACTCATCCAGCAGAATCCCTTCTACCCCCGGATGGAAAGCCTCTACCCCTACTTTGGCCCGGGGAGCTGGTGGTACACCATAGCCCAGGTGGATGATATACAGTTTTCCGGCAATCAGCTGACCCTTTCCGCCACCACCACCCGGAACCGCACCCAGTACATGCTGATCCATGGGATTCCCCGGGTCGACCCCCTCACGGGCATGCAGCTCTTCGGCATTACCTGGCGCAACGCCCCGGACTTTGAGGTTTACAGCAAGGGCCGGTACTACAACCCGGATTCCCAGACCCTGATGATCAAATACTACGATGATGATCCCGACGAGGATATCGTAATCTGGTTTTAGCCGGGGGTTCTTACTTAGGACTAAGCGGCAGATATCCTCAGCCCCTATAGAGCGCCGACAGCTTTGCGGGCATCCCAGTGCTGGGGAGATCTGCCCCTTGTCCGAGGTTCGGAGAACCGGAAGACAGCTGACCGGCGTACCTGCAGCCCCGTTTTATCTTGGTACCCAGCACTTTTAGAAAATAATGCAATCCCACCCCCATGCAACAGGCACCTTGAGGTGACCCCGTCGGTGTGGGGTCGCCAGTATCCTGCCATGAGATAGCCCCTCGAAAACGTCATTATGGATTTTTTATATATTGAAACGTTATCATCTAAAAAATCCCTTAGGATTTTAATGATGCTATTACCTCTTTTCCGATGAAGTCAGTCTCAAAGTTAGACTAATCTGACTAATTCAATTAGGTTTAATAATTTAGATTTCTCTTGTTAAGGTAGATTTAAGGTTGTAAAATCATGACTGACACTACGTCTTACCTTAATAGGAGGTCACAATGAAGGCACGAGGAAAAATCGTGGTTGTGATTTTGCTGGTTGCTGCGGTTCTCGCTCTGGGATCATGCAGTGTTATAGATCAGGGCATTGTTGGAAGATGGGGATCAAGCGAGTCCATTTGGGACTTTGAACTTGGTGCGGACGGTTCCGTAACATTCAATGAAGATTCTCTCTTTGGAGCACTTATGATACTTGGGACCCTCGGGGGCCAGGCCGAGTATTCCGCCTCTAACGGCGCAGGCGAATGGTGGTATTACGCCCTCTTTGTGAAGAGTGATTCCAGCGCATTTACCTATACCTTTGAAGGGAACACCCTGGTGTCCGATATTTTTGCTGACGAACAGCAGGTTTGGTATAAACACTAAGACCATTGCAAACTCGGTTAGCTGCCAAGGAATTGGCAGCTTTTTTTTTGCCCCGGCTGGCAATCCGCCCGATGGATTTCTGGAGCTACCCCAGGATTCGGAACCACCTATGAGGCGCAACACCCTGGACTCTATGCCGGTTAGGGCGGTGTAATCCATTCGTCGCCAACAATGGGGACCAACCCAGAAATAGTGCCGCCTCCAGGATTGGGCACGCCCGGTTGGGCGGTGGAGAGCCAGAACAATCTTGGGGTTGGCAGTTTCATGAAAACTGCGGTAGAGTTCGGCAGGAAGGAAGGACTATGAATCACCCCCATCTTGATATATCCAATCTTACCCACCGGGTAGACTTGTTTTTTATTCGCCACGGTGAAACCCTCGGGAACCGGAATCATATTATTCAAGGCCGGACCGACTACCCCCTGACCGAAACGGGCATGACCCTGGCACATGCAGCCGGGTCGTGGTTTGCAAGCCAGGATATCCGGCAGATCTACTCCAGCCCCTTGGGCAGGGCCATGGAAACCGCCCGTATCATTGCCTCGGAGATTGGGATTTCCGGCCAGGAGGTGGAATCTTGGGATGATTTACAGGAGATTGATACCGGCGTTTTCACGGATAAATCGATAGCCGCAATCCGGGAGGAAGATCCCCAAGCATGGCGGCGATTCAGCCGCCGCTCCTGGGAAGGGGTTCAAGGAGCGGAAACCATCGCCGAACTGGAGGCCCGGGCGCTACGGGTGTGGAATACCCTTATAGCCAGGGCCGGTGAAATGGATGAGCCGGCCCGGCTGTTGTGCGTGAGCCATGGAGGATTGATTCAATGGCTGTTTCGGGTCAGCCTTGCCTCGGGCTGGGATAGCTGGATGCCCGTAATCAGGGTAGGAAACTGCGGGATCTTCCATTTTACCATTCAGCCGAGTGCCGCCCCTTCTTCGGCTGGAACCGCTTCCGGTGCCGCTTCCGGTGCCGGTCAGACGGAATTACCCGAGTCGGACGGAGCTTCCACGGGCTTTTACGCCGAATGGAAGCTCATAAATAAGATCCCCTAGGAATTCTAGGAAAGATCTTCCATCCGTCGGACCAGGCTATGAACATCCAGACCGAAATGCTCCGCGACCTCGCTGCCCGGTCCGCTGATGCCGAAGCTGTCCAGGGTAAATAGGTCTGCCCGATCCTGAACAAACCCCTCCCAGCCCAGGGAACTGGCGATTTCCACCACCATTACCCTGCTTTTCGGGGGAACGGTGGCCCGACGCCAGGTCTTATCCTGGGATAAAAAGAGTTCACGGCTGATCATGGAGACCACCCGGACGGTCTTCCCGGGATTGGCTGATTCATAGCGCTTCGCAGCATCCAGGGCAATATGCACCTCCGAACCGGTGGCTACCAGGCAGATATCCGGATTGTCGCTTCCCCGGTACAGGATGTAGGCACCCCGGAGGGCATCCTGTTCCCAACCTGCCGGTTTTTCATATACGGGCAGATTCTGCCGGGTCAAGCTCAGCACTACCGGTCCATTGGTCCGTTCCATGGCCATAATCCAAGCCAGATTACTTTCATCTCCATCCCCGGGCCGCAGCACCACCATGTTTGGAATGGCCCGGGCTACAGCCAGATGTTCCACGGGCTGGTGGGTGGGGCCGTCTTCTCCGACAAATATGGAGTCATGGGTCATAATGTAGATGACCGGGAGTTTCATAAGGGCCGCCAAACGCATTGCCGGCCGCATATAGTCGGTAAATACCAGAAATGTGGCGCAGAAGGGGCGTAGATTTCCGTACAGTGCCAGTCCATTGCTGATGGCCCCCATGGCGTGTTCCCTGACCCCGAAATGCAGGTTCCGGCCGCCGGGGTTGCTGCCGTCCATATCCGGGAAGCCCTGGAGGTTCGTATTGTTTGAGGGAGCTAAATCGGCGCTGCCTCCGATGATTCCGGGGTACACCTTGGCCAGGGCGTTCAGGGCTTTTCCACTGGTGGATCGGGTTGCCCCGGTATCCCCGGGCTTATAGGCCGGCCACTCTACCTGGTCCAAGAGTTCCGGTCCCCGCTTGCCTAACTGCTCCAGCAGGGCAGCGTTCTCCGGATGGGCCTTCTTCCAAGCAGCTAGTTGGGCATTCCAGGCATTTTGAGCTTGGGCCCAGCCGGAAGCCTTTTCCTTAAAATAGGCCAGAGCCTCGGGATGAATGAAAAAGGGGTGATCTTCAGGGATGCCCAGGGCCTTCTTCGTCGCGGAGAGTTCCTCAGCGCCCAGGGGGGCACCGTGAATGCCGGCTGTCCCCGCCTTGGTTGGCGCACCCTTACCAATGGTGCTGGTTAAAATAATGAGCGAGGGCTGGCTATCCTGGCTTTTCGCCTGATGAACAGCATCCCTCATTCCCTGGTAATCGTAAGCACTGACCTCAAGAACCTGCCATCCGAAGGCCCGGTAACGACCTGCTACATCCTCGGTAAATGCCAGGTCGGTGGATCCTTCGATGGAGATCCGGTTGGAATCGTAGAAGACAATCAGTTTTCCCAGACCCTGATGGCCCGCAAAGCTGGCTGCCTCACTGGTGAGTCCCTCCATCATACAGCCGTCTCCGGCAAGCACGTAGGTATAGTGGTCGATCACCGGGAACTCCGGGGTATTAAGTCGGGCGGCCAAATGGCGTTCTCCCAGGGCAAACCCGACGGCGTTTGCCAAGCCCTGCCCCAGGGGACCCGTGGTGGTTTCTACCCCAGCGGTGTGTCCAAACTCCGGATGTCCCGGGGTAAGGCTCCCGACCTGGCGGAAGCGTTTGACTTCCGAGAGAGGAAGATCGTACCCGCTGAGATGCAGCAGGCTGTATAGAAACATGGAACCATGGCCTGCGGAAAGCACAAAGCGGTCACGGTTCATCCAGGCAGGGTCCTGGGGGTTGTGGGTTAGAATCTCCCCGAATAGGAGAGCCCCGAATTCTGCCATACCCATGGGTAATCCGGGATGGCCGCTCTTGGCGGCTTCGATGGCGTCCATACTCAGACTTCGTATGGATAATGCGACGGCGTCCAGGGCCTTGGTATTCATATGGGTTCCTCCCTCGGATGGTATACATGCGGAGTGCTTGGTTTTTCCAGGCGGGTATTCTATCCGAAAGGCAGGAAAATCACCAGACATATGAGTAAGAGCCTGGGGTCAACCTTGAAGAAAGGGCAGCCGGTGGGTAGAGTGATGCCATGGATGCACATACAAAAACCAAAAAAATAGCTATTCTCCCCGGGGACGGTATCGGACCTGAGGTGATGGCTGAAGCAGAAAAGATTCTGGATGTTGTTGCCCCCCGTTACGGCTTGAGCCTGGAAAAACGCCGGGCGAATGTGGGAGGTGCAGGTATTGATGCAGAGGGCAAAGCGCTGCCCGACAGCACCGTCGAAACCTGCCGCTGGGCCGATGCCATTCTTTTTGGGTCCGTGGGCGGGCCCAAGTGGGAGAACCTTCCCCCGGATGAGCAACCCGAACGGGGAGCGCTGCTTCCATTGCGGAAGCTGTTCGGCCTCTATGCCAATCTACGGCCTGCCATCATCTTCCCCCAGCTCAAGGATGCCTCGCCCCTGAAACCGGAGGTGATCGGTGACCGCTTTGATGTCCTGGTAGTCAGAGAGCTTACCGGAGGCATCTATTTCGGCCAGCCCAAGGGTCGGGATGCGGAACGGGGGTTCGATACCCTGGTCTACACGAAACCCGAAATAGAACGCATCGCCCATGTAGCCTTTAAGGCCGCACGCCTGCGGGACAAGAAGGTAACCAGCATTGATAAGGCAAATGTTCTGGCAAGTATGGTGCTCTGGCGGGAGGTGGTAACCGGGGTTGCCAAGGACTATCCGGATGTAGAGCTGAATCATATGTACGTTGATAATGCCGCCATGCAGCTGGTGAAAAATCCCCGGCAGTTCGATGTCCTGCTCTGCGGCAATATGTTCGGTGATATTCTCAGCGATGAAGCCAGCATGATCACCGGATCCTTGGGAATGTTACCCAGCGCAAGCCTGGCAGAGGGCAGTTTCGGTCTGTACGAGCCCTCCGGGGGCAGTGCGCCGGATATTGCCGGTCAGGGAATTGCAAATCCCATCGCTCAGATTCTATCCGCGGGCATGATGCTCAAATACAGCTTCGGCTTGAGTGAGGCCTATGATGCCATCTACCAAGCCATTGAATCGGTACTTGCCCAGGGGCTTCGGACCGGAGATATCATGACCCCGGGATGCACCCGGGTGAATACCAAGGAAATGGGTGATGCCATTGTAAGGGCCCTGGGCTAAACGCCCGGGGAGCTATTACCTGTGCCCCTGGATCGGTTGCCATAGCAGTTTCGTTACCCGCACCCCGGGGGGCGAAACCGGGCCCCGAGGGGCAGCCTGACCTTTTCGGTGATACACCGGCCAGCCAGATCGTAACAGGCCTGCAGCCGGTGTTGCCGAGATGATAGTTTGCAATCTGTTGCGCTCTTTATAATGCGAGTGGTTCTGTAGCAGGTTCAGCAGTTTATGCAAAATGTTTTAGCTATTGTAGCGAAATGTTTTAGCAGCTGAAAAGAAATGTTTTGCCTGCTGAAACATTTTGTACCATTAGCTAAAACATTTTGTACAAATACTTAAAACATTTTGCCCAAAGTAACGGTAGGTGTACAACGGGTTGCTGCGTTTCAAGCAGCGGCCACACCTGTACCGATGAATGGATTCGCCGTACCCAGGAGACTCACGGGACTACCCGTAACGGGAAACTCATGCCACCCAAAATCCTAGCCGGTCTGGAGTATTGACGGGTTTTTGATGCAGACAAAAAATAACAAGTTTTATAAAGCAAGATGTTCGTTTACCCGGTTTTTTTCCCATATTTTTGTTGTTCCACCCCTATAAAGCTTGATTTACTTCTTTGCATTAGGTATAGAATACTCTTAACAAATATGCACAAGAATATAGAGTTTTTTTTGCCATCATTCTTTATGTGTTTTTTGTCGATATTGATCTAAGGATTTGGTAGTGCGCAAAAGATTGTAAACTACGCTAGATATAGTGGCACAGCCAGGGAACCAACCCAGGTATGGTGTCGCCAGGGTG